>NZ_CAXTNE010000088.1:0-26675 GCF_964245445.1 uncultured Nostoc sp.
TCGCTACTATCCACATCTGGATTCACAAAATATTATTAGTGGGATAGGTTCAGGGAAGTTAAACATTGCAGCTTTGGGATTGTCCGTAAACCAGCCCGAAGTTTCGGGGATTACCTGTTTTCTGGAAGGACAACTTAGTAAGTTTTCCAACAGGCTGTAGAATCTCGAACAAAGCGCCATCTTCAGCCGTTCGCACAGCGTGTCACAGACAAGGCAAGATGGGGTAGTTTTCTACCTTATTTGATAATTGAATTTACCTGGGAAGTGAGCTTTACTTTTTACAAAGTTATTCTGTCGTTATAATAGACTATCTTTGGCAACTTAGTGTTTATACGTAGGGGGTGCTGAAACGGGTATTTAGTTGAAATGCTGATGTGGTAAGGGTTATAAAAATATAAAAAACTTTTTGATTTACTGATTCTCGTCTAATTAGCCCAATCCAAAGACCTCTAAAAGGTTTTAATAGGTAAAACCGTCTCTCTCCGAATTGGAGCTACGGTGTACACACAAGTCTTTTAACATTGCCCCACAAGCTTTTTATCCCCCCAACCCCCCGATAAATTGGGGGGCAAAAGCCCTTTAAAGTCCCCCAATTTATCGGGGGATTTAGGGGGATCTTCAACGATTTTGATTTTATACAAAGATGTGTGTAAACCGTAGCCGAGTTGCACAGGGGCAGACTTGAACTTTAGTTCAAAGCAGGGAGAGGTTCATCGAACTCACGTTGATTTAGGTATTTTGTGGGATGGGCAATATCCACCCAACCTAATTTCTCGTTGTTACAGTGCGCCCTCGTCTGAAGTTTTGGATTTAGCTTTTGCCTTATTAGCACTGCGTTTAAGGGCAGAGAGCCTTGCTTCGTATTTCGACCGTTGGCGTTTACTAGGAGTATTGTCAATCAGGGTTTTCAAGGCACTACCTAGACTCTTGTAGGCATTGGGGAGGCTATAACCAAAACGAGTTGCCAAAGCGATCGCTTTCTCATCAGCATTGATCAACTCTTTTAATTGCTTTTCCCCACTATTCTTTTGGTACAATCGCCAGCCTGAAACACCACACAGCGACAAAGCTAACACCAGAAGCAATCCATCTTGTACCCACAATTCGCCTACAGCACCACCTAAACCGATGGCTAGTGCTGCCATTTCCCAACCATCTTTAGGAATTGTGTCATTTTGAACGCGAGCAACTTCATGCCAGAACAGCAGATTACGCTGATCCATTGCGAGGGCATCCCATTTCACCAAGTCAATTTGAATTTCTACCTGGTCTTTACCAATTTCTTCGCAACGAACCAGGGGTGGATTGACCTCAGTTGTGCCTTCAACCGTGACCCAGCTCTGTAATTCTGGCGGTAGTAAGCCTTTCAACCGCCGTAGTTCACTCATTTCCGCTTTGGCAGAGGAGGTTGCATAGGATGTCATAATATCCAGCCCCAGAAAATTTCAGTTATATAGTCAGGGTATCACTTTGGAGTATAGCTATTTAAGTGATGATCCGTCTCACTCACCCTTAAAACTTCCTCGCTTTTTTCGCGCTTCCATTGCCTTTTCTAACAAATCTAGCAATCCTGGGGCTTCTTCTTGGATACTGAGTAACAGTCTTTCTCCAAGTTCTATATTCCCCGGATCAAAACCTGTTGCCATAACTTCTTTCAGGCGAGGTATTGCTATGCTATCCACAATCTGAATTAACCCACTCAGACAACGGTGAAATTGTTTTTCTGTGAGAATCGAGTCTTCTAAAGGAAACTCAATAATGGCACGAATTTCGCCATCAGATGGGTCATACTCCCATTGCAACATTTTGGTTTCCCAGGAAATGGCAAGCATTGTCTGTAGGATAATTCCCTTGTGAGGATGGTCTTGAATTCCTGCCATAACTTGAGGGGCAAATACCCGGAAAAATTTTCCTTCCTCATCCAGTTGGACAACTATTAGGAAATCTTCTAGGTTATCAGCCTCCACACCTGTTATAATTCGGTCTTCTTCATCATCAAAACGGTAGTCCCAACCAAGGTTGTCTAAATAATTGGCAATCTGTTTGAGGTTAGCTCCCATAAAAGCCTCATAAGGAACGGTGGAGCAGCTGTTACCAGACCTAGTTTAACCTGCTAGGGGTAGTTGTTTAGGTTGGTGTGGCTACAAGCGATCGCATAAAAGTATGCAATTAGGGTATTGGGCATGAGGCAAAACAGTTCCAAGTTTCGTTAGCTATCCGCTAACAGCACTCATTACTCACCACTCTTGAGGGGGATTTTTGCAAGTTGTGAGAAGTGTCTGTGATTAACTAATTAGCTATCTCCACGCTATGTAAAAATAATTTGTTCATCAGCTTGCTTAAACTCAATATTAAACCTATCAAATACAACTTCTCTTTTTAAAAGTAATTGCTCTCCCCCTGTATTAGTTTGTAACCATGCCACAGCAGCAATAAAACTGTGTTCATCAATGTTTTGCCGACAATACGTAGACCATCTTCACTCCAGCCAAAATGCTCAAACCAGACTTGAGTACGAGGGTTAAATAGCCTTACCTTTTCGCTTGTCTTTTACTTATGATTGTATCTGCGATCGCTCTGCATCTTCTGGTTAAAAAAGAGCGATGGCTATTGCATAAACTACAACTAAGATTGGGAATACTGAGTAAATAACAGGAATTTTCTGCGTATAAGTGGCTTGTTATAAAATATTAGGCTGCTAATGCTTTACAAAATAGGAGAAGATTATGGATGCACTTACATTAACTTTTGCACTTGCCCCTCACATTGTAAAGGGATTAGCTAGTGGTATATTTGTACGTAATGGTGGTGTAATTCAGGATGCTGTAACGAAACAAGTTGTTGCTTGGTTAAGAGATTTAGCACCAATGCCAACTAGTTCTTCTAACAATTTACTCAACCTTGTTTTCTCCGGTGCAAATCTTGTTGCTTCTGGGGTAAATGCTACTGCTACAAGTCAAGGATTAGCTGATGTCAGTGGACGTTTAAGTGGAGTTGAACAAACAAATTTAGGTAACATAGCTGTTTCAGGAGTAAATCTAATAGGAACAGTTGCTAATGCGGCTATTTCTGGGAAAGGCTTCGCCGATATCAATGGACGTTTAGGTGGGATTGAAAATCAGTTAGGGGAAATAGCGCAGAATCTGCAACTAACTCAAGGAATTTTGCAGGTAACTACTGCTGCTAGTGTACTTAACCTAGGTGTTTCAGTAATGGGCTTTGCTGTAATAGCGCAGCGTCTCAAGGAGCTAGAAAAACGCTTAAAACAGGCGGAAGAACTATTGAACAAAGTCAACCGCAAAATTGACCTTAGTTTCTATGCTAATTTTCGTGCTGCAATTGAGTTAGCAATTAATGCCTTCACGATGACTAAATCTGAAAATCGTAGAAGCAGCGCTTTGCAAGCTATTAATCGTTTTTTAGAAGCAGAGCATATTTATACTGAATATACAGATATCGAAATTGAGCAAAAAAGCCAAATTGCTGATGAGTATTTGCTAACTTTATCTTTAGCCTACCTAGCTGAAGCACGTTGCTATTTAGAATTAGAAGAACACGATACAGCACTTCGCCGCTTCCAAGAAGGGGCTAGAGTTATCCGTTCTCGTATTCAAAAATATATTGACATTTTGCTCACTTCTAACCCAGGAGCATATTTACAACCTCAGTTCAAAGGTCAGATTGATTTGCGAAGACTAACACGAATTTACCAACGGATTGACCCAACTTTAGATGAAAACGCTGTGTTTGATCTGCAACGAGAGAATTTATTTAAAATGGCACAAGATCCTAACAAATGGTTAGATTCACTACCGGCGGCAATTTTAACTCGCGTTGAGGTTCAAGCCGGTTGGTTTGGGCCGAGTCAGGATGATTTAAAGCAAGAAGCTTACAAACGTCTTCCCCAAGTATTTGAAGTAATGGAATCTATGATTGAAACTAATTGCCGCTTTGAATCTTACCAAATAGAATTGCAAGCAATATCCCAATTAGGAATCAGTTTTCATGACTGGCTTAAATTAACTCCGTCTACAGAAATTAAACCAGACAGTACAGAATTAATGTATATAATTCCATCCAAACCTTTCGAGTTACAGCCTTCCATGTGAACTAGGCATGGAAATGAGGGGGCGGATGGTCGTTATAGTACATAGTAATGATAATCCCTAAAAAACGACAAATTTCAGGCATCACATCACCTCCTCAATTATGCTGTTTATTCAGCCATACCCACCTGATTGTAACTATTTTTAGTAGCTCTTCCTTTGCACCTCTGTGAGACAAAAAAAGGCGAACCCAAAAAGTTCGCCTTTATCATATACTGTTGCTCAATCCAAATCCAAATTTAAATCTTCGCTTCTTGTTTTACCAACTTATCCCAACCCAAATCTTTCAAATTATTATTCCGACGCAACGGACGAGTCACCAACTCTAATATGTCACGCGCATTTGTAAAGCCGTGAATTTGAGCAAAAGTGAACTCTACAGACCACTTTGTATTAATACCGCGTGCTTCCAATGGGTTAGCGTGAGCCATACCAGTAATTACCAAATCTGGTTTCAACTCATAAATACGCTGAAGTTGATTGTAATTATCCGGCTTCTCTACAATCCTTGGCAGAGGTGAATCCATTTCCTGACAAGTTTTCTCCAGTAATGCCAACTCAGCAGCTTGATAGCGCTTATCCATGTAGGGAATGCCGATTTCGTGAACAGTCATCCCACAACGGATTAAGAATCTTGCTTGGGAAATCTCCAGCAAATTATCACCCATGAAGAATACAGACTTACCGCGAATCAGTTTCACGTAATCTTCCAAACCTGCCCAAATTTGTGCTTCCCGTTCATCCAAACCCTTGGGAGTAATACCGAACACCGAGCAGATTTTCTCAATCCAAGCGCGGGTGCCATCGGGGCCAATGGGGAAGGGTGCGCCAATAAGTTTACATTTGCGGCGGCGCATTAAGGTGGTAGCTGTGCGGCTAAGGAAGGGGTTGACACCAGCGACATAATACCCTTCTTCCAGCACTGGCAGTTCTGTGAAGCGCTTGGCGGGTAGCCAGCCGGAAACTTTGATGCCTTGTTTCTTCAGTTCCAAGGTTAACTGAGTAACTACGGGGTCGGGAAGGGAGCCAAAGAGAACTAAGGGTGGATGATCTACGTACTCAGATTCATCTTGGGCGACATCTTCTTTCTTTTTGCCGAAGTTGAGCAATTTAGCGATCGCATTGCGTTCACTTTTTTCTGTTTCCGCCACCGGAGCCTTATCAGGACAACGGTTAGCCATTGCTGCTAATACAGTGTCTTCTCCTTGGGTGAAGGCGTAATCTAGACCATTTGCACGCGCTACAACGATGGGAATTCCGATTTCGGATTCCAGTTTTGGTGCTAAACCTTCCAAATCTGTTTTAATAATTTCGGTAGTGCAAGTGCCAATCCAGACAATTACACTAGGATTGCGATCGCGTTTAATCTGCAAGCACAACCGCTTTAACTCTTCATAATCATTCAGTTGTGCTGAAATATCGCCCTCTTCCAACTCTGCCATTGCATAGCGGGGTTCAGCAAAAATCATCACCCCCATCGCATTTTGCAGGAAGTAGCCACAAGTTTTTGTCCCAATCACTAAAAAGAAGCTATCTTCAATTTTTTGGTATAACCACGCCACGCAGCTAATTGGGCAAAAGGTATGGTAATTTCCAGTTTCACATTCAAAGCTTAAAGCTTCTGGTTGTTGAGCGACAGTCATTTTGGTTTTTTCTCCCCTTGATATTTAATGGCAGGTCAACCAATTTTAGATTTTAGATTGATAATTTTGGATTGAAGACTGGGACAACAAAAGTATGCTCTGTCTGATGACAATTTCCCTAATTCCTAATCCAAAACCCCAAATCTAAAACTTAAAATTGCGAGGAACGGCAATAATTAAGTGTTGGGGAAGAGACGGGCAATTTCTGATTCATCAAAAACGCCTGCTGGCAGTTCTTCCCCCAAAAAATCGTTATTTTCTTCAGCCTTTTGTAAAGCTGTTTCATCACTCCAGACATCTGACAACACGTCTTTAAACGCATTCTCATCTAGTGGACTATCTTCAAGCGCCTCGTCTTCATCCAGCTTTACTTCCATTACAGCTGTTGTATCGAAGGCAATTTCCCCAAACTCATCTGCTTCTAAACTAGAGATTTCCAGAGACTCATCTTTTGAGTCGTCTCCATCGGATAAGGAAATATCGCCAAAGGCATCTTCGGTTTCATCTAACTCGCTGATTTCTAGGCTTTGCTCATCAGAATCCACGATTGTGAACTCTTGAACTACCGCCACCGCCGCAAAGCCATTTGTATGAGAATGTGTCAATGTTTCTTCTTCAGGCTTTTCCTCAATGACAGCTGCTGCTTCTTCTACGAATCTCTCTACTTCTGGGTTGAGGAAGCGATTACCGAGAGCAAAATCTGGGTCAAAATGCAAATCCAGCACTTCAATCAGAGTATCAGCATCAGGATTGAGTTTGGCAAAGGGCAACATTAACTGTGCTAGCTTTGGCTCTAGGGCGTTAACTACTCCCAGGATGAGGTAAGAAGGTGGTCGCTTCCCGCCATCAGGTGTGTACACCGATTCCACTTGCATGTGCAGCGTAATCCAGTCCCGATTGTTCTGGAAAAATTGCAACCACTTTTGCTTTAATGAGTCTGTAAAGCTGTGAAAGAATGCCATATTATTGTCCCTCATCCTGAGAACTTGGTGATTTATACAATCATCAAGTCTAGTTCCTCTTCTGAATTAGGAACCTGGGGTTTTCCCGGATTTAGATAAAAATCGGATAACAAAGAGAACAACTCACGATCTGGTGTGTCGTTAGGCACAACACCTTCTGGACGCGCCAGAATTTGGTCAGCGATGTTGAGATAGTAATCACAAACGTAGTCTAGGGAAGGATCTTGCTCTGCCATTTCAAACAAAGTCTTACCTTTCACACGGGAAACACGGATATCTTCAATTAAAGGTAAAACTTCTAGAACTGGCATTGGCACAGCTTCTATATATTTTTCAATCAAGTCGCGCTTGGAGGTGCGATTGCCAATTAACCCAGCTAAACGCAGTGGGTGAGTTCGTGCTTTTTCACGGACTGAAGCCGCAATCCGATTAGCTGCAAACAAAGCATCAAAGCCGTTGTCTGTAACAATCAGGCAGTAATCTGCATAGTTGAGTGGTGCTGCAAAACCACCGCAAACTACGTCACCCAGAACGTCAAAGAGAATTACATCGTATTCATCAAAGGCGTTGAGTTCTTTAAGTAATTTCACGGTTTCACCGACTACATAGCCGCCGCATCCAGCACCCGCAGGTGGGCCACCAGCTTCTACGCAATCAACACCGCCGTAGCCTTTGTAAATTACATCTTCCGGCCAGACATCTTCGTAGTGGTAGTCCTTTTCTTGGAGGGTGTCGATAATTGTCGGAATCAAAAACCCAGTCAGGGTAAAGGTACTGTCATGTTTGGGGTCGCAACCAATTTGCAGCACTTTCTTGCCACGTTTAGCTAGGGCGACTGATATGTTACAGCTAGTTGTGGATTTACCGATACCACCTTTTCCGTAGACTGCTAGTTTCACTTTTATTTGCCTCTTATAGCTTCTTGTCAAACTTGTGGCTCAAACATTTGCCTTCACCTGTCCTGAGATGGCGATGCGTGAGGTCTGTGAATGTCATTATTGGGCAAATTACATAGAAAAGAAAGTGGCTCTTAATTTGGAAAACGGTCTTATCCGATGAATTAAATCAAAATTATATTTATTTGGGGTTTTGTTGGCCTTAAAGACTTTATTAGCTTTAAAAACAGACAATAAAAAGTTTTTATTACTTATTTTTATAAAAATAGTTACAAAATACAAAAAGCTAAAATCGGCTTTTTTGAATGCTTTTCGTAGAATTAGCTGATGGTCGGACAACGTGTTTTCAAGGCATTGGGGCGCTGGGTCAAGAGTAAAGAGAGGTATATGCAGCCTTATGCTTGAAATATTACTGAAATTTGCGTTAGCGTAGCTCACCGAAGGTATCGCAGAGAAATTGCCAGTTTTCAGTGGGTAGTCACAACTATTTAATTGCTGCTTGAGAGTAAGTTACTGTGGGTTTGTAAAAAATTATTAAATTCCTAGATATTGTCTAATTTTATTAAAATCTTTCGGCTGCTGCCGTCAGTCAAGGAGGCAGCAGCCCACTAATAGGTATTCCCAATCTATGACTGAGAACGAGGCAAATCAGGACACCTCAGTTTCAAGTCCGTGGATTTCCTGTAATGTTTGCCAGCCAGCTTGCCACTGGGAGTTATCTTGTAATAATTTGGCATTTATCCAGAAACGGACTTTAGGATCACAAGCAGCAACCATTTCGGCGTAAACCCAGTTAGCCTGATTTTTACGATTGACTACTTGAAAGTGCCGCCAGCCATCAACTTTTTGCTGTGCTGTCCACTTAGAACCAACTAAGTAAGGAAATTTCTGTTTTTTAGTCATTTGTTATTAGTAATTAGTCATTTGTCATTTGTCATGGGGCATAGGACATTGTTATTCTTCCCCTACTTACTCCCCCTACTCCTCCTGCTCCCTCATCTCCCAGTCCCCAGTCCCCAATTAAGATGTCACTAAATCACCATTACGGGTAAACTTCTGGCAATGCAACTCATTATCTTGCTGGACACATAGCGAAAACCATCTGATATGGCTCCAGCAGGTGTTGATGTTGTTGGTAATTTTGCGCTTTTTCTTGGAAAGTCGTTGCCTTACGACTTCGTTAGGGCAAAGTATTTCTAACGTACCCGTACCATCTTCGTAATCGACAATGCGAAATAGACAATCTTGCAACATCGCACGGCTACTGCTGTCGAAGAACCGCTTAAACCTCTGTAGCTTTTCCCCTTCAGTCATTTGGCTGATGGGTTTTATTTTCAAGAAATCTTCATCCTCAAAATCAAAGTCATCATCTTCAAAGTCGTAGGGGTCAATCATTTTTAGCATCCACTAGGCGACCTGGAATTATGGTAACTCTGTGTGGGGGCAGGGGAATAAGGACATATGGAGATGGTTTTGTACCATTGACTTGAAAGTAGATGGAGTTTAACAACACCTTGCACTGCTGAGAATTAAAAATGATATTTGCGATCGCGTACCCACATATTTATAGGTATAGCTTTACCTTGTGCATTCACTTTCACTTCCACTACTATCGGTTGCGGCTGTCCTGGTTTGATTGATCGGGCTTTAGAGATATCGTTGTTAATATCGTTCCGTTGATCCTCTGGGATGTAGTAAGTTTCTAAGCCATAAGTAATCAAATTATAGGCACTATATTGACCTTTTAAGGCTATCTGATTTGCAGCTAGAGAAGTTGGGAATTGTCCACTTACGCGCACAGGTTTCCAAGCTTGAGGAATTCCACCAGAGGATTTTTGCTCTTCCAAAATTATATACAAGTTGGTTCCCTGAGCCAAAGGCTCGCCTCGTTTGTCGGGAACAGGATTTTGCTTCACCAAATCTCCCCAACCGGGAAGTTTTTTTAAATTATCTATGCGAGAAATTTGATAATTTAGCGTCACAGAGTAACCGCGCAGCAAATCGTAAGGATCTACAGGTAGAGTTTGCAAAATAGCTGTTTTACCTGTAACAAATGTGTAAACTGATTGGGCTGGTACTGCTAAGATGATCGCTGTTTGAATTAGCAGGGGAACTACAAACCGCCAAATATCTATAGGCTTTTCTGAAGGTTCATTTTGCAAAGGTAATGCTTGATTAGTTTCCATAGGGGATAATCTGAAAAATGAGTTTTAACTATTGAATGAGCGGCTTTTTTAAATTCATAAATTTTTTACACAAATTTTGCATAAAGATGCACTTGATATTTATTAAACGAACCGTCAAAGATGCAAAGGAAGATATGGTTCAGGTAATTAGTGCTTTTTTTGCAGAGAATTTGTATTATGACCGATTATTATCAGAAGTTGATAAAACTGGTAAAGATGACAAATAACGTTCAAACCACAATCCAGCAAAAATTACAGCAATACCGCACAAAACAAAAATTAAAGATTTGAAGAGTAAAGCGGTGTCGTACTCTAGCGTTCGGCTGATAATTTGTAGTGTTAATAATATTACTCCACCCCAAAAATCGCGTCGTTGTCCTAACTCCAGCGCTTCCCGAATTAGTTCAAACCCTAACACTGCTAAAAGGACATTAAAAGCAAATATGGGAATGCCTGGAATCGGAGTGATAGCTTGATGAACGAAGATTAATAAAGTAGTTATGACAATCAAGCTGCCAATAAAGATTGTCTTGAAATCTATTCCATGGCGTTCCCTGTTGCCTGTTGATCGTAGCAAATGCCACCATTGCCATAGAGCTAAAACTGTGAAAATTACCACATCAATAAAGGGTAGCGAAGTTGCTAAGTGATTATTTTGAAATTCAGTGTAATAACCAACAGATGGATTTGACCATAACCAACGGAAAGACAGGTAGTAAAACGTGATGCTGAAAAACACCTTAGCTAGAGTCCTGGCAAAGGGCTGAAATAGCCTGGAAGAAACTCGCCAAAATAGTAAGTCATCATAACTCCACAATAATGCTGGGGGGAGGGCAAAGGCGGCTATAGCAATCCAAGGTGGAGCATCTCTATATGTCAGAACTTGCAGCGACTGGAGATGAAATTGCCAGGATGTAACAAATGCGATCGCCGCAATTCTAAAAATCCAACGGGAACGACACCAGTAAGCTAGAGGTACAAACACTACACCTAAGAGTAGGGGCAGATGTTGTATTACCAGCCGCGCCCATGTCAACTCATTTTGTGCAAAGTACCCATCAAATAATCCTATCGAATACCCGATTAGCACTAGAATCAGGGCAAGCATCCCCAAGGAAGCCAAGCGCAGACTGTAAGCCATTAGCAAAACAGCCAATCCCCAAATTAAGAACAGTTCGTAACTTGAACCGCTAATATGGAACATTTGCGCCAACAGCGCTATATTTGCGCCGATCGTCAACGCACCTAAAAGTAGCAAGCCTTCTCCGAAGACCTGTTGGCGGCGTTTTCGGCTTCTTGGGGAAATATTATTGCTTGCAGGTTGTCTCCACAAAATAAAACCAGCAATATTAGTTGTCAGGAATAAACTTAACAGTAGTGTTAACTTGGCTTCTCTATTCAAAGCTTGCCAGTTGGCAGCTACAAAAGTAATTACACCTAAGCCTAACAATGTTGCACCCACAGCGATCAAGATAAAAACGAAGCGATCGCGAGCGGCAGTTTCTAGATTATTAAATTGATACCTTTGTGCAAGTATTTGGTAAAAATCGGCATCAATAAGTCCTTCATCCTGCCATAGTTGCGCTTCTTGACGCAACTGGCGGCGAAAATTATCAAGTAACATGATTTTCTCCGAAGCTGTAAGCAAATGGAATGTGGGACGAGAACTATGCTCGTTAGATCAATGAAGCAATTATACTTACAGTGTCGCTCGACTGTTTTACGGAATACAGGCGTGAAAGTAAAGATGGGCTTGACACCATTTAAGGCGATCGCCTAGTTCATTGCCTCAAACATCTCACGACTGCTTAGAAAGTACAAATAATGAATGTTTTTTTCCACGAGCGGTAATACTACTACCCTATAAAGATGTAAAGACCGATCCAGCTAGTCGCCTCCATGTTTTTACAATGACGATATCAGAACAAAACTGATTCTTGTTCTGTATGCGACGGACACTTTGCCCAAAAAGTGTTCCCCCAAAGTTCTGATATCTGAAGACAAGCTGCCTCCGGGCGATTATGTCGGAAGTCGGCACTCAGATAACTCTGGGCAGCATTGTCTCGTGGTTGGGCGTCTACGTTCCTCAAAAAAGCCTATGCAACCAACTAATCCAAATCAATTTACAGAAAAAGCCTGGGAAGCGATCGCCCATACCCCGGATATTGTGAAACAATATCAACAGCAGCAGATAGAAAGTGAACACCTGATGAAAGCGCTGTTAGAACAAGATGGTCTAGCAACTGGCATTCTTACCAAGGCAGGTGTTAATCTTCAAAAACTGCGCGATCGCACTGAACAATTTTTCCAACGTCAGCCGAAAGTATCCGGTACTAGCAGTTCTGTCTACTTGGGACGTAGCTTAGATACACTTTTAGACCGGGCAGACGGATATCGCAAAGAGTTTGAAGACGAATATATTTCAATTGAACACTTATTGTTGGCTTACGCTAAAGATGACCGTTTTGGCAAAGGTTTATTCCAAGAATTTGGTTTAGACGAAGGCAAGCTAAAAAATATTATTAAACAAATTCGTGGGAGTCAAAAAGTGACCGACCAAAATCCAGAAGGCAAATACGAAGCACTGGAAAAATACGGGCGTGACCTTACAGAAGCTGCACGTAAAGGTCAACTCGATCCAGTGATTGGGCGGGATGATGAGATTCGTCGCACTGTGCAAATTCTCTCTCGCCGTACCAAGAATAATCCTGTGCTAATTGGTGAACCGGGTGTTGGTAAAACTGCGATCGCCGAAGGATTAGCACAGCGCATTATTGCAGGTGATGTACCCCAATCCCTCAAAGACCGTAAGTTGATTTCTTTAGATATGGGTGCTTTGATTGCAGGGGCAAAATTCCGGGGTGAATTTGAAGAACGCCTGAAAGCAGTATTAAAAGAAGTTACTGAATCTGGCGGCAATATTGTTTTATTTATTGATGAAATTCACACCGTTGTTGGCGCTGGTGCAACCCAAGGTGCGATGGATGCGGGTAACTTGTTAAAACCAATGTTGGCGCGGGGTGAATTGCGCTGTATTGGGGCGACAACCCTGGATGAATACCGCAAACATATCGAAAAAGATGCCGCACTAGAAAGACGTTTCCAGCAAGTTTATGTGGATCAACCTAGTGTAGAAGATAGTATTTCAATTCTGCGCGGGTTGAGAGAACGTTATGAAAACCACCACGGGGTGAAGATTTCTGATAGTGCTTTAGTTGCCGCCGCCGTATTGTCGAGTCGTTATATTAGCGATCGCTTCCTCCCTGATAAAGCCATTGACTTGGTAGATGAAGCCGCCGCGAGATTAAAAATGGAGATTACCTCCAAACCAGAAGAACTCGACGAAATCGATCGCAAAATTCTGCAATTGGAAATGGAGAAGCTTTCACTGCAAAAAGAAAGCGATGCAGCTTCTCGTGAACGTCTAGGAAGACTGGAAAAAGAAATTGCCGATCTCAAAGAAGAACAAAAAACACTGAATACTCAATGGCAGTCTGAAAAAGATATCATTGACAAAATTCAGTCTGTTAAAAAAGAGATTGAACAGGTCAATTTAGAGATTCAGCAAGCAGAACGCGACTACGACCTTAACCGCGCTGCGGAGTTGAAATACGGCACTTTAACCAGTTTGCATCGTCAATTGGAAGCAGTAGAAGCTGAATTGGCAAACACTCAAAGAAGTGGTAAATCACTATTACGGGAAGAAGTCACCGAAGGTGATATTGCCGAAATTATTTCTAAATGGACAGGAATTCCCATCAGCAAGTTGGTGGAATCAGAGAAAGAAAAACTGCTGCATTTAGAAGATGAACTGCACCGCCGCGTGGTTGGACAAGAAGAAGCAGTCACAGCTGTAGCCGATGCTATTCAGCGATCGCGGGCTGGACTAGCTGATCCCAATCGTCCCATTGCTAGCTTTATTTTCCTTGGGCCTACAGGTGTGGGTAAAACCGAGTTAGCGAAAGCGCTGGCGGCCTATATGTTCGATAGCGAAGATGCGCTGGTGCGAATTGATATGTCTGAGTATATGGAGAAACACGCCGTCTCTCGCTTAATCGGTGCGCCTCCAGGATACGTGGGTTATGAAGAAGGCGGACAACTTACAGAAGCAATTCGTCGCCGTCCTTATTCAGTGATTCTTTTCGATGAAATCGAGAAAGCACACCCCGATGTATTTAATATCTTCTTGCAAATTCTCGATGATGGTCGCGTAACTGATGCCCAAGGTCATAAGGTGGACTTCAAAAACGCTATTATCATCATGACCAGCAACATTGGTTCGCAGTATATTCTAGATGTCGCCGGAGATAACACCCACTACGACGAAATGCGCCGTCGAGTAATGGAAGCAATGCGGAATAGTTTCCGTCCAGAGTTCCTAAATCGACTTGACGAAATCATCATCTTCCACGGTTTAGATAAGAAAGAATTGCGGCATATTGTGCTATTGCAAGTGGAAAGATTGCGGCAAAGATTGAGCGATCGCAAAATATCCCTCAAGCTCTCGGATGCTGCACTTGACTTTTTAGCAGAAGTAGGGTATGACCCAGTTTATGGGGCACGTCCACTGAAGCGGGCGATTCAGCGAGAGTTAGAAACTCAAATCGCTAAAGCCATCTTGCGCGGTGAATTTACCGATGGCAACACTATCTTTGTAGATGTGCAAAATGAGCGTCTTTCTTTTAGTCGCTTACCTATTGAGGTGTTTAGCACCTAATTGAAGGTGAGCTTCCAACGAATGCCGTTCGTTGAAAGCTCACGTTATTTTAAGATAACTAGTGATGGGGCAATCGGTACTGTTTATCTAACAGACTCTTCTAAGCGATTAGTAGAGGAATTAAGTTGTAAAACTGAACAATTAACTTTTGACTTGGCTGGTAAACCCAATGCCTGGGAAATTTTATCGTCATAATGGGCATCCTGCCAGTTCTTCGCATGTTTGATCTGCTCAGGTGTTAAACCTTCAACACATTCAAGGTGTGTGCCTTTAAGATCGGCTCGATCAAGATTAGCTCCTTGAAGGTTTACTTTTACCAATTGGGCATTCAAGAGGCTTGCATCAACAAAGCTTGTGTTTCTCAAATCACCACTCAGATAAGCATTACTCAAATTAGCTGCCTGAAAATTAGCTTTGTAGAGATCGGTACATTTCCTATCAAGTGCTGTCTGACTGATACACCCAAAAATGGCTTTATACAAAATAGCCTTTTCAAAGTTTGCTTGGAAAAGAGCAGAACCAGAGAAGTTGGCTTCTTGAAGATTAGCTTCTTGAAGATTTATTAGTGATAAATACGCTCTTTGAACTTCAATCCCCATCAAGGCAACCTTGTCCTTGTTCAAACTTTGAAGAGCATCTATTCTGCCACCATTTCCTGGCTGATTCCGCATAGAGGCGATCGCTCTCCAAGCCTCAAGGTGTTTTTGTTCTTTACGGTCTTCTGCTTCGCAGACAAAAAAGATGACACCCACAAGAATACTCAGCTTGCCGAGAATATCCAAAATCTCGAAGAGCGCCATCTGACGGAGGATGTATAGAATCCATTCCATCCCCCACTCTGTCCACAGAAATAGTCCTGTCATAAAGGAAGTTGGTTCAGGTCGCATTGGTCTTTTGGATTCAGTTTGCTCTGGCATCTTTATACACCTCTCAATCTGCGAAACGCAATTAACGCTGGAACTTTAAGCCAAAGTAATTGGTAAGGGTTGGCGAGTTAAACGCAGGCCCCACTGACTTTATAGTTACACCATAATCCCCGTGCACTAGCAATCAACAAGAAGCTTTCCCTTTTTAGGAAAGCGTCTTTAATAGTCAGAGCGAGCGGATTCATCCGTGGGTAATAATTACGAATTATTTTGACCCTTACAAAGTACTTGTCGCATTTTACGCATATTTGCAGGCAACTCAAAGTTCATTGCTTGTTGAATGAACACTGATGGAATTGGAATCAGAGGTGTAGCTTGCACAGTATAAGCAAGCATCGTGCCGTTACCGCAATCTTTTAGTTCTAAATTGGCGTTAAAATCCTCAAAAGTCCCTTTTTCCATGCGAAATTGGATTTGTTGCCCCAGCACTTCTACAACGTTGAGGTAAATTTCAACTTTAGCTGTGAAAAAGAAAAAGGCTTTTTGTGCTGCTTGATATAGGCGTTTGACTTCCCCTTTGTGTAATATCTCGCTTTTAGTGATATCGGGAAAATATTGCACCCACCGGGGGTAATCAGTTAATTGCTGCCAGACTTGCGATCGCACCATCGGCACATACATCCAAGCTGTCACCGCGCCACCCCAGGTTTTGTGCGATCGCGTTTCTATTAAAATTTCACCCTGTACCAGCAAATTTTGCTTGTCTTGACTCCAAGCCATATCTGAACCTGCAATAATTGAGTCTGAGATATGAGACACAGACATAATGATTTTAGTTACTCCTCAACTCATCCACCTAAATAGAGCTGAAACTACAAGCCATAAAACTTGATTTAGATCCAACCCATTAAATTTTAGTTACAGTGTAATGCCTATGCTTTACAGTAACAGAGACTTTTTGGTAATTATTTCAGTTATATTACTGGAAAAACTGTAGTTCTTATCACAATTAACACAATCAATATTTAAGTAGACTTGATAATAGCGGTATTTATAAATTAAAAACTAAGTTCTTAACAGCTAGAATGGCACAAATACAACCTAATCTCAAGCACCTTACCCCAAGTTTGGATAGCATATCTCGATTTTTACGTGTTATTTCTGATGAAACTGTAACTTCATCGTAATTTCATATTTTATTGTCAATATCAAGTGTAATCTCTGTTGAGTTGAGAGGAAAAGTAGGTGAGTCAATCTTCTTTAAATCGTAGATTAATCCAGATTTTCGGTATCCTTCTCGGCATTAGTGTAGCCGTCTGGGTACTGAGAGGTTTTGGTATTCTCACTTTTATTCCAGGTGGAATAATTTGGCTACTGCTACTAGGGGCGATCGCGATCGCAATTATCAGTTACGTCCAAAGGACTTGGTGGCGTTTTTAGTCATTTGTCATTTGTCATTTGTCTAAGATACAAGAATTTTTGGTATATACCGCGCCACTCCTGGGCGAAAAAAACTAATGATATCAAACTAATTCAAACCATGTCCCAAGGGATGCTCTGAGCTTTACCGTTGCGTGAGCGTGGTTTCTCTTGGATTAATGACTAATGACTAAGCCTATTTTGACTAACTACCAGAAGTATTTAATACTGAAGCAAAGCCAACAATTTATTAGAGGAAACGAACATGGCAAAATATATATGTACTGTTTGCGCCTATGAATATGACCCAGAAATAGGCGATCCAGATAGCGATATAGCGCCGGGAACAGCCTTTGAAAATATACCAGATGATTGGGTATGTCCGACTTGTGGTGCCACAAAAGATCAATTTGAACTAGTTGAATAATGAAAATAACGGCTAGCCTAGTAAAGTACGTGCTATTGAGAAATTTTAGAACTTGCTACCGTTACGAATCGTAGTTATTGGGGGTGGAGCAGCAGGATTTTTTGGTGCGATCGCTTGTGCTAAAGCCAATCCTGATGCCCAAGTTACATTACTCGAAGCCAGTCGTCAACCTCTAGCGAAAGTGCTAATTTCTGGTGGCGGACGCTGCAACGTTACTCACGCTTGCTTTGACTCTGAAGAGTTAGTGCAAAATTACCCTAGAGGTGCAAAAGCTTTGCGGGGTGCTTTGACTCGGTTTGGGCCTCAAGACACAGTAGCTTGGTTTGCTGCTGCTGGAGTCTATCTAAAAACTGAAGCCGATGGCCGGATGTTTCCTGTCACCAATACTTCAGAAACCATTGTGGAATGTCTGATAAAAGCGGTGGCGACATCTGGAGTCAAACTCCGTATCGGTACACACGTAACTTCAGTGACCGCAGCAGATGGAGGGTTTGATATTCTTCTGAAGTCGGGAGATCCGATTAAATGCGATCGCTTACTTCTTGCGACCGGCAGCAGCCTTGTAGGTTATAAAATTGTCAAAGAATTAGGTCATCAAATAGAACCGCCAGTACCCTCTCTATTTACCTTTAACATTACCGCTCCTCAATTGCGGGCTTTAGCTGGAGTTAGCGTTAACCCTGTGCAATTGCGGTTATCTTTGGGCGGAAAATCCCAATTACAACAAACAGGCCCATTGCTAATTACCCATTGGGGTTTGAGTGGCCCCGCAGTTCTGAAGCTTTCTGCTTGGGGTGCGAGAGTTCTGCACCAAAGCCGCTATCAAGCCACATTATTAATTAATTGGCTGCCCCAATTGCAACATGAACTTGTGCGAGAAAAAGTTTTAGCAGTTAAAGATGAATGGGGAAAGAAAGCGATCGCATTGCATCGCGGCGTTGACCTACCCCATCGTCTCTGGCAATATATCATTGCCCGTGCAGGCATTACTACAGAAGACCGTTGGGCAGAAATATCTAATAAAACCTTAAATCAACTTGTGCAAGAACTTACACAAGGACAATACTTAATCAACGGCAAAGGAGCCTTCAAAGAAGAATTTGTTACCTGTGGCGGCGTCAACCTCAAAGAAGTCAACTTTAAGACGATGGAAAGTAGGTTAGTTCCTGGCCTTTATTTTGCCGGAGAAATCTTAGATATTGATGGTGTTACCGGTGGGTTTAACTTCCAAAGTGCTTGGACAACGGGGTATTTAGCAGGCGTGGCAATGGGAACTAATTCGTAATTCGTAATTACGGTTTAGTTAAGGAGAATCGTAGGTTGGGGAGCCACTGCGTTGGGCGGGTTTCCCGACTTGTTCGCGCAGCGTCTCCGACAGGAGAAGCAAGTGGCGTTTGAGGAACGAAACCCAACTATAGTTTTTGACGCTAACTGAACCGTAATGGAGCATAAAGAGGGAAAATTGTCTTGCCATTGTAGATCAATTTTGAATACATCCAACAATGAAATTCAGCGAAATTCTGTGCCAATTTGGTGATGCCGCTACCAATCATAGTTTGACTAGCAACCCAGACCATGACCCAGAAATTACAGGGGTAGCAGCTATTGATGAAGCTAGCAACGGTACTCTCAGCTACATAGAAGGGGCAAAATTTGGGTCTTTTATTGGTAAGACTAATGCTAGTGCTTTAATTTTGCCCCAGGACGAAAAATTACAGGTGCTTGCACAAGAGAGCGGTATTGTCTGGATAGCGACTTCAGATCCGCGATTGTTGTTTGCCAAAGCGATCGCACTTTTTTACCAACCATATCGCCCCATTCCAGAAATTCATCCTACTGCTGTGATTCACTCTACGGCAAAAGTTGGTAATGATGTTTACATTGGCCCCCATGCTGTGATTCAACAAGGGGTAGAAATTGGCAATGGCGCAATTATTCATCCCAACGTGGTGATTTATCCAGATGCCAAAATAGGCGATCGCACCACCTTACACGCCAACTGTACCATCCACGAACGCACCCGCATCGGTACAGATTGTGTGATTCACAGTGGTGCTGTCATCGGTGCAGAAGGCTTTGGTTTTGTTCCTACCCGTACTGGTTGGTTCAAAATGGAACAATCCGGCTATACAGTCTTAGAAGATGGCGTGGAAGTTGGCTGCAACACTGGCATTGACCGCCCAGCCGTCGGAGAAACACGGGTAGGTCGCAATACAGTAATTGATAGTTTAGTGCAAATAGGTCACGGTTGCAAAATTGGTTCTGGCTGTGCGATCGCAGGTCAGGTTGGCATGGCGGGAGGTGTTCAACTGGGAAATCGCGTTATTTTAGCTGGACAAACAGGAATAGTTAATCAAGTGAAGATGGGAGATGGGGCAATGACATCTGCTCAAACTGGAATTCACAGCGATGTTGCACCAGGAGAAGTTGTCTGCGGAACTCCAGCCCTTCCTTACAAACTATATCTCAAGGTATGTGCTGTTTATGGTCGCCTGCCAGATATGTATCAATCGCTAAAACAATTGCAACGTAAGTTCAAAGATAGCAATGATTAATAGGAACTAGTAAGTTAAAAGATAAAAGTAAAAAGAGAAGAAAGACTTAAACCGCGTCTATCTTGAAACCTGTAGTTCTTCGGTGATGAAAAGGATTTGCCCTCATCCCCCAACCTATCCCCCAGATATGGGATTCGGGGAGCCAGAATTTCAAAGTCCCTCTCCCATATCTGGGAGAGGGATTTAGGGTGAGGGCAAAAACTACGGTTCTCAACTTAGATGAGGTTTAATAAGTTCTGTTTTGTCTTTTTACTTTTGCCTTCTTTTGCTTTCTTGCACTTAATTGGGCAAAAGGATGAAATTAAAAGTGCGTAGACGTACCCCGTCGGAGACATAGTTTATATTAATTTACCGGAAGTTGAGCCTTTGAACTCGGAAGTTGAGCCTTTGAACTCGGAAGTTGAGCCTTTGAACTCGAAATGTCCAGTTGAGAAACTAAAATCCTAATTTTTCCAACACTGGCTTTGTGGAAATAACGTGGCGTTCTAAACCCAGTTCTTTTGGACTAACCCCAAGTGCCAAAGCAATCAACTGGGGTAAATGCAGCACTGGTAAACCTAATTTTTGCTCAATCACCTTTTCCACCTCTGGCTGACGCGAATCTAAATTTAAGTGGCACAGAGGACAAGGTGTAACTATACAGTCAGCACCGGATGTCAAAGCGTCCTGAATATGCATCCCCGCCATCTTGAAAGATTGGGTAGTGGCATAACTAGCTAGGGGCCAACCACAACATTGTGTCCGACCTCGGTAATAAATTGGTGTTGCACCCACCGCCCGAAACATATTTTCCATCGCTTCCGGTTGGAAGGGGTCATCATAGGGCATAGATTTTTGGGCGCGGAGGAGATAACAGCCATAAAAAGCCGCGCATTTTAATCCAGTTAACTTCCGGGTGACACGTTTGGTAATTTCCTCTAAACCGTAATCTGTTACTAGGGCGTAGAGAAGATGTTTAACGTCGGTACTGCCGCGATAAGGCGAACAGCCTTCTTTATCCAGCAAGCCATTAACCTGTTGAATGTACGCAGGGTCAGAAGTCTTACATTCTTTCAGGTGTTCATTCACATGACCAATAACACCTTGACAAGTGCTGCAATGGGTAAGTAAGGGCAAATTTAATTCTTCTGCTAGGGCAATATTTCTGGCGTTGACTGTATCTTCTAGCAGTTTAGAATCTTCTTTAAATGTCCCAGATCCGCAGCAAGCAGCTTTTTTAAGTTCAACTAGTTCAATGCCCAGTGCTTGGGTAAGCGCTTGAGTTGACTGGTAAAGTTCCCGACAGGCCCCTTGGGCAACACAACCGGGGAAGTAAGCATATTTAAGTGTCTGAGATAGCATAGAGGTATGTTTGGGTTAGAGCGATCGCTCTAAAACAATAACTGTTTTATTATTCCTTGTTAGCACCTAAGCTCTGATGTTTGGCGTTCACCGTTTCTTTAACCGTCTAGGTTCAAAGCCGCAGCGTCTATATATTCTGATTGCTTGCAAGGCTGTAAATACTGACCGAGACATTGTAAAAAAAGTTAGCAATAATTGGACAACCGAAACATTTACATACTGTTGGCAATGGCATAGTCCGCTCCTATACCCAATTCTAAGAAAACTTACCCGATTCTTTTGAGTAAGGGGAGAGATTTTCTAACAGAAAAACCCTTAGTAGTATACGGGCGATCGCGCTTGACGATAAGATGTATATGCTCAAAACAATGTTTCCCGTAAAGAGCAGAACCTAGCAACTGGTTAAGGACTTTTATTATTTATGAGCCAAACGGAACTTTTTGATAAGGTCAAAAAAATCGTCGCCGAACAATTGAGTGTCGAAGATGCTGACAAAATCACTCCTCAGTCCAAATTTATGGACGATCTAGGAGCAGATTCCTTGGATACCGTTGAACTGGTGATGGCCTTGGAAGAAGAATTTGATATCGAAATTCCCGACGAAGCTGCCGAGCAGATTTTAACGGTTCAAGACGCAGTAGATTACATCAATAACAAAGTTACCGCATCAGCTTAAAAAAGTTTTGAGTCTTTGAAGTTTAGATGGCTTTGTCTCGCCCCCTTTGGGCATCTAGGCAAAAATCACTGCTTTGACTTTTCACTGAGTGCTGAGTTAGAGACGCGATTAATCGCGTCTGTACAGGAGTTAGAGTTTTCGGAGGCAAAAGTTCGGAGTTTTCTCCATCTTTGGGTGCTTCCAAAACTCAGAACTCAGGACGGGCTAAATGCCCCGCTAACGCTAACAAAACTCAGCACTGTTTAATGCCTGCTGCTTTTTCGCCACCTTTAACTGAATCATGACAGATTATACACGTAAACGCGTTGTTGTAACTGGTGTTGGCGCGATTACACCTATAGGTAACACAGCAACAGAATATTGGGATGGATTATTGAGTGGACGTAATGGCATTGACCGCATCACATTTTTTGATGCATCTCGCCATGATTGCCGCATTGCTGGTGAAGTAAAAAACTTCGATCCACACGATTACTTGGAGCGCAAAGAGGCCAAGCGCATGGATCGATTTGCCCAATTTGGGGTTTCGGCAGCAAAACAGGCTCTAGCTAACGCGCAGTTAGTTATTAATGAACTGAATGCAGAACAGGTAGGTGTCATGATCGGTTCTGGCGTTGGTGGCATTAAGGTATTAGAAGACCAGCAAACTATCTACCTCAACCGTGGGCCTGATCGCTGTAGTCCATTCATGATACCGATGATGATCGCCAATATGGCAGCAGGATTAACGGCAATTCACACGGGTGCTAAAGGGCCAAATTCCTGCCCTGTAACTGCCTGCGCTGCTGGCTCTAACGCTGTAGGCGATGCTTTTCGCTTAATTCAAGGGGGATATGCTCAGGCGATGATTTGCGGCGGAACAGAGTCGGCTGTGACACCATTATCGATGGCTGGGTTTGCCGCTTGCAAAGCCCTCTCTTTTCGCAATGACGATCCGGCTCATGCTTGCCGTCCCTTTGACCGCGATCGCGATGGATTTGTCTTGGGTGAAGGTTCAGGAATTTTAATTCTCGAAGAACTGCAACACGCCCTCAGTCGCGGCGCTCACATTTATGCCGAAATGATCGGCTATGGTATGACCTGTGACGCTTACCATATCACTTCCCCCGTCCCTGGTGGACTTGGAGCCGCTAGAGCAATAGAACTAGCGCTCAAAGATGCCAATATAACTCCCGAACAGATTAGCTATATTAATGCTCACGGCACTAGTACCCCAGCTAATGATTCAACTGAAACCTCAGCAATCAAAAAAGCTTTGGGAGAACATGCCTATAAGGTGGCAATTAGCTCCACCAAATCTATGACAGGTCATTTATTGGGCGGTTCTGGAGGTATTGAAGCAGTCGCAACAGTACTGGCGATCGCTAATGACCAAATTCCACCGACAATCAATCTGGAAAATCCCGATCCAGAGTGTGACTTAGATTACGTGCCTAACTCTAGCCGCGCTCAAAAAGTTGAGGTGGCAATATCCAATTCTTTTGGGTTTGGCGGTCATAATGTCACACTGGCCTTTAAGAAATACGTCTAAAAATTTCCCATTTTATTGCTGGTCGGCTCTCCTGAGATGACTGTGCCAAAAGTATCAGAAATATCATTCCGATATAAAGTAAGCGTTCAGCATGACCCAATTATCAGCTTGATTTATCACCAGAAACTCAGGAGATCCCGCTTGTCCATCGACAAGCGGGAATGGGATGATGAGGATACTGTGGGGAATCTAAAATAACCCCAGCAAGAGAAGCTACGAAGAGTGCTAACCCGTCGTTAAATACAAGAGATTATGACTGTTGCAACCCAATCCGCCAAAGAATTGTCCGTCGAAGAACTGGCTATTAACTCGATCCGCTTCTTGGCTATTGATGCCGTAGAAAAAGCAAAATCGGGACACCCAGGACTACCAATGGGCGCGGCTCCGATGGCTTTTGTCCTCTGGGATCGCTTTTTGAAGTTTAATCCCAAGAATCCCAAATGGTTTAACCGCGATCGCTTTGTCTTGTCTGCCGGTCATGGCTCGATGTTGCAGTACGCCCTACTGTACCTTACAGGCTACGACAGCGTAAGCATTGAAGATATCAAGCAATTCCGTCAATGGGAGTCCAAAACCCCTGGACACCCCGAAAACTTCATGACCCCAGGCGTGGAAGTCACAACTGGCCCCTTGGGTCAAGGAATTGCCAATGGAGTCGGTTTAGCGATCGCGGAGGCGCACCTAGCCGCTAAATTTAACAAACCCGATACCAAGATTGTTGACCATTACACCTACGTGATTGTGGGTGACGGTTGCAACATGGAAGGAATTTCTGGTGAAGCTTGTTCTTTCGCAGGACACTTAGGATTAGGCAAACTCATCGCTCTGTACGACGACAACCACATTTCTATCGACGGTTCCACAGATGTGGCATTCACCGAAGATGTTTCCAAGCGTTTTGAAGCTTACGGCTGGCACGTCCAACACGTGGAAGATGGTAACACGGATTTAGAAGCGATCGCCAAAGCAATTGAAGCGGCTAAAGCTGTCACCGATAAGCCTTCTTTCATCAAGGTAACAACCATTATTGGTTACGGTTCTCCCAATAAAGCAAACACTGCTGGTGTTCACGGCGCTGCTCTTGGTGGAGACGAAATAGCATTGACTCGGAAAAATTTGGGTTGGGAATACGAGCCTTTCGTAGTACCCGAAGAGGCCCTCAACCACACACGTAAAGCAGTTGAGCGCGGTGCAGGCTACGAAGACGAATGGAACAAAACCTTTGCAGACTACAAAGCTAAGTATGGCCAAGAAGCGGCTGAATTGGAACGTTACCTAAGCGGCAAGCTACCCGATGGTTGGGATAAGGTACTACCCACCTACACTCCTGAAGACAAAGGACTGCCTACCCGCAAACACTCAGAAACTTGCCTCAATAAACTGGCGGCAGTTTTACCTGAATTGATTGGTGGTTCAGCTGACTTGACCCACTCTAACCTTACCGAAGTTAAAGGCAAAGGCGACTTCCAAAAAGGACACTACGAAAACCCCAACATCCACTTTGGTGTGCGGGAACATGCTATGGGCGCAATCTGTAATGGTATAGCACTGCACGCTTCGGGATTAATTCCCTACGGTGCTACCTTCTTGATCTTCACAGACTATATGCGTGCTGCCATCCGCTTATCCGCCCTTTCCCAAGCTGGCTCGATTTGGGTGATGACTCACGATTCCATTGGACAAGGTGAAGATGGCCCCACGCACCAACCCATTGAAACTCTCGCTTCCTTGCGAGCCATTCCTAATTTATTAGTGTTTCGTCCTGCAGACGGTAACGAAACCTCTGGCGCTTATAAAATAGCGATCGAAAAGGCGAAGCAAAATGCTCCGTCTCTGTTAGCGTTCACTCGTCAAAACGTTCCCAACTTGGCAGGTACATCAATTGAGGGTGTAGCGAAGGGTGGATACACTGTGGTAGATAGCGAAGGTACACCTGATCTCATCCTGATTGGTACTGGTTCAGAATTGAGCCTCGCCGTCGGCGCAGCCGAAAAACTTACAGCCGAAGGTAAGAAAGTTCGTGTTGTTTCGCTACCTTCATGGGAACTGTTTGAAGCACAGGATGCGGCTTATAAAGAATCCATTTTGCCGAAAGCTGTCACCAAGCGTTTGTCTGTAGAAGCTGGCGCTAGTTTTGGTTGGCACAAATATGTGGGTACTGAAGGCGATACTGTTAGTATTGATCGCTTTGGTGCTTCGGCTCCAGGTGGTGTTTGTTTAGAGAAGTTTGGCTTTAGCGTTGATAATGTATTAGCTAAGGCTAAACAATTGTTGGGTTAATAGCAATAGAATATTCTCAAAATTTTGTGAGGTGGGCTGAAAAGCCCGCCTTTTTTTACACACAGGGGCGCTAAAGAAGATTGTTTATAATTAAGATAATTATTTGAGAAATGGAGAGAATTATGCCAGAAATTGCTAATTATCAAGAACTGAGTAACCGCATATCAACAATCGTTGAAAAGTTAATTAAAGGTAATAGCTTATATCAAGTTAAGTTAAACCAACAGGAAATGATAGAAATGTTAGTAGAACTCTTTGGGCAGTTATCACCAGAGGAAATGAGAGCTATAACCGAGCATGAACTGACACGCAGAATTGATAAGATTCTTGTCTTAGAAGCGGTTTCTGGTACGTTAAATGATTTGACCCCAGAGCAAATCAAAATGTACGATGATGCAGTAAAGCGAAAATAGACAAAGTGGCTTATTTATTAGATACAAATATTGTTAGTTACATTTTGAGGAGAAATGCAACTGTTAGTAGGAAACTACGGGATGCTAATCGTTCGGGACAAGAAGTTTTTATCAGTTGTATAACTTATTATGAAGTTAAAAGAGGACTTTTGTATGTAAATGCTGCGAGGCAGATAGCAGAATTTAATCAGTTTTATAGAAAATATGAAGTTTTATTCTTGGATGATATAGAAATTATTGAGAGGGCATGTGAAATCCATGTGGATTTACAACGTAGGGGTTTGAAGATACAAGAACAAGATATATTGATAGCAGCTACAGCGATCGCACGCGGATTAATTCTGGTTTTTAATGACTCTGACTTGGTGCGAGTTGAAGGACTAAGCTTGGAGAATTGGCTATCAACAGATTCTTAGAAATAACAGCTTCGTCTCTACTTAAATTTACATCTGTCCTTGTGACACTCGTGTTTAGAAACCGGATTTTTCTGAAAACCCGGTTTCTAGTTCTAAATTCCTACTAACTTGTCTAAAATAGCCCTAGCGCGAGAATCGTTTACTCCTCCTGCTGTCCGATAAAAAACTTCCCATTCATCAGAAGTAATTTGTAAATACGATTTGTATTTATCTGCTGATGCTCTCAGCCTTTGTTTGTAAT
>NZ_CAXTNE010000089.1:0-26522 GCF_964245445.1 uncultured Nostoc sp.
TTGCCATTTCTTCAAGGATGAATTATCAAGGATTAGTTACTCTTTATTTTGCCTTGTAGGTTCATCTTTACTAAAAATGCTTACCGAATTTGACACCACTTTACCCAGTATTATCCAAGTCCAAAACTTGATTAAACAAACAACGCCAGTAGAGTTAAAGCTGCTGACTGGTGATGTGCTAACAGGAAAGGTTTTATGGCAAGATCCACAGTGTATCTCTATTGCGGATGAGAACAGTCAGCAAACCACTGTTTGGAAACAAGCGATCGCTTATATTAAACCCAAGAGTTAGTCAAAAATCGGCGTTTGAAACGCCCCTTCCCACGGTGCTGGCTAAAATTTACCAGATTAGGAAAACCTTGTAGTGGTAAAAATCATTTTTACTACCACTACAAAAAATCCTTAATGTTACAAACCCAAGAAGAGAAATTGAAGAATTTATTTACTCGTCAAAGTTGACTTTACAGACCACTAGTGATAGGTTTTTAGCCGAAGTTAGCAGAGAATAGCGATCGCTTGCTTTTGCATTTTAGATTTTTCTATTCCAAAAGTAATAAAAAAGGCATCAATCAAATAAGCATCTAATATAATTAAATTTTTATAAAGATTTAAGATGATTGTGCAGTTAGATAATCTTGATTCTTATTGCCAAAGATTTAGTGCTTGGCTAGCATCCGGCTATCAAGATGAGTCATGTTTACAGTGGGGGCAGGCATTGCAAGAGGTCTTAGACTGGGTACAGGGGAAAAGCTTAAGCATTTTGGACTATCAGTTTTTGGTAGCCAGCCAAGAACTAGAGCGTCGCCAACTTCAGCAAAAACTAGAAGCCGCTAATGAAGAATTGCAGCGATTAAGTACTATAGCTACTATCGATTTTTTAACTCAAGTAGCTAACCGCCGACGATTTGAAGAGTATCTTGATATTGAGTGGCGGCGCATGAGACGCTCACAACAGCCCCTCTCCCTCATCCTTGTTGATGTAGATTTCTTCAAATCCTACAACGATACCTATGGTCATCCAATGGGCGATCGCTGTCTTAGTAAAATTGCTAGAGTCATCAAAGATGTTGTTCAACGTCCTGCTGATTTAGTTGCCCGTTATGGTGGGGAAGAATTTGCTGTAATTTTGTCTAATACAGACATACTTGGTGCTGCTCACATTGCAGAAAAAATTTGCTTTGCTGTACGGAAACTGGCAATTCCCCATGAAAATTCACAAGTTAATTCTTATGTAACCGTGAGTGCTGGGTTAGCTACAGTAATTCCTACATTTAACTTTAACTTTCAAAAAATAATTGTGGCGGCGGATAAAGCATTGTATCAAGCAAAGGCAGCAGGACGCGATCGTGTGTGCTCTCAAGAGCAAACTGAAAATCTAGAAGTAAAGCGGATTGCAACTCTTGCAAAGGTGTTCCTCTCAGATAAGTTGTTCATTAGAGAGGAATTATGGCTGTCTATACAGAAATCCCAGCAGATTAAAAAGAAAAACCAACAGCTTATGAAGCAACTCCAAGAGGCTATGGAGAAAAACCAACAGATTAGGCAGAAAAACTCCGAAATTATGCATAAAATGCAATAAAATTTTTGGACAATTATTCATGTCAATATTTGCTAATTGGATTAGTTCATTTCTTATTAAATTACTCTTATTACAGCTGATAACTAATGATTAATGATAACTTCCATAAATTATCCATAGGGAGAAGCGCTTAAAGAGTTTCTGCCTCACTAGCTTTTACTACTGGGATAGAAAGGGGTACTTTAGTGCTGACTGCAAATAACTGTTCTAGTTGACTCAGACCTGTCAAGCCACCACATAACAATACTTGGTCGCCAACTCGCAAGTCCATGCCGCCATCAGGATAGCGGATAAACTTGCCATCGCGCCGGATTGCCTGTACCTGTACTCCAAATTGCTTGCCGATATCTAAATCTGCAAGGGTTTTACCAAGCGTTGGTGCATCTGCATTCACTGTAATCCACTGACAAGCACTATTTTCTCCGGGAACAACAGCTTGTCCTTTAGCTAATTCTGCCAAGGCTGCCAGTTCTTCATCTGCTCCCACAATCAGCAAGCGATCGCCTTCTTCCAATTTGGTTTGATTCTTAGGATAATCGATTTCATCGCCGTTAGCGCGGCGAATTGCCATCAAACTCGCTCCTGTTAAGTAGCGCATATCTGCTTCTTCTATGGTCATGCCAATTAAAGGCGAATCAGATGGTAGAGGATACCAGCGCTGATTTAGATCGCGAGTTGCTTGGCGCAAATCACGAGCAACTTCAGTAGCAGAACGCTCTGGGCGAAAATCTAAATAATGATCGTTGCGGATTTGCTGCATTTCTCGTTGGACGACAGCTGGCGACAACAAGCCTAAGCCAGTTAATAAATGAGTTGCCATTTCTAAGCTGGCTTCAAACTCAGGTTGCACAACTTCTTTGGCTCCCAATTGATACAGCACCTCAATATTTTTATCCTGGGTAGCACGGACAACTAAATCTAATTCTGGGCACAATTCCAAAGCGCGTTTCAAGCAAAGACGGCTACTCATGGGGTCAGGGAGTGCGATCGCCATTTTTTTAGCATGATTCACCCCGGCAGTTTCTAGAACATGTAAACTCACGCAATTGCCATAGACATAAGACACCCCAGCCTCACGCAACTTTTGAATTCTACTCTCTGATTGGTCAATTACTACCACAGGTAGGTCGTGTTGCAGCAACAACTTTACTAAATTTTTGCCGACTTGCCCATAGCCACAAACTACCACATGGTCTTTGAAGGGCAAATCTTCCGACACATCCCGCGCCTCTTGTTCTTCTAAATACGGTTTCAACCAGGGCATTGATTCGGCAAAGTTAAATAAAAATGGCACTAACCGCAAGACAAAGGGAGTAAGCATGAGAGTGACTGCGGTGGTTCCCAAAATTAATAAGTATATTTGTCGGGACACCAGCCCCAAAGTTTGCCCTTCGCTGGCGAGAACAAAGGAAAATTCTCCAATTTGCGCTAGTCCCAAACCGGCGATTATCGCTGTTTTCAAAGGGTAGCGAAACAGCTTGACTAGGGGGGTGATAATCAGAAATTTACCTACGAAAACTATTGCCACCAGCCCTAAAATTAATTCCAGGTTGTTCCACAAAAACACTGGGTCAATTAACATGCCAATGGCGGCAAAAAATAAACTGGCAAAGATATCTCGCAGTGGTTCGACATAAGTCAGGGTTTGATCGGCGTATTCCACCTCAGAAATCATCAAACCCGCGACAAATGCCCCCATCTCAATCGACAGCCCTAAATGCTCTGTCAACAGAGCAATGCCCAAGCATAGAGCTACAACTCCTAATAAAAATAGTTCTCGGCTTTCGGTACGGGCTAACAGTCGCAACAAAGGCGGTATCAGCCAAATCCCCGCAGCTATTGCACCCGCAGCGAATAAAGCAATCAAAGCTAGGGCTGTCAGCACGGCGATGCCAATGGTTTCTGCGGGTTGGTTCAGGGCTGGTAAGACTGCTAACATCAGTCCCAGTGCCAAGTCCTGTACTACCAAAATACCTAGCATCACTTGCCCGTGAGGCGTTTCTGTTTCGTTGCGTTCCATCAAGCATTTGAGGACAACTGCTGTGGAAGACAAGGATAGAATACACCCTAAAAACATCCCCTTAGCAGGTAAGGTTCCCCAGGCTCCGGTTAACCCGCATACTACAACTGTGACTAAAATTGTCAGAGCAATCTGGAGTCCACCTCCGCCAAGAGCGATCGCTTTTACCTTCTTAAGTTCCGCAAAGGAAAATTCCACACCCAAGGCGAATAGCAAAAAGGCGACACCGAACTGTGCCAGAGTCTCTACTTGAATAAGTTCTTTAATCAATCCGAGTCCGGCTGGGCCAACGATCATCCCGCCAATGAGATACCCTAGCAGTACGGGTTGTCGCAAAAGTGCCGCCAACAGTCCACCGCAGGCGGCAACGCCTAAAACTAAAACTAAATCAACAATTAACCTAAAATCTTCTTGCACCAGTTTTAAAAGAACTATTTAAGACCTATTAATTCAGCATACAAAGTTTTATGATCTCAAACAGCTTGTTTAGAGTCTATTCATAAAGGAAATCTTAAAAATACTGAATTAATTGCTAGGTCTGACTTTCAGCAAATAAGTGTTTTACTGGCTCAAATTCCTGAAACCCTTACTAGACATGTACTTTACTTAAGTTTACAAACTCGCTGTTAGTAAAGGTGCGACAAAATTTGCATATTGGGCATTGAAAAGAGGCAGACGGGAAAACTCTTCTCCCTACCCCCTTTGATCAACTCTTGTTAAATCAGTTGTTTATTAAATGTAATCTGCCCGAAAATCAGCTTTTTCTAACTCATAGCACTTAACCATAATAGATTCGTTAACCTCCTTAAAAAGGCAGGGCTGTTTCATTCGATCTCTTAAAAATTTTGTCAAGAGTATGAGGCAGAAATTTTAAAAATGCCATTAATATCTTGAGACAAGGGAGTTGCACTTAAAAGCATAGAAAAGTGATCGCAGTGTATTGATTGAGCATCTGCGATCGCTTCAAGGCGAACGCATCTAAAATACCTATACAACAATTAAGTACGGTTATCTTATAGGTTTACAGTAGTTTCATCCTTGCAATTTTGTGGTAGCTATGACATACTCTATTTCGTAAGTCCATTATTCCTATAGACTTACCGTAGTTTATAAATTGCTTCACAAATCTGCTGCAAGAAATTAATAATGCTTAAAGATGCACAAGGACTAGTAGTTACAACAGATTCAGCCAATGCGATCGCAGGAATTAACCATTTTATCGATCAGATGCTTGGTTATGGTAAAGATGCAGAAACAGTAGTTTTACAAGCAATTGCAGCAGATCCCACTTGTGCATTAGCTAATGCTTATGCGGCTGCTTATTATCTTACCCAAGAAAACCGCAAAGCTTGGCAGGTAGCTCTACCATATCTGCAAACTGCACAACAGTATTGCACCAAGATTACCGCCAGAGAACAGTTATATGTGCAAGCAATTTCAGCTTGGGCAAATCAAGAGATTGATGTAGCGATCGCTATTCATGAGGAAATTACCAATAGGTTTCCCCGTGATTTGATTTCTGTTCAGCAGGGACAGTATCATTATTTTTATACAGGCAATAAAGATAAATTACTAGAAATCGCCCAAAAAGTTTTACTAAGCAATCCTGAAAATCATTATTTATCCGGCATGGTGGCATTTGGTTTAGAACAGTGTCATCAACTCCAAGCAGCAGAAAAGATGGCACATCAAGCGATCGCCTTAAATAGATATGATCCTTGGGCGCATCATGCGATTGCTCATGTCATGGAAACTCAGGGAAGAGTCGATGAGGGGATAGCTTGGATGGAGAGTTTTGCAGACACCTGGGAAAACTGCAACTCTATGCTCTACACTCACAACTGGTGGCATATTGCACTATATTATTTGCAGTTAGAAAACTACCAGAAAGTTCTCAAACTCTATGATACGCATATTTGGGAACGTGCCAACAAACAATCTCCTAAAGACCAAGTAGGAGCAATTTCATTATTATTGCGCCTAGAATTGCGCGGTGTAAATGTCGAGAACCGTTGGCAAAGCATCAGTCCTTATCTTTACAGCCGGATTGATGAACACGCATTACCATTCCAGGATTTGCATTATGTCTATGCCCTTACCAAAGCCGGACATCATGATTGGGTGAACCAAATGCTTCAGAACATGCAGTATCACACTTTAAATATTAATCCCTTTCTGCAACGGAGTTGGATAGAAGTAGCAATTCCCGCAGCTAGAGGAATGGTAGCTCATGCCAAAGGCGATTTCCACGCGACTGTTGCAGAACTAAAACCTGTTTTACCACGCTTACATGAGATTGGAGGGAGTCATGCACAGCGAGTATTATTTGAGCAAGTTTATCAAGATGTGGTTTTGTCAGCACAAAAGCAGAGTTGGGATTATGCCATGTCTTAAAAACTGATGCCAAATAAAATTATCCTCCACACGCTCATTACTCATACCAGAGACTTCAAGCGCCTTAATAATATCGTGTCCGGTTAAAGACTTATCATTTAGACCGCAGGGGGCAGGGGGCAGGGAGCAGGGGGAAAGAGGCTTTTGCGCTTTTTGCACAGATGCGGGAATTATAACTAATTAGGCGGACATAATATAATTTGCTTACTGAAGATTGGGAGATAGATAATTGACAACCTCTCTCCTTCTCTTTGTGCGACGCACACTTTAACGACAGTTGCTAGAAGTTGGAGAACTTACCCTTGCAAGTGTCCTCCTCTGGGTAAACTTTTCTTTTATTTCTTACCTAGACAAGCTAACACAAGAGCGATCGCGATAAATCTGATTTAATATCTGATAGTCTTTTAATTCCACTACGGCAAAACGTCTGACTCCAAACTGTTCCATCACTGTTTGCAACTCTGCATCTGGTTGGAGTAGTGCTAACTGCATTTGCTGAATTAAAGATATACCTAGACGCTTTGCTACTACTAAAGGTGGCATCGGCGAAGGCCCCAACACTTCCACCACCCGCAAATGCTGTGATAATTCGGGAAAATCTTTCAATTCTTGTTCTAGCACTACACTATCAATCGATGCACAATCTGCCAATCCCTCAACTACCCAGCGAATTGAATGCTGATGCGAACCTGATTGTAGCGTTTTGCCAAAAAAACTTTCAGGATATTTTTCTTTAATTAATCTATGACAGAGTAAATTATAACCACTGTTTGAACCAAGGTCATTATAACAAAATGTTTTCCTTGCTAAATCTGCAAACTTTTTGATATTACTATTAGCATTGACAATTACATCTGCATAGTAAATAGGGCGGTTGCTATATCGTGATGATTGCATTACTGGCGCAACTAATGTCTGGAATTGATTTGAAACTATTTGACTATACCGAATTAGTGGTAATCCACAAATAAAAGCTAAGTCTATTTGGTCTTCAAATAACCGGGGATCATCTAAGGGGTCACATTCACCCGGCTGTAGTTGGAATTCTGCTTTTAAAACACGACCTAAATAAGCTGCGATCGCCTGATAAAATCTGAACCAATTGGGAGCCAGATAAGATGTAATTTGCAACTTTTTATAATATATAGCCATTTTTTTCTACAGCAGTTTCAGGCTAAAAAACTTGAGTCAGTTTTTTGCCAGCTTGACCATCGGATTACTTGATCAGCAGTAGTATTATTACTACTATTTATAACAGATTTATCGTTATACCTAAATTCATATTTTCACCATAAATTTGACTTTTTCGCCGCTCAAATTCTTTTTGAGCAGCGAAAACTTAGGCAAAGATAAAATTCTTTTGACTACCAAAAAGCAGCGCTAGGCAGCAACAGGAGTAGCAAATCTAGCATATCGCTCTATGTATAACTCCTTACTATTAGCGATCGCCACCACAGAATCACGTTGTTTTAAAGCCTTTTTCCATTGACGTAGACGAGTAAATTCCTCTGATAACGCCAAGCCTCGATAGTGCTTCAGTGCAGCCCAACGCTCAAACCAGGGGTAAAAGGTGAAATCAACTAGACTAACGGATTCGCCAAACCAGTAAGGGCCGTTTCCTGATAACTTCCCTAAAGCTTCATTCTCGATAAATTCCAGATGTTTGTATAGTTCTTGTTTAGCTGCTTCTTGCTGTTGGATATCAGAACTACGCAAGAGAGTAGAAAAAGCTGGAACGAATCGAGTATTAGCAAAATCAATCCAGATTCGAGCTTGTGCTTTAGCAATGGGACTGCTAGGTAAAAGCGGCGGATTTGGAAATACCTCGTTGAGATATTCATTAATTACTGCCGATTCCCAAACTCGGTGATTATTATGTGCGTAGGCGTAGCCCGTCGCAGACATCGCAGGCACTTTCCCATAAGGAGAAATATCTGTAAATCCCTCCGGTTTGTTCTGCAAATTAATTTCAATTAAGTCAAAGTCAATGCCTTTTTCTTGCAATACCAAACGCGAACGGTGAGCATAAGGGCAAACGACTGCACTATATATCTTGATTTTAGCCATGTTGATATTCCTGTATGAATAGGATTGGTTTATTAGCTTTGGAAATTAATTCAATCTAAAATCCAAAATCTCAAATTGAACTAAAGCCAAGGCACTTCTTCAGGTGCATAACGAAAGGCACGGAAGACTGAATTTTGTTCACCACCAGCTACTGCTGACTTCTCACCAAGATTCCGAACCGCAAAGTGAGGATTGACATATTCCCAAACAATCTCTCCTGTAACTGTCACCTCAAATATGCGGCCATAAGCACCTTCTGTAATTAAAGTGTTGCCATTCGCTAGACGCTGTGCGCCTGATATATACGAACTAAAAAAATTTTGAGGTGGATTGTCAGTGTACTCCCAAACTATCTCTTTAGTTTGACGGCTTACTTCAATTACACGAGAGAAATTTAGCGCAGTGTGACGACGATGTGCGCCATTATCAAAAATTAGGATATTGCCGTTAGCTAATTCGTTAGGAAAGTGCTGCTGTGCTAATACGTCATCTCCAAGTGTCCAGATAATCTCTCCTGTTTGGCGATCGATAATTACAACGGTAGAGATATTACGAAAGCTGACTATAATATTGCCGTCAGCGAGTTCGCCTACAGTATTGCCATGAGTCCATTCGTGTCGTTTATCTTGGGGAGTGATAGTAAAAATATCTGGATCTAAGTGTTCGTGGGCGTGCCAAGTCCAAACAATCTCACCCGCAGGAGTAACTTCATAAAGTACATCAGCATAGATATCACCGTCTGCTTCTGTTCCTGCTACACCGCCTTTGATACGGGGAATCAAAGACTGAGGTATCTTTTCAATAGCTAATAAAATCGTGTTACCGTTGCGTAGTCTGCGCCCGTCGTGATGATGATCTGGATGTTTGTACTCCCAAATAATATTTCCTTTGGGATCTGCTTCTAAGACAACGCCACCTTTAAAGGCAGCCCACAAAGGAAAATGTGGCGGAATATCTTCTAGCGTCTTAGCATTATAAAAAAGGTTGCCATTAGGTAAAAGATAAGCATATAAACCGGGTGAATATGGCAGATTCCATTGATGTACTACTTCTCCTTCTAGATTCAGAAGATATACTTCTCCGTTACCTGTAAGTGGTGTAAAAAGTGTATAACCTTTGAATACCTTGTCAGGATTATAAGCTCTTAAACCAGTACCACGGCGACGAATAGTATTTTGGTCAACTGATGCTGTTGCGATCGTCATAAATTTAAGGGTACTAGAGACTATTTTCAAACCCAAATTTGTATTGTTTTGTTGGGTTGCGCTAGCTTAACCCAACCTACTTTTCTGCACCAAAAACTCAATACTTTTAATTTTTAATTGTTAAGGTGCTGGGTTCGGATATTGAGTATGAACTGAATCCAATTCAGCCAAGATATCTTTATCAAGAACTACATTGATGCTTTCTATATTCTCTTTAAGTTGTTCTAGTGTGGTAGCACCAATAATCGTACTGGCGACAAACCAACGACTCCGCACAAATGCGATCGCTAATTGTGCAGGACTTAGTTGATGGCGTTTGGCAATTTCTATATAAGCTGCTACTGCTTTGCTAACATTTGGTTTTAAATATCGTTGACCAAAATTTTCAAATAAAGTAACTCTTGCTTTCTCTGGTTTACCATTGAGGTATTTACCAGTTAAATAGCCAAATCCCAAAGGGCTGTAAGCTAGTAAAGGAACGTTTTCGTAATAAACTGCTTCTGCAAGAGCGCCATCAAAAACTCGATTGAGTAAATTGTAAGCATTTTGAATAGAAACAACTTTAGGTAATCCTAATTGTTTAGCTGCATGGCTAAATTGTGCAATGCCCCAAGGAGTTTCATTACTTAAGCCGATATATCGAATTTTACCTGCATTTATGACATCGGCAAAAACTTCTAGTTGTTCAGTGATGGGAACTGTTTCCCCGACTTGATTAGGGTCGAAAACTGTTTGTCCAAAACGTGGTACATGACGGTCTGGCCAATGGATTTGATATAAATCAATATAGTCTGTCTGCAATCTTTTTAGACTATCATCTACAGCTTGTTTGATATTATCCCGATCAACGGCTTTAGCTCCATCACGTAGCCATTTAAAGCCGCGCCCAGGCCCGGCAATTTTAGTAGCGACTATTAGTTGATCTCGCTGCTGATGTTTTAACCATTCTCCAATATAAGTTTCGGTTAATCCATAGGTTTCAGCACTGACTGGTACTGGATACATCTCAGCAGCATCAATGAAGTTAATCCCCTGTTTAATGGCATAATCTAGCTGCTGATGGGCTTCTTCAATAGTATTTTGCTGCCCATAAGTCATTGTGCCAAGGCAAATTTCGGAAACTTTAAGGTCACTATTACCTAGTTGATTGTATCGCATATTTTTGGATTATTTTTTAAAATTTAACAATATTTTTACGCAATTGCTATTAGGCAATAAATTACTCCTTGTTCAGTAGATTATTGCTGTTTGCAGAAATAATTGAGAATTATTTAAATAATACTACGTTATCCCTACCGAATTACCGGAATAATAAATAAGTTTACAAATTTCTACTCAGAATCGTTTGTCTAAATATTTTACTAGGGTTAGCGATCGCCATACCTAACATCAACATTATAGTTATCGATATAATTTTTTGTGTAGCCTAGTGATTAGTCTAAACACGACAATAAAAATAGAGTATGACAATCTTACAAGTTGTAAACAAAGAGTTTTCAAAAGTTCCCGTCATTGATATTAGTACATTGGTTTCTCAAACTAGCAACTATTCTGATGTAATTGCAGACCAAATTAGACAAGCTCTCCATGATTACGGTTTCTTCTATATCGTCGGACATGGAGTTGATGAACAACTACAAGAGCAACTAGAACATCTCAGTCAACAATTCTTCGCGCAGGATATAGAAACTAAACTGAAGATTCCTATGGCTCTTGGTGGTAGAGCATGGCGAGGATATTTCCCCGTAGGTAACGAGTTGACATCAGGTAGACCTGACTTAAAAGAAGGTATTTACTTCGGTGCAGAACTAGCAGAAGACCATCCATTTGTAAAAGCTGGTGTACCAATGCACGGTCGAAATCTTTTTCCATCCAATATTCCCCAATTTAGGGAAACAGTGCTGGATTATATAGACTCAATGACCAAACTTGGACATACCCTAATGGCTGGTATTGCTCTAAGTTTGGGGTTAGAAAAATCCTATTTTGCTGAACGTTATACAAAAGATCCATTAATATTATTTCGGATTTTCAATTACCCTGCCAATCCATCATTATCTAAATCTGAATGGGGCGTTGGTGAACATACAGATTATGGAGTATTAACTATACTCAAACAAGATAATGTTGGTGGATTACAAGTCAAATCAAAGTCTGGTTGGATAGATGCACCTCCTATTCCTGGTTCATTCGTATGCAACATTGGGGATATGCTCGATCGCATGACACGAGGACTGTATCGTTCAACACCCCACCGCGTTCAGAATTTATCAACAAGTAATCGCCTGTCATTTCCATTCTTCTTTGATCCCAATTTCAACGTTGAAGTCAAACCCATTGAACTGAGCGACATAGTAGTGAATGATGATAAAAGCGATCGCTGGGATAAAGCCAGTGTCCACGAATTTCGCGGGACTTATGGCGATTATCTTTTGAATAAAGTCTCTAAAGTATTTCCAGAACTACAACAAAAAGTGCTTTAGAGAGGAAAATTTACCAATGTTGGAAAAATTAATGAAATTTCGATGTTACAGACAACGAAAAACTAAGGTTTCACTTTAGAGTGAGAGCAAAGCTGTCATCTTCGAGAATGCGACCTCGATTCAGACACCCAAATTAACTTTGATAAGGACGCGGCAGTTGGCGCAGTTTATGAGCCGTATCCAATTCACTATTATTTTTTCTGCCATATCCCCAACCTAAGAGGCGACGATATTCACCCATGATGCCACTTTCAATTAAATCATCCTCCTTGACTTCAATATCAGTATGAGATTGCGGCGCAACATAGAGCGCATCCACAGGACAATAGGCCTCACACATGAAACATGTTTGACAGTCTTCCTTGCGGGCGATCACAGGTGGTTGGTTAGGTACGGAGTCAAAAACATTGGTAGGACACACTTGGACGCACAAATTGCAATTAATACAGAGTTTATGGCTGACAAGCTCGATCATGATTCTGCTCCTACTACAACTTTGATACAGAGGGTGTGGTTTGAGTGGTAATTACTGGTGGTGTAGCAATTGCATCCGTAATCCAATCACGTCTCACCCAAAGCTTATCTAAGCCACCTGTTGCTTGGTAATAACGCTGATTTGGATCGGTTTCAGGATAGTCCACACGAATATGTTCGCTGCGCGTTTCCGTGCGATGTAATGCGCTAAAATATGCCCATCGTGCTACAGCCGTAAGAGCAGCCGCTCGGCGGGAAAATTCCACATCGCGCACTGTATCTTGTTTCGGGTTCCCTTGTACTTGCTGCCACAGCGTTTCTAATTTGGCAAGAGAATCCAAAAGTCCCTGCTCAGAACGCAAGTAATTCTTCTCCAAGGGGAACATCTGGGCTTGTACACCATGCACAATCGCCTCACTATCGAATGTTTCAGAAGTGGGTGAGGACGATGGGCTACCCCCCGTCTTAGGCGATGGCGTTCCGCCCACCGTAGGCGATCGCAATCCCACTTTACCAGCAGGACGCGCAACCCGTTCATTTGCATGAGCGCCCAGACTCTTAGCAAAGTCCGCTGCCCCAACTCCAGCCCATTGCCCTGTGGAGATTGCCCAGGCAGCATTGGGGCCACCACCCCCAGAAGCTAAACCGGCTAAAAACTCCCGCGATGCTGCATCACCGGCAGCGTAAAGGCCAGGAACTTTTGTAGCGCAATTATCATTCACAATCCGAATCCCACCTGTACCACGGACTGTACCCTCTAAAACAAGTGTCACAGGCACTCGTTCTGTATAGGGGTCAATGCCAGCTTTTGTATAGGGTAGAAAAGCAATGAAATGAGACTTTTCAATCACTGCTTTAACTTCCGGTGTGGCTCGATCCAAACGAGCATAAACGGGGCCTTTCAGGAGGGCATTAGCAAGGAATAATGGATCGCGACGACCATTAATATAACCACCTAGATCATTGCCTGCTTCATCCGTATAACTAGCCCAGCCAAAGGGAACACCCCTGGTTACAGTCGCATTGAAAGCCGTCGAAATGGCATAGTGATTAGAAGCTTCCATACTAGAAAGTTCCCCACCAGCTTCCACTGCCATCAGCAATCCATCACCTGTATTGGTATTGCAACCTAATGCTTTACTCAAGAATGCACAACCGCCATTCGCTAAGACTACTGCACCAGCACGAACGGTATAAGTACGATGATGCTGCCTTTGCACACCTCTTGCACCAGCTACTGAGCCGTCGTCAGCCAATAAAAGCTCTAGAGCAGGACTTTGATCGAAAATCTGCACACCAACACGCAAAAGGTTTTTGCGAAGTACCCGCATATATTCAGGGCCATAATAACTCTGACGCACAGATTCCCCATCTTCTTTAGGGAAACGATAGCCCCAACTTTCCACTAGGGGCAAACTCAGCCAAGTTTTTTCGATAACACGCTCGATCCAACGTGAGTTAGCGAGGTTTTTTCCTACGCGATAACGCTCCGATAAAACTTTGTCCCAATTCTCTGGAGAAGGGGCCATGATGCCGTTACCACTAGCAGCAGCAGCACCACTCGTACCCAGAAAACCTTTATCAACAATGATGACTTTGACTCCTTGGGATGCGGCTGCCCAGGCTGCCCATGCTGCCGCAGGGCCACCACCAATTACCAGTACATCAGCAGTTAATTGTAATTCATTTTCATTATGGACTGTTAGCAATTCCTTTTCCTCAATAAAGTCTCCAAAGTACAGCAGAATTCAGGAGTCAGAATTCAGAAGCGCTCCGACTTTTCGCTGCGTCTGTGCATAAAGCAAATTCATTCATACATTCAGCAACGCATACAACAAAATTAATAAACAGAAGTCAACAATTTATCGATCGCAGCCCGAAACGCCGTTGCTGCACCAGCACTCATATCACGAGGGGCGCAGATGCGATTTCTCAAATATGCGAAAGTAATAGCCCCCACAGCAGCGAATAGGGGATCAACACTACTATTTTTACCACCAGTCCGACCACCCGGTAAAGTTACACCATTGCCATGAATCAGATAATCAGCCAGTTGTCGCAGGTGAAAATCAACAGCGTCCTTAACTGTGGTAATATCACCATCTGCGGCTAAACTTTGGACTCCAGAATTTTTGATAATATCTGCGATCGCAACTTCCCGATTATCGCTCAATCTCTCAGCTGCTTCGGCTCGATATTGAATTTTCTCACTATCTGCCACATCCAGAGGTAAAGGATTTCCAATCGGTTCAACACCCCATCTGCGACGCATAAGTAAATTGTTGGTGATATTATCCGACTTTACCCTATGATAAGCAGGACGCTGATTAAGTGCGTCAAACCAAGCATTAATTCGAGGAAAGCGAGGATTTCCTTTGAGGTGATATCCCCGATATACAGGTAAATTAGCCGCCAATCTATCTAGATGGGGGCTATATACAATGTCAACTAAGCTAAACCTACTTACAAAGTAAGGACCGGGATATTTAGCCAAAGCTTGCTCAAGTTCATCTAACTTCGCCTCAAATGCTGCTTGTAATGCCAACTCATCAGCATCTACAGGTGTTTCTCTCACGATTTTGTAAGCAATCTCTCTAAAACCGTTAGTCTCAGCTTCTTCAACCAACTGCCTAGCAACAGCGTTTTCCTCTGGATTTTCCGGCAATAATGCTGGATGTGGAAACCTTTCTTCTAAAGCTAAGAGAATATCTTTAGATTCATATACTAAATTACCCTCAATTTTGGCTGCTGGGACAAGGGTTGTGGGAACTAGGTCAGTGTACCATTTGGGTTTATTACTTAAATCAATAAACTCCGTTGCAAAGGGAATTTCCTTTTCTTCCAGAGCAAACCAAACTCGTTCGCAGAAAGGACACCAGGAATTAGTATCTCGATAAAGCAAGACTGGCGGTTCTGTATTTGGAGGAAGTTTATCTAAACTGCTGGGTATTGGTGCAGTAGAAGGAGATTGGCCTGTCCTCTTTACCCTACGCGCAGAGGTATTTTTTCTAGCAGTTTCTAAAACTTCTTCCCAAGTTGACACTGTGTTTTGAATAGACATTTTTTACCTCGCTTTACTAGGAATGCCGGAAAACACAAATAACTGTTGCTCTTTAGGTGCAGCCAAGTTTTCACCCCTGTATCGATGAAGACCTACACCCATATCTCCCGTGGCGGTAAGCTTAAAGTTCACTTCCTCAAATCCAGATGCACTTAAAATTTTCCGCACATTGTCAGAGTAGGTAATACCGTTAGAGTGTCCACGAGTCCAAATGACAAAAGCACCTGGTTTACTCAGAAAACTCAGGTTATCTAGTAAGCGATTGAGTTCAGCTTCCTGTGCCAGATTGCCAAAGACACCACACACAATCACGATATCTGCTGGTACTGCTCCTACATAGTTAGTGGCAAGAGTTGCATCACCATTGATAAATTCAATTTGCTTGGCTAAACCCAAAGACTCTATAGTTGCTCGTCCACGCTCAACTAAATTTGAATTTATTTCAACCAGTCGTGCAGAAATATCCTTCGCACGGGGGTTATTTTTTAAAGTTCCTAGTAAATCTCGCCCATCACCCGCACAAACACTCACTATTCGGATAGCGCCATCTGGTGAGGCATTCAAGCTATAAGCAATATATTCCTGCACGATTTCTAGACGCTGCTGCAATTTTGGCTCAGTGTTGTAGAGGTCGTGCCATTCATACCAATCTTTTGGCATAATGCGTGATTCCCGTTTGATGCACACTGTATGTTCGCAAACTACGGTTAGTATATCAAATAAATGTAGTTTAAGGATGAAGGCAGAGTATCACAAACATTTATATAAAATCAAGCCTTATTCCGTATAACTACTCTTGATGTAGTGATTATACAGATTGCTTACGTATAATAAATAGTGAAATGTAAGTAGCTCAAAAGGTATCGGTGAGAGTAATGTAAGAAATAATTTAACTTAAGTGATGAACCATGCCAAATACTACATAATATATTGCTGAAAGACAGGTTGAATACTGGACAAGTCGGCAAATAGAGGAATTTATTCTAAATGCTGGTCACGAAATTCGTGTTTATCCCATTGATCAACGAGTTGAATGATATTTACCCGCCGATTTTCTGTACAATATGGGAAGTTCCGTGAAGATGTTTGGCATTCAGTACAAAGCTTTATATCACAATGGTGTTGATTATTGGAAACTTGACCAACGTCAGCATACAACTCTTACTAATTTTCCGTGGATTTATTATGGTCTTTCAGACCTCAAAAAAGCTTCGGACTTTAGGAATAGCTTGCACTACCTAAGAGTATACGAAAATGACAAACCTATTCCAGATAAGTTTCCGGCTAACAACAATATCTATTACACCCGATGGGCAGTGTTTTATGAGAGTCTACTTAGTTGCAAACAAGGAATAGTTGTATCTACAAGACAAGAGTTGATCAGTCGGCTTTCACCCTACACAACACAGGTTATTCGCCAAGAATCGCTCAACAATATAGTTGATGTGTTCGCATTTAACATTGAATCTAAAAAGACCGTTAAATTTTCATCTCAATTAAGCTCTAATCTTGACTTTGAGTAAAATACAACGACGGTTACACAAGCAGTTATAATTCCATAAATCGTAAAGTCAAGCCGTCTGATAGAATTGAGTAATTCAAATGTACCGAACTTGATTTTCCATCTCATCTGCTGTCACTTATTTAAAATCTCCAGTAATCGTTGTGCTATTTCTTGAGGTGGACGACGAACAGCATAAATCACTCCATAGTGCATTTGTTCGCTATCAAAATAAGCTTGTATGAGTTCTTCAAAATCGGTACGGTTGTGTGTAACTAGCGTTCTTCCTTGGCTGACAGCATAAGCCATTTGTTCCTCATCGCTTGCATGAAGATTGTCCTGCATCTCTTACGGTTAAAGCATCAAAGCCTCTAGCTTTTAGCAAATACGCTACCAAAACGTTGACATCCTCATCTAAGTACAAGCGAATGAACAAGTTACTCATAAATCTCGCACTAACGGATCAATCAATTCATCAGGGATGCGGTTACGTTCAATATAAGCATTAATTTCATTTTGATGATCGCTATAATAACTCTACGCATCAAACACTTGTGCCAGGGTTAGATGAGGCAAACCTTGGGGAATTTCTTCAGGATATACACCCATACGCCAAGTTTCAACGATCGCCCTAACAGATGTACGAGTTTCCTTGATAATTGGCTCACCACCTAGAATATGTTCGTCTTTGACAACGTAAAGATGTTCTGTTGCTTGAACCATAGATATGAATATCTTGAGAACTTTCCTAGATGATAATTGTACCGATTCTGTTGAGAAGTCACAAACTACTGTTAATTTATCAATTAAATGTATTTAAATGTATTTAATGCCTCAAATTAGGGTATTATAAGAATTTATAATAAATTAAGTCTGATTTTTTTAGCTGGGTTAGAAAAGCCTTTAGTTCCAGTAAAGAGACAGCGTAACTATTGATTCTAGCTAAGACCACCATGAACCCTAGTTTTTTAACTGCCCATACTCCAACCACGATCGCTATTGTTGGCGGAGGTTTTAGTGGTTCTCTAGTTGCTACCCACCTATTGAAAACTGCCAGTCAACCCCTCACCATTAAGCTGATTGAGCGTAGCGATCAAATTGGCAAGGGAATCGCCTACAGCACAGATACCAACTGTCATTTGCTGAATGTATCGGCAGGCAACATGAGTGCATTTGCCCACGATCCAGGGCATTTGTTACGTTGGCTTCAGCACAACCGCGATGAGTTAACAGTATTTTTTTCAGAAGAAGTAAATGCCAGTACCTTCATACCTCGTAAAGTCTATGGTTTATACATTCAATCGGTTTTAGCAGAAGCAGAAGCCACAGCGCCTAGTGATGTGCGACTAGAACGCTTCACCGATGAAGTGGTAGGGGTACAGCCTGAAGAAAAAGGCGCAATGATTTCTCTGCGTAGTGGTCGCTGTTTTGCCGCAGACAGAGTTGTGTTGGCATTGGGGAACTCACCTTCTGCACCCCCCGCCATTCAAAACCCAAATAGTAATGATGAAAGTTATCTGCGGAATGCTTGGTCAGCCGATGCCCTAGCAGACCTTGATGCTGATGCACCTGTGTTGCTCATTGGTACGGGACTGACGATGGTGGATATGATTTTATCTCTGAGCGATCGCCAACATCGCGGTAAAATTTATGCTGTATCCCGACGAGGATTATTTCCCCTAAAACATCAAGCGGCTCAACCTTATCCCTGCTTCTTAACGCCAGAAAATTCACCAAAAAGTGTAGGCGGTTGGTTACATCGGCTACGTGCTGAGGTGGAAATTGCTGCTACCCAAGGCTACGACTGGCGAGCAGTAATTGATTCTCTGCGTCCCATGATTCAGAAAATCTGGCAAAAACTACCGACCGAGGAACAGCAACGTTTTTTGCGTCATCTGACACCCTATTGGGATGTGCATCGTCACCGCATTGCCCCACAAGTAGCAAATGTTGTCACTGAAATGCTAGATTCTGGTCAACTCACCATTTCTGCCGGCCGGATTCGGGAATATCAAGCTTTGCCGGACGGTGTAGCAGTGACCATACACCGGCGCAAAACCCAGACTAATCATATCTTGCACGTCCACCGGGTAGTTAATTGTACAGGGGTGGCAGCAGATTATCGCCGATCGCCTCATCCTTTGATTACTGATTTGCGATCGCAGAAATTAATTCGCCCCAATGCCATCGGTTTAGGACTAGATACAGATACCCACGGTGCTTTATATGCAGCAGACGGTAACGTTTCGACGCTGTTTTATACCTTGGGAACTCCCCGCAAGGGCGATTTGTGGGAAACTATTGCTGTTCCAGAATTACGGGGACAGGCGCAAGAATTATCCAAGGCATTGTTGCAGTCGCTACCAGTGCGTGTGCGTCCTATTCCGACGATGCCTTTGTTAAGCGAGCGCAGTGCAGAGATACCGCAGTCAACTTTCCTATTCCGGCAATTTTTTGACCCTGCAACTAGTAGTTATACTTACTTAATTGGCGATCGGCAGACAGGAGATGCTGTTCTAGTTGATCCTGTATTAGAGCAAGTTGACCGCGATTTGGAATCATTGGATGAATTGGGATTAAAGCTACGCTACTGTCTAGAAACTCACCTCCATGCCGATCACATTACAGGGGCAGGCAAACTCAGGCAACAAACAGGCTGTGAGGTGATTGTTCCCCAGAATACTGCTGTGACAAAAGCCGATCGCTCCCTTGTCGGTAGCGAAATTCTAGAGGTGGGATCGGTAATCATTGAAACAATTTTTACACCAGGACACACCGCCAGTCATATAGCATATTTGGTGAACAAAAGCCATCTGTTAACTGGTGATGCCTTATTTATTCGTGGTTGTGGACGCACAGATTTTCAGGGAGGCGATGCTGGAACTCTATACGATGTAGTGACACAACGCTTATTCACCTTGCCAGATGATACTTTGGTATATCCTGCCCATGACTATAAAGGACGCACAGTTTCCACCATTGGCGAAGAAAAGCGGCTTAATCCCAGATTTAGCGATCGCAGCCGTAGTCAATTCATTACAATCATGAATAATCTCAAATTAAGTTATCCCCAGAAGATGAATGCAGCAGTACCTGCGAATGAATACTGTGGCGATTTTATCCCGAAAGAAAGCTTAGACTCAGCTACGAGTTCGGCAACAGATGAAGAACAGAAACAAATAGAACTCACAGTCATGACTAATACAGAAATCTACAATGATTACTTTGCTATGTATATCTAGTACACTACGGCGTAAATAGAGTAACCATCTAAAATCCCTACAGAGTTTATTCCATAATACTTTTGACTTTTGACTTTCGCCTTGCGCTACTAGTGGTTTGCCAACCCTAAAATGACGAGTGAAGGTGGGGAGTAGGGAAAGAGTTTTTTCTGTTTCTCACATTTACTTCTTTTTAGCAAAGTTGATTAGTAAGTGGTACGACAAGAGCTACGTGAACATCATAGACATCGCTCCCAAATAATACCATTTCACGAAAAATATGATACAGATGTAACCCTTGAAAGCTTTGCTGCATCTAAGTTTTTTAATTGCGTTAGCGCAGCGTAAAGCCTTCTCTTCGAGAGGCAACGCCTTCGGCATAGCAACTCTTAGAGACGCTACCGCGTAGCTTGCTTCTCCGTAGGAGTACGCTTAGAGCAAGTCCGCGAGCGTCATTGCTGTCGTTGTACTGAGCTTGTCCTGAGCGTAGTCGAAGTATTGCGAATTGTGAATTGGTATAACATCCCATAAAAGCGGATTTAGCCTTTATTTGACTGTGTAATTAAGCCCAACTCTGCGTAAATTGGATGCACTATTTTTCTTATTTGGGGCAGTTGTCTACTAAAAAAATATGCTCCTAAAATGCAACAAGCACCGCCAAATAACAAAGCGTTGGTAACACCAAAGTAACCTGCCAATGCTCCAAAAAATAAATTACCAAAAGGTAGTATTCCTAAGAAACCAGTTGTAAATATACTAGTTACTCTACCTCTTTTATCTTCATCAAGAAGAATTGATTGCATAAAATTATTAATTGAGGCCAAAGTTAGACTATTATTCATACCGATGATAAACATGAATACTAGACAAATATATAAATTGTTCGAGCGAGAAAAAACTATTAAACCTAAACCTAATACTGCGGCAGAGATTGCTATAATCCTTCCCAGTCCTATTACATTTTTTCTAGAGATGAGATAAATACCTGAAACTATTGAACCAAGAGCCGAAGCTGTCATCAAAAAGCCCATAGTTTCAGCGTTACCCTTTAGTACTTCTTGAGAAAAAATAGGTATCAAATTGACATGAGTCATTCCCATAAAGCAAATAACAATTTGTAATATCAATAAATATTTAATTGGCAAAAATTTGTATGCATAAACAAAACCTTCTTTGAGGTTTTCCCAAATTTGCGGCTTTTGAGTCAAGAAATTATTAATAACTGGGTTGACTTTGATAGTTAAGATTGCAGATAAAAATGGTAAATAGCTGATACTATCTACTAAAAAGCAGGAAGCTGCACCAGACTTAGCAATCATTAAACCCCCAATCATCGGGCTAACAAACTTCGCTGTATTAATCAAGAATGAATGGCAAGCCATCGCACTATAAGTATCTGATTTCTTATCCAACAGTCTGGGAATAATTACCTGGCGTGCTGGTAAATCGAAAGCTTTTACCGTTCCCTGAAGCGTGCCAATAGCAATAATCCATGCAACATTAATATTATCACTAAGAGTTAGAAAGGTTAGGGAAGAAGATAGCAAAATGGATACTAACTGAGTAGTTATTAGAACATATCGTAAGTTCCAGCGATCTAGCAATACTCCTACCAATGGTGTAATAATTAAGCCTGTAGCTTGATTTGTAAATCCAGCTACACCTACTAAGACAGCCGAATTAGTTAGTTGATAAACTAGCCATACTAAAGCAATTTGAGTCATCCAAGACCCAAAAAAAGATAAACTCTCTCCGATAACAAAACAGGAAAAGTTTACAGATTTAAGCGCAGCAGGAAGTTCAAAATAAACAAACTTTGGTTTGTGATTTTGGAACTTTTCTCTATTACTTGGTATCATGAGTTTTTCCTTATTTAAAGTTTTCATCCTTCGTTCGTTGTTAGGACTTACGCACAAGAGATCCCCCAACCTCTAAAAAAGGGCTTTTGAATTTCCCCTTTTTTTAAGGGGGATAGATGTTTCAAGTTGTTAGTGCGTAAGTCCTGCTTGTGTTCGCGTTGGGTGCGCTTTGCCTTCATTCTGCTCATAGTGCTTCTTGCTTTAATCAATTACCCTTAGATAAGATAATTTGCATGGACGAGGGCATTAGTAGAGACATTGCATTTCAACATCTCTACTAATTTTTTGATGAAGTTTTAGCAGACTTGTATATCACCAGCCCGGAAAGAGTATTAGTAAAGCTTAATGTTCGCAAGCCAGAAAGTTTGTATGCTTAGTATTAAAACAAAAAAACACTAGGCATTATCACTAAACTATGTATCATACCATGTTTGGTCAAATACCCACAATTATTGCAAATCAACCTCAAACCCTTGCTGCTTGGCGGTAGGGGTTTGAGGTGGTTGATGCTCAATTAAACACAGGTGACATCATAGCCAAGCTCGGTCATATTGAACAGGCCAGAGTTTATCGTGTCCCAGCTGTTTGGCTGCCAGATGCGGCCAGTAAGGATTGCGGAGTAGTTCACGTCCCAATAGCACTATATCAGCTACTTCTGTGCGAATAATCTCGTCAGCTTGTTCAGGGGATGTAATTAAGCCCACGGCTCCTGTATGAATATTAGCTTCACGGCGGATGCGTTCGGCAAACTGAGTCTGATAACCAGGTTTAATTGGTATATTAACGCCTGGTACAATACCACCCGATGAACTGTCAATGAGATCAACTCCTAGAGACTTGAGTTTGTCGCTTAAAGCGATACTTTGTTCAATGTCCCAGCCATTATCTACCCAATCGGTGGCGGAAATGCGTACCCAAAGTGGATGTGTCTGTGGCCAAACCTCTCGGACTGCTTGAACAACTTCTCTAAGCAGACGAGTCCGATTTTCAAAACTGCCACCATAATCATCTTGACGGTGGTTAGAAAGGGGTGAGAGAAACTGGTGCAGTAGATAACCGTGGGCAGCATGGATTTCCACTACCTTGAAACCAGCTTGCAGAGAACGTTTGGCAGCTTGGGCAAAGGCATCAATAACTTCTTGAATTCCCTCAAGAGTGAGGGCTTCTGGAATTGGGCTATCTTTTCCAAAAGCGATCGCACTACTCGAAACTAAGGGACGCCAACCTTCCTGAGATTCATCCAGCACTTTCCCTCCTTTACTCGGTTTGGCAGTACTGGCCTTTCTACCCGCATGAGCAAGTTGAATACCTGCAACAGCGCCAAAATTATGGATCAATGCCACAGTTTTTGCCAAAGTTTCTATGTGTGCATCTGACCAAATTCCCAAATCTTGCGGGCTAATGCGCCCACGCGCTTCTACAGCTGCTGCTTCTGTTAGCACTATCCCTGCACCGCCAACTGCGCGAGAAGCTAAATGAATAACGTGCCAATCATTAGCATATCCATTTGTACTGGAATATTGACACATCGGGGAAACAGCGATGCGGTTGCGAAAGGTAACTTCACGAATTTTGAATGCTTCAAACAGGTGTGCCATTGTTATTGATTCCTTCTCTTGCTAGGTAAGACTCTCAGCATTTGGGTATCAATAGGATGAACTTTATACCCTAGCTGGGCAAGCCAACAAGCATAGATACCTGAGCCGCCACCAACATCGAAAATCACTGCGGGAGAAGGAGGCAAGTAGCGGCTAAGAAGCTCTTGGGTGCGAACTAGTTCAATCGGATTTGTACGCTTTGATAAGCGTTCAGCTTCCAAACCACGCTCATAATGAGCTAATACCTTATCTAAAAGCGGGTTTTGGAAATTAGACTTGTCTGACATGAAATTTCCTCTTTTTAAGATTTAATCTATGAAAACCTTTGTAACTAAATAGCAAACAGTTTTCCTCTCGGACAAAGTGCAGATTCAATAGAAGCACGCCTTGCTAAACTCCATATTGTGGCTTGATTTGCTGTAACTACAGGAATCTTTAAATCTGCTTCTAATTCCTCAATCACCTCAAATGTTCTCCATGCCGTACAGGGCAACACAATAGCATCTGCACCTTTGTGAGATACCTCTTTGATAAAAGTTGCAGCTTCATTGGGTAACTGATGCCAAAGGTAATTCTTTTTTGCTACTTCTGTTGAGCGTTCATCACCTTTAAACCCCACTATTTCAAAAGGCGCTTCACTCAAAAACGTTTTTAGCGTTTGGTTATTCCATTCTGGATAAGGGGTGACTACAGAAATTTTCTTAATCTCTAGATATGCCAACGCTTCTAATAGAGCCAGAGCAGGGACAACAACAGGTACTCCTAACACCTGCGTCAAACGTTGCTCTAGTTGTTCGGCAAAAACTCGCCCTCGGTAAAATGTTGCTGTTGTGAAGCCGTATGCTCCAAAATGTACTCCGGCTCTAGCTAATTTTTCTACTTCCTTAATAGCTTCTTCATTGATGTCATCCATTGATTCATAACTCTCAGATGCGTGTGAGCCTTGAGCAATCACACGATGGCTATGAATACTGACTTGACTGGAAAAAACAGAGTTAAAGTCAGGCTCAAACGTCGTGTTACCTGCGGGTACTAGCAAGCCAAGACGGATCTGCCTATTATAGTCAGCTTTCGAGTACATATAATACCTCTTTTTGACAAGCCTGATTATGTCTAGATATTTAGTTACACTAATAATTAGGTATATATATTTTCAGGAAGACTGTATAATATAGAAACTACGCTAAATCGACCGATAAACTGTAATATATCATCTAACTGACATAGATACCTGCCAGTCAATTATTTAACTGCACTAATCAACACATCTCGCTTTCGTCTTATTGCTTTAGTTGGAGTTGTGCAATCTCAAATAGTCTCTATCCACGATGATTACAAGGAAAAGATTTCATGAGCAACATACAACTGTACTTCGCCAAAGCCTCTACTTTCTCTCAACGGACTCGTGTAGTCTTACTGGAAAAAGGTATTGACTTCACCCCGATAGAAATTGACTTACAGAACAAACCAGATGGGTACACTCAGATTTCCCACTATGGCAAAGTCCCAGCTATCAAACATGGGGATGTTGAAATTTACGAGTCCGCTATTATCAATGAATATCTAGATGAAGTCTTCCCAAAGCCACCTTTGTTACCTGGCGATCCCGCAAATAAAGCGATCGCTCGCATCTGGATAGACTACGCCAATACTCGCCTTGTCCCAGCTTTTAACAAATTGCTGCGCGGTAAAGATAGCCAAGAACAGGAACAAGGACGAAGAGAGTTCACAGAAGCACTTCTATATATTGAACAAGAAGGATTAGGCAAAGGTGATTACTTGTTAGGAGATCAGTTTAGCCTTGTTGATATCAGCTTCTATCCTTGGTTTGAACGTTTACCACTCTTAGAACACTTCCGCAAATTCACACTACCAGCAGAAACACCTCGTTTGCAGACATGGTGGAACAGCTTAAGCGATCGCTCCTCAATTCAAGCAGTAGCAAACCCTGTGGACTTCTATTTGCAAAGATTCGCCAAAATTCTCGGTGAACCTGTTCCCGTTGGTGCAGTTCAAAAATAGGGCATAGGGATTGACAGAAATTAACCAAAATCCAAAATGAGATAACCTATGAGCTTAAACAACCAAGTTTTAGACAGACCGATTTACCAGGATCTGCCATACGTAGAGGCTAACCTCAGTTACCTGATCCCAATGGCAGAAAAACCTGTTAACTATACTTATGAACCACCGCCAGGGATTCCCCGCACGAATGCAACTTATCAAACGCACAAACTGCCAATTTACAATGCTCGTTCTATCTCAGAGAACATCTCGTTAGATCGAGAAGGTTTCGCATTTACTGGACATAATACTAATGTCCGCAACTTTTACGATGAAGACGAAGTACGCCGCGTCTACTATCCAGAAGCCGAGCAATTGTTAAAAGAAGTAACAGGTGCAACGAAGGTAGTAATATTCGATCACACCTTGCGTAATGCCAGTCAGTCAAAGCCAGGTGAGAATAATATTAAAGAACCTGCTTTGCGCGTACACAACGACTTCACCGCCAAATCCGGCTATACTCGCGCCCATTTGGAACTAGCAGCGCGAGGCATAGATGACATTGATGCGCTACTAAAACAACGATTTGCCATCATCAATGTTTGGCGAGCGATCGCAACACCAATTCAAGAGTCACCATTAGCAGTGTGTGACGCGCAAAGTATCGCACCCACAGACATTGTGGCTGGTGATTTAGTGTACCGCGATCGCGTTGGTGAAACATACGGAATCACGTATAACTCCAAACATAAATGGTTCTACTTCCCACAAATGCACAGAGACGAAGCACTATTTATTAAATGCTTCGACTCCGCAGAAGACGGACGCGCCCGCTTTGCCGGCCATACAGCCTTTGAAGACCCCACCAGCCCAGCCAACGCTCCCCCACGAGAAAGCATCGAACTACGAACATTCGTCTTTTACCCTGCATAGATCGCAAAAACTTCTCTCAAACTCCTACCCTCTGCGTGAAACAAATTAATTAATCCTTGGAGACACAAATATTAGACTTGTCGCTAAATAAGATTTAAAAAATGATGAAATGGACTTCTCAAC
>NZ_CAXTNE010000090.1:0-23723 GCF_964245445.1 uncultured Nostoc sp.
GCAGGGGAAGCAGGGGAGCAAAAGAGCAGAAAAGCAGTAGGAGAACTCAAAACTCAGCACTCAATATTGGCATTTGTGGAAGTCAAAACCCGCAGTTCAGGTAGTTGGGATGCAGGGGGAAGAAGCGCAATCACCCCACAAAAGCAAGCAAAAATCTCGCGGACAGCTGGAATGTTTTTAGCCCAGTGCCCTGAGAAGGCAGATTATTCTTGTCGATTTGATGTTGCTATTGTCTACTGCCAAAGGATATCAGAAAATCTGACTGCGGTTACAGCAAGCCAGGAAGCTCTAGCTACTTCATCAGCCGCCGGATACAAGTTTAAGCTGCAAGAATACATTCTGGCAGCTTTCGACTCTTCAATTGATAATGGTTAATCGGTCATCGATAAAATATTTTGATTACCAATGACCAATAATTTTGTAGTGGCGTTAAAACCAAATAGTTTCACGCCAAAGTTTCTGGACAGTAGCCTAAGCCCCGGACAAACTGTTGCCGGAACGCCTCGATTTCATCTCTCTCTGGACTACCATGAGAGACGATCGCAACCTGATAGCGACGCATCACGTCCACAGGGCACTGTCCGGCTTCCAAACTCCAAAGTGCCATCTGCACCCTCATTGGCGGTTCGTAGCTAATTCCTAATTCATTTAGAAAAGCCCGAAAGTCGCCATCTTCTTGGGGCGAAACTTGACCTTTGAGTTTGATCCTAACCACCCAGCCATCAATTTGATGAATTACGGTGACGAAAGAAACTGGTGTCTGGGGTCTAGTGTGCAGGTGTTGAACGACCCTCAGGGTTAGACTGGCATTCGCCAGATAGTACAAGTATTCCATGTTTGTTGGTGCTTGGGATCAAAGCCAATCCTACATATATATATTCGTCAATCATTGCCTATTCCCGGTAGGGTAAAAGCCCCCCTTTTTAGATGGGGAGGTTTACCCAATTTTTATGTTAATTTTTCCGTGTTACCTAATAGTACCCATCTTATAGTCAAGTAATGAAACTGAACGAAGATCCCTTAAAGTTCCTTTAGAAGGGAAAGCTCAAACAAGCTTTTTTAAGAGAGTATAAATACTAAATAAACTAAAAACTAGTAGAAGCCAATTTGAAAGATACTTCTCGCCCACAAGAAAAAGATTTTGAATTAGATTGCTCGGTAGCTGGCTATGACTACGAACTACCTCCAGAATTCATTGCCCAAAACCCAGCAGTTCCTAGAGATAGCTCACGGTTACTCGTAGTTGATTCTTTGACTACAGGCATCGAAACAGCACCCTTGCACCACATTTTCCACGATTTGCCTGCACTGCTGCGCTCTGGTGATTTGTTGGTCATGAACAATACAAGAGTCATTCCAGCGCGGCTTTATGGTCATAAATCCACTGGTGGTAAAATCCAGGTGTTGCTTTTAGAAGAACGGCAGTACAACTGTTGGTTAGCTTTAGTTAAGCCAGGAAAAAGCTTCAAACAGGGAACGAAGATTATTTTTGATGTCAGGCAATTAGGGATTGGGGATTCGGAAGATTCCTACCCAGTAAAGAGTCCCGAACTCACGGCTACGGTTCTAGAAACAGACGCAGCAACCGGGGGGCGTTTGTTGCAATTTGATGTGCCAGATGGGAAATCTTTGGTGCAACTGTTAGAGGTATTTGGTGAAGTCCCGCTACCACCGTATATCACTACCTCGTCAGCTGCTGATGATCAGTATCAGACAGTTTATGCCAAACAACCAGGAGCGATCGCAGCTCCTACAGCAGGGTTACATTTTACCCCAGAATTATTACAAAAGTTGCGCGATCGCAATATCCATCAAGCTTTTATAACGCTGCACGTTGGTGTAGGTACATTTCGCCCTGTGGAAGTGGAGGATGTAACTACCCACCAGATGCACGAAGAATGGATTGAAGTCCCCGCCGCTACAGTAGAGCAAATCCGCGCCACTAAAGCAGCTGGTGGTCGAATTATTGCTGTAGGAACAACGGCAGTACGAGCCTTAGAAGGGGCGGCTCAATCTGGGAATTTACAACCATTTTGCGGCAAAACAGACCTGTTTATTTATCCCGGCTACCAATGGCGGGTGGTGGATGGTTTAATTACTAATTTTCACCTGCCGCGTTCGAGTTTGCTGATGTTGGTAAGTGCGCTAATTGGCAGACAACGGTTATTGAATATATACAACGAAGCAATCGCTTTTGGATATCGCTTTTATTCATTCGGCGATGCAATGCTAATTTTGCCGTCAGCTGTGGGAGTGGGGAGTAGGGAGTAGGGAGTCAATTCAAAATCGAAGTTGCGCTCTAAGCGTACCAAAGGTGCGACTCAAAATTTGGAAATTTGGAATTTTTTCTTTCGCGGTGGGTATTCTGACTTATGAGGAGCGAATAAATAAGTATAGGTCTGCGATTTATGTCAGAAAAATCCCTATTTTATCAGTGGTTACATTTATTTTGCGGGGTGACATTCTGTGGCTGTTCTGCGTTTTTGGTCTTAGCTGCACCGACAATTACTAATTTTCCAGAAAGCAAGCTGTTAGCGGAAACCGCAGTTTCTCAAAATCTCGAAGCCGCGAGCTTTTTTCAGCAAGGAGTCACGCACTATAATCGCCAAGACTTAGAGGGTGCGGAATATGCTTTTCGCCAAGCGGTGCAGCAAGATCCAAGTCTTGCAGCAGCATGGAATTTTCTGGGTAATATATTTATGCAGCAAAATCGCCTGGATGTAGCTTTACAAGAATATGCAGAGGCGATTAAAGTTAATCCCAATTTTAGCGAAGCTTATTACAACTTAGGGTTAGTGTTGCATCGACAAGGAGAAAAAGAGGCAGCGATTATAGCTTATCGCCAGAGTCTTGTGATAGATTCCACAAGGGTAGCAGCGTTGTATAATTTAGGTTTGGCGCTGTATGAACAAGGGCAGCTTGAGGATGCGATCGCAGCATATCAAAAAGCAATTAATCTAGATAGCAGCAACGCCAACGCTTATTTGAACTTAGCGATCGCCTTGCAACAACAAGGTCAAATAGAGCCTGCGATCGCCAGTTATCGTCAAGCCTTGCAGCTAGATCCTAAAAATGCCATAGCCTATAACAATATGGCAAATTTGCTAGCAACTCATGGTCAAGCTTCTGAGGCTATTTCTGTTTATCGGCAAGCTATTCGCCTAAATCCGAAAAATGCCTCAGCTTACTATAACTTGGGAGTCACTTTATATAATCAGGGCGAGATCAAGAAAGCTAGTAGAGTCTTGAACCATGCCCATAACCAGTATCGTCAGCAAGGGAACATTGAACAAGCTGAAAAAATTGAGCAGCTAATGCAGCAAATTGTCCAGAAAAGTGGGCAACAGCAGCCTCAAGCCAGTCAAACAGCTACTCCTTCTCAGACAACTACTACAAGTAATTTAGTACAAAGACTTAAACGACAAACGCCAAATCAACCAGAAACTCCAGCTAACCCTGGCAATGTGCCTGCCTCAATTGAATTCCAGCCTACTTCAACAAGTCCTGGACAATAAAAAACTCAGAGTTAGGAATAAAAGAAGAAGTCATCCGCCAGTCGCCAGAATTGATGCTGAATTCTGACGACTGGCGCTTTTCTTTTCCTTGATATAGTATTTTTATTTGATTTTTGAACAAAATTAGGTACTGTACTTCCGACTTGCGACTCAATAACCGCCTGTTTGCGTAAAAGAATTTTATCAATCAGTTTTACTAATCTGAATACTATTTACTGTTGCCTTCCTTTCTTTTCATCCAGTGCTTTTTGAATAGCTTCTCTACAGAATTCAGGAGGATTGTCTTGTTGCTGTACTTCCTCTTTCATGGATTTTGTCATGCGTAAGTTCATCTTCTCGGTAAGCGGCTCCTCTCTTTCTGACTTAATTGGCTTTAAATTTTCAGGAGTTCCTTTAGGATTAGGCATTATTGAGAGATGTAAACATAGCTTGAATCTTTTGGAAGCGAAACATTAGATTGTTTATTCGATGGGTACAGAAGCCTGAGAAACTTGTTACCCACCGATACCACTTTTAAGGAATGGTTACTCTATGTTTACACGTTCGGAACTCGAAATAAAGACCATCAAAGAACTTCGTGACTTATGCTTACGCTACGGCATCAAACCAACTGGGAATAAAGGGTACAAGACTTCATGGATTACATCGTTGATGGTATTCCCTCGTATGGCGTTATCCCAGTTTGAAGCAGGGAAGGGATTAAAGCCTCCTACCTTTGCTTTCATGCAAGCGCTAAGTAACGCTATAGATGAGATGAATGCACCTACTGATGAGCAAGCAGCGCTTATCAAAATCACGATGGAAGGGAGAATCATGAATTACCCGGATAGGTACACTCAAGAGAAGCTACTAGCCTTGCACAAGGCGAAAATGTATCTTGAGATGGCTATTGGGTTGCTGAGTCAATAAAATTCATTAATTTTTTCAGCTAACTCCCTTCATTCTAGAGGGGAGTTTTTTTATACTTCTATTTTGATACTTTAGAAAGAAAAATTAATATCAATCACTAAACAGAGAGATATCTTCTAAACTTCTTCAAGTAAGACTTCAAGAACTTAGAACATGAGCGCAACACTTTACCAGCAAATTCAGCAGTTCTACGATGCTTCCTCCGGGCTGTGGGAACAGATTTGGGGTGAACACATGCACCACGGCTATTACGGCGCTGATGGTACTCAGAAAAAAGACCGCCGTCAGGCTCAAATTGATTTAATCGAAGAACTGCTAAATTGGGCAGGGGTACAAACCGCAGACAATATCCTAGATGTGGGTTGTGGCATTGGCGGCAGTTCTTTATACCTTGCACAAAAGTTTAATGCTAAGGCTACAGGGATTACACTGAGTCCTGTGCAAGCTGCCAGAGCAACGGAACGCGCAATGGAAGCTAATTTGAGTCTGAGAACACAGTTCCAAGTCGCAAATGCTCAAGCAATGCCCTTTGCTGATGATTCTTTTGACTTGGTTTGGTCGCTGGAAAGCGGTGAACACATGCCAGATAAAACCAAGTTTCTCCAGGAATGCTACCGAGTATTGAAGCCTGGTGGCAAGTTAATTATGGTGACTTGGTGTCATCGGCCAACTGATGAGTCGCCACTAACGGCGGATGAGGAAAAGCATTTGCAGGATATTTATCGCGTGTATTGTTTGCCTTATGTGATTTCTTTGCCAGAGTACGAAGCGATCGCACATCAACTACCATTAGATAATATCCGCACCGCCGATTGGTCAACCGCCGTCGCCTCCTTTTGGAATGTGGTGATTGATTCCGCATTCACTCCCCAAGCGTTTTGGGGTTTACTAAATGCTGGTTGGACTACCATCCAAGGGGCATTATCACTGGGATTAATGCGTCGCGGTTATCAGCGTGGGTTAATTCGGTTTGGCTTATTGTGCGGTAATAAATAAAGAAAGGACGCACGCTTGCCCTACTCCCTTAAAGCCTATAACACACATCACACCTTTGCTACCTGGGCAACTAGTGAAGGGGTGTCTCCTGATAAAGTCGCCCAATGGATTGGGGACAGAGTGAAAACCGTTCTAAATAATCAACTCACTATAAAATTAAGTTTCTCATTTTTGAATTTCAGCAAATGCCACTCGAACTGCAAAACCTCACAGGCGGTTACACATTAGTACCGATTGTTCAAAACATTAATCTCACTCTGCAAACAGGAGAATGGTTGAGTTTAGTTGGTGCTAATGGCTCAGGTAAATCTACTTTACTCAAATTGCTGAGTCGTATTCTCTCCCCACAGCAGGGAACAGTGCTACTTGATGGCAAAGCAATTCACTCTCAACCCCCAAATCTAGTTGCACAGAAACTGGCATTGTTACCGCAACAACAAACGGTTCCCGTTGGCTTAAGTGTGCGACAATTAGTCAGCTTAGGACGCACGCCACATCAACCTTGGTGGCAATGGGAATTAACCGCCGAAGATTGGGTCAAAGTGGAAGCTGCAATTGAAAAGACGCAATTAGAAAAATTTAGCGCTCGCTTAGTCGAACATCTCTCAGGTGGTGAAAGGCAACGGGCTTTTTTAGCTCTAGCACTAGCGCAAGAACCAAAAGTTTTACTATTAGATGAACCTACAACTTTTTTAGATATAAACTATCAATTGCAACTATTAGAACTGCTTAAAGAACTGAATCAACAGCAGGGATTAACTATTATCACAGTTCTACACGAACTGAATTTAGCAGCACGGTATAGTTCCCGGATTGCATTATTAAAACAGGGTCATATTTGGGAAGTTGGTACACCTGAAGAAGTTCTGACACCAAATGCGATCGCCCAAGTATTTGGTGTGGAATCTGTGATTATTCAGACACCCGTTGGTTTACAAGTTTGTGCCATTTCTGCTGTGTCATGATCACTTAATTGCTATCATGTTGTTAAAAGAATCCGACTTTTTCTTAATTCGCTTACCTTATGTAGTAGAAATATAGAAAGAGTAATTAGTGTTACCTGCTTGCGGTTCAATCCGTATGTAGTAAGTACCTGGATCTAATGGAGTTCGAGATGCCCTGAGTAATTCAAGTAGTCGATCTACATCAGATCTGGTAAGCGCTAAAGGATCGGTCTGATTAAGATTTAAACCATCAGTAATGGGTATATTTGTAGAAGACGAGTTTGTAATAATAGGTTTATCGAGCGCACGAGAGTTTCTAGATTTTATAACCTGACCTTGACTATCCAGTATTTGCTCAAGTACGCTTCTAGAATAGCTAAAGTTCTCTATAGACACTGTACTAGCTTTCTCTAAATCAAGCCGATAGTAGTCACTAGAATCAGATGAACCAACGGAATCAAATACATAAGTTAAATTTGAGCTGACAGGGAGTTGGCGAGCAGTGCTTAATGTGTTTCCAGCGTAGTCGCTAGCACCAGGGCGTCCTTCATACTGCCCATAAGAATTAAAGTGTTCCAGCAACTGAATGCCATTTAAAGAAGCTAAGTCAGGGTTGTTTGCTTTATAGTAACCAACATCAAAAAAGGGTGAACTTTTACGCCCTTCATTCAGACCAAAAATTTCAAAATGCTCTAACAACTGGCTATTACTAAAATTAGCTAAGTCACTGTTATTAGCTCGATAGTAGTTGAAGTCAATATATGGTGAAAACTGACGCCCTTCATTTAAACCATAGATTTCAAAGTGGTTCAACAGTTGAGAGTTATTTAAAGAAGCAAGATCAGGGTTTAAATCTCTATACAATCCAAGATTGTTTTTATATAATCCCAAATTGAAAATTGGAGAAAAGTAGCGACCTTCAGCAATCCCATTGTTTTTCAGATGATTAAAGAGTTGCTCATTGTTCAAGCTAGCAATATCGCTGTTGTTAATCCGATAGTAGTTAAGGTCAACAAGTGGAGAGAAACTACGTCCCTCAGCCACCCCATTATTTTGCAAATGATCTAACAATTGGCTATTGTTGAGGTTTGCAAGATCAGAATTGCTAGCCCGGTAGAAATTCAAATTAATCAGTGGTGAAAAGGAGCGACCTTCATTTAGACCAAATGTCTGGAAGTGGGAAAGAAGTTGGGTATCTGTGGTTAAACCTGCTATTGCTAAGTCTGGATTAGCACCACTATAGAAATTCGCATCAAACACGTCTGTGATACTTAGAGACATTTAAAACCTCCCTGACAATACACTCACTTTAAACTCCTTAGTCGCTTGGTTGAAATACGTGGTGGGGGCGTACATCTATCTGTGCGCCCCGCATGGGCACTACTTTGTCAACACAGACAACTAATTTAATTGACACTTAAGACTAAATACTTTTCAGTTAAGCATTTCTTTCTTCTCTCTGTGCCCTTTGCGCCTCTGCGGTTAGTTAAAAAAATTGACATTTTATAAAGAGTTTTAGACTTAACTAAATCGTATTGACCTAAGACTTGGTTTCTTGTGTCTGTGCGTCAATAATTACACTCCAGTCATCATTTGTCACAGCAGCTTCAAGTTGACGCTGACGTTCGGCTATACTCGCATCTATTGTTTCTAACTCTTTAGAGAGGGTTGTGTCAGCCATTGCTTTCCGCAGTTTTAGCTTTTTCTCCTCATAAGCTTGACGTTCCGGCTCTGACATTACCGCCTTTGCAGCTTCGCCTACCGTGCTAGCCCACATATCGCCATCAGTTGCATTACCAGGTGGTGTACTTTCGAGTTCTGCTATCCACGCATCTCGCAAATCTTCCATTTCTTGACGCTTGGGGAACTTGAACGCTTGCACACGTACAAAAGCACACTTTTGCTTACCATTTTGGCGAAGATGACCATTTAGGGAAAGCAACACATTCCGAGAATAGCCAATGTACTGCGTACTGCGTTCTGCGTCTAATACTGCGTAAACACCTGCAATTTTAGCGTTCTGAGCAGATGCACTCCAAGCCTCAAGGTTAATGATTTCAGTACCATCGTTTGCCAGTTCAGGAGTTATACTCACCTCAGTGGCGGTGTGTTCGTCGTCAGAACTATACAAAAATTCATGCAGTCCACGGTGGTTTATGGGGACATTTTGATGTTCAATTGGCGGGTTGTGTTGAGTTTCCATCGCAGTTTATCTCCGAGTTATTAATTAGCGTTACGCAAATATATCCCTTTAGAATATTGAAGCTTAAATCTACTCACATCCCCAAATTGCTGCTGACAAACCGAAAACAAGTATTAGACCTTATATGAATCAATTAACACCTAAAAATTGGATATTCATCAAACAGCGACTGACCCCTTATTTATTTTTACTACCCGCCTTAGTTCTTTTGGCGTTAACAGTCTTTTGGCCTGCACTGCAAGCGTTTTACCTCAGCTTTACCAGCTACGAAGATATTGCCCAGCCGCCACAATGGATAGGTTTTGCCAACTTCCTCAAGCTTTGGAAGGATGCAGTTTTTTGGAAAACCTTGGAAAACACTTTTTTATATCTTGTGGGTGTAGTCCCAATTTTAGTAATTGCTCCCCTAGTGCTGGCAATATTGGTAAATCAGAAACTGCGGGGGATGAATTGGTTTAGATCGGCATACTACACCCCAGTGGTAATTTCAATGGTGGTTGCGGGAATAGCTTGGAAATGGCTGTATGCAGAAAACGGATTACTGAATCAGTTTTTGAAAGCTTTGGGTCTTTTTCCAGAAGGTATTCCTTGGCTAACTAGCCCAGAAAAAATTTTTGGTATTGTACCAATTTCTCTTGCCAGCGTCATGGCTGTCACCGTGTGGAAGGGACTAGGCTACTACATGGTGATTTATTTAGCGGGGTTGCAATCAATTCCTGCTGATGTTTACGAAGCTGCTGCGATCGATGGTTCGGATGGTATCAGCAAACATTGGGATATTACCATACCTTTGATGAAGCCGTATTTAGCACTAGTGGCGGTGATTTCGGCTATTTCTGCCACTAAAGTTTTTGAAGAAGTATACATTATGACCCAAGGAGGCCCACTCAGTAGCTCAAAAACGATTGTTTATTATCTATATGAGCAAGCTTTTGGTAACTTGGAAATCAGCTATGCTTGCACAATTGGTTTAGTGCTATTTTTGATAATTTTAGGATTATCAATTTTGCGATTAGTTATCAATCAAGAGGGGGGCGATAATATCACCATCTAATATTTACTTATAAATATATTAAAATATTTACACATCCAAAGTGCATGAAAACAAACACGATTTTTTATACTTTATTACAAACTATTTAAGGTGTTTTATTTGAACTTTTAGAACAATCTCAAGCTCTGGCGTTGCACTACCAATTTACCTCGGTATAAATCAAAGAACTAGCACGTCGTATCGATGGTTTATTCGTACCAAAAGCTGAGTTCTTAAAAGACCCAATCTATTTTATTGAGGTACAGTTTCAGCGCAATGATGATATTTATTGGCGAATAATAACAGAGGCTTTCCTGTATATAAATCAATACGGTTCAGTTAAGGCTCAAAGTCATGTAAATTAAACATTGTTCCCAAGAGTGGAAATTAAGCGTCGTGCATCTGAGGGATTTTTCGTTGGTGTCTCCTGAGATACAAACTGCTGACTTGCTCAAAGCAATCGAAATGGCTATTCCAGCAACAGCAATTGAACAGGCGATAAGCCTACGGCATGGCTTCGCTTACCGCTAAGACTGAAACTCAAGAAGAACGCAAACGCTCATTACCAGCACAATTGGTGGTAAGCCTTGTAATTGCAATGAGTCTGTGGTCAAAAGACTCGATGCGAGATGTACTGAAGAATTTGATTGATGGCCTTTCTGAGGCATGGGTAAAGGTTGGGAAATATTGGCTCCTTCCCTTGTAAATCAGCAATTACACAAGCTCGACAAAGATTGGGAGCTAGGGTGATGAGTCAATTATTTCATTAACTAGTAAAACCAATAGCAACAGATGAAACATTAGGAGCATTTTTGAATGGATTACGAGTAGTAGTAATCGATTAGGGCGTAAAACTCATGTTCGTTCTCAAAAGCCACCAGAAGTAGTGCAAGAAATTTATGGTTGGCTGTTAGGTCATTGGTCAGTACGAGTGTTAATGTTTCAAGCTGCAACTACTGCTGGTGTTCCACCATTACGCTTGAGTTTTACAGGTACATTACGGGTTAAACGCCCGTGCTATTCCTAAGTTCCAAGACTTACAGCCAGAAGAATTTCCCTTTTTTTCGATTGGTTAATTGTCGAGATTTTAGATACGTTGTTATCTGAACGTGTTCACCGTATTAATCCTAGAGTTGTGAAAAAACCTGTATCAAAATTTCGTTCTAAAAAACCGCAACACAGAGGGACTGGACAACGAGTAGAAGTTCCAAAATTTCATATCATTCATCAGCTTGCTAGCCTTAACTGAACTGTATTGAACTATACCCTGTCTACTTAAGTTTGGTTTAAGTATAGAGCAAATCGTCCAAGCATTAGAATTGAATGTTGAACAGGTAAGACAAGCTATTGATAAGCAAGGAGAACAGGGAACAGGAAGTAATTCATAATTTAAAATTAAAGAGATTTCTTTAAAACCGCGTTTGATACTCCACTACTGCACGACTATCATCAGTTAAGTTCGTGGAAGCACGCACGCGAAACTCATCGTTTATCCGGTAATTAACACCCCATTGGAATGGGTCATTTGTTGTCAAAATCTTGATGCTAGAAACCGAGATTTTTGAAGAAATATCAACCCCAGCTTCTGCTGCTAATTCCAAAGTTGAACTGCTCCTTCCAGCTTCGGGATTCTCAGAAATAACGGTAGGAAATATCCGCAGTTCACTTAAGCCGAAGGTACTCCCTATCTGGTTAAAAGCTGACTGAAAATTGTTGAACACAGCCGAACCTGCGATGTTAATCAAACCCAAAGTACTGTCACCTCGTCCTTGAGTGTCTACAAACCCACCTCCTAAAAGAGCCACAATTTCGGTTTGACTACGCGAGGGACTACTTGTTAATTCTAGATTTTCATTCAGTTTGCTGGCTAGACCGTTGATACTGGCTTCGACTCGAACACTCTCTAAGGCTGATAAACCTGTGGTATTTACCCGGCTGAAGTCATTACTTTGCGTTACGTCCAGTACCTTGGCATATAGCCGAATATCTAAGTTGGGATCACGGGGTTGAGAGGAACTAAAGGTTGCGGTGTGTGTATAGCCACGAGCAAGGTTAAATTGGGTAGTGAATAAATTCACCCCACCTTGTTCTAATCGGATAGTACCATCGGGTATTGGCTGATTGATTGAGCCGTTAACTATGAGATTACCAGTTGCGCGGAAACTGAGAATAGGGGGACGGGTAATTTGGACGTTTTTACCGAGTTCTAAATCTAGATTATTAAATCTAGCAATCGCATTTCCCGTCCCATTTTCAATTTCAGATTTTTTCTGCTTATTGGCTTTGGTGGGTGATACACCAAAACTACCATTTGCAGATGAAGCGGTGCTGGTAGATTCTGCCAGCAATACCTGACCATCAAATAAATTTACTTTACCGCCAATTACTGGGTTAAGGGCAGAACCAGTAATCTGTAAATTGCCGCTAGCACCTCCCAGGTAAAGTCCCTTTAGAGTTAACGCCAGCCGGTCGAGATTAACAGTCAGGGGATTATTGATAGTGTTGTCATTGTTGAAAATGGGTATTTCTCCAGTAGCTTCTACCTTGCCACGGCTAAATCTACCCTGAAGATTTTCTACTAAAATGGTGTCAAAATTAAACAGCACTCTACCTGTAACACGTCTCAGTTTACCTGGCAAGGCCTGGGCTGAAAAAGTAGCATTATTAATAGTAGCAATTCCATCTACTTCGGGTTTTTGCAATGTTCCGCGTACTTTGAGGTCTACTTCTCCTCCACCTTTCTCAAATACCACTTGCTTAGTCAATGCGTTTAACAGTGCCAATCCCTCGTTTTCTAACTTCATGTCTAAACTGATTTGATCGCTGTCTGGTGCGACAGAAGCAAAAGGCAATTTATAAGGGATGCTACCAGTAATATCAACAGGTTTTGGCCCAGCAACTGCTACCGTACTACCAAAGTTTAAGCGTCCGTTGGCATAGCTGAAACTTGCGATCGCTGACTCTATTTTGTTCTGATTCAATAATCCTTCTGTAATTTGCAATTCTCCTCTAGCTTGGGGATTAGCAATGCTGCCTGCTAAAGCTGCTGTACCGTTAAGATTACCTCTGATTCCAACTGGTAGTTTGACAAAATTATTCAGTACTTGTACTGGCAAATTATTCACCCGCAACTGGCCAGATTGTTCATCACCACCAACGTTACCCGTGAAGGCAATCAACCTGTTTGCAGATTCAAGCCGTAAAGGTCGCAAACTCAAAACACCATTTTCAAAGTTGCCTTCAGCAATCACTTTTTCGGCAGTATAATAACGATTTCGTTCTTCTTTTTTACCCCAGGCAAAGTCTTGTCCATTCAAATTAAAATCCACTGATAATCCATTGGCTGTAGCTGTATTTACAGCCACTTCCCCGTTGAAAGTTCCTTTTAAGTCTGCCAAATCTGGTATGGGAGTGGAATTAAGTCGCTGTTCTTTCTGTTCTGCGACCAAAGCTTCAATTTCAGAAAACCGTTGGATTTGGGTTAATAATGGTTGATTTGGTGCTCCTTGGGGAGTAGTGGTTAGATCCTCTGCTGTGCCGTAGATTTCTGCTGAACCACCTGGCAAGTTTTGTAAATCAAATATCTGCGCTACAGTTAGAACATCTTGGATCTCTCCCTGGTTGACGTTCAGTTTACCTTGTAGTTGAGGGCCTTTAGGGCTTTGAGCAAAACTACCGACAAGGGCGTAGCTACTTTTGCCTTTGACAAATTCGCTACTGGTAAGTGTGCCTTTACCATCACTGTAGCGAAATTGAGCAGCTATTCGATCGCCGCGAAGCCGGCCAATTTGCGGATTAGCGATCGCTAAATTTCCTGTTGCTGCCAATGTCTGCTGATTAAATAGCAAATCTCCAGTTAACAACCCAGCTATCTTACCAGTACCCAGTCGAGTAATTGCTGGCGGAGTCAAATTCAATATTTGTAAGGGAAAATTTGCAACTTTGAGCGTCCAATCATTCCCTTGAACATTACCTGTAGCTGATGCTTGCTGCCATTTTACTAAGAAGGATTTCGGGCGATTATTGGCATCTAAATTGAAGGCTAGGCGATCTCTGCCGAGAAGCCCCTTTGGGTCTACGCGATTTCCTGCCAAGTTCAAATTTAAACCGCGTCCTTGTGCTGAATCGATGTTTCCAGCTAACAACGGCTCAAAAGCAATATTTTGAACAACCAAGTCTCGTAAATTAATTTGCCCTACCACATTTGGCAAGGGCAGCTTACCAGTTATTTGTCCATTAAAATCTACTCTTCCCGCCACAGCAACCTGATTAGGAAGATTGATCGGTAACTGTTTTAAGTTGTAATTCTGGGCTTGGACATTGAGATTTAATGCAGTAATTTCCGGTATACCTGCCTTTCTTGCATTGGCTAATATGTTACCAGTAACATTTAAACCGGGAGCAGTTGCTCGTTCAATGGTAAGCCTTTCACCACTCCAAGCGATCGCAGCACTCAAAGGTCGCTCAAAACCAGGGAGACCTTGGGATAATTGCACTTGTCCAGCAGCACGTACATCAGCTAATTTGGATGATCCAAACGTGCCAGCTAATTGCAACTGACCGCCAAACTGACCCCGCAATTGCTGATTTAACCGATTTAATTCCACACCATCAGCATTAACTACAGCTTGATAGCGACCATTAGCCAATTGGATATTAGAAGCTGCGATCGTTCCACCCGCAAGATTCACCCGTCCCTGACCACTAGCTTGGATAGTTTGCGGTTGGAAGGACTCAACAGAACCCGCCACGTTTGCTTGACCAGTTAACGTCCCTCGAAACTGCGGTGGTACTGCTGCTAGCTGTTGCAACGGAACATTATTTGCTTGAACTTGCGCCTGATATGCACCATTAGCCAATTGGATATTAGAGGCTGTAATAATCCCACGCGCAACATTTATCTGCGCTTGACCGTTGGCTTGAATAGTTTGCAGCTTAAAAGAATCAACAGAACCCGCGACGTTGAACTGACCAGTTAACGCTCCTTGGAACTGCTTTGGTAGTGTTGCCAACTGTTGCACAGGAACATTATTTGCTTGAACTTGCGCCTGATATAAACCATTCGCTACTTGAATATTAGAGGCTGTAACCGTACCACCACCAATAGCAAGACGACCTTCGCCACTGCCACGGAGGGTTTTCAGGTTGAAATTATCTCTGTTGCCTGCGATTTGGAACGTACCCGCCAATGGGTTATTTAAAGCTGGGGGAGACTGTTTCAATATTTGTCCCAATCGCACACCATTAGCTACAAGTTGAGCAGAGAAGCTTTGGTCTTGCAGTTGGACATTAGAAACTGCAACCGTGCCACCACCAATTTGAACTCCTCCACCATCAGTGCGAATTGTGGCAATTTTAAATGGTGCTGTGCTGCCTGAGAGAAGGAGACGACCATTAAACTGTGCTTCTGCCAAAGAGACATTTTGCAGTTGACTTTTGTCTACAAAGGGTTCCAACTTGACCCCAGAGGCAACAGCCACAGCTTGCCAACGCTGATTGGCGTAACTACCAGTTGCCCGGACAGTACCACCACTTACATTCAGAGCCACATTGCGGAAAGAGACATTGCGATTTGGAGCGATTGCAACTTCACCAGTTCCAGGGTAAGTTCCGTTAGGAGCCTGGAATTGTACCGCAGTTTGGACATTGGTGGGAGCGCCAGTTAGTTGGGCTGTACCTGAGACATTGCCGATTTGAAAGTTGGGTGTTGTTTCATAAACTTTTGCGATCGCATCCCCTGGGACATTCTTGGCGGCGAAATTTAAATCCACTCGCGGTGTTTTACCAAGTTGAATTGTACCAGCCCCCATGATATCACCACCAACTTTAGCTTTACCTTGAATATCTTTCAGGGTAATTAAAGAGGAACTAGTAGCAAGTTCAAACTTACTACTGATGCTATTAAAATCAACTTTGTCAATCCGAGCAGTTTGGATCGTGGCAACTGTACCTGAGAGAATTGGCTCTTTAGTTGATCCGGTAATCTGCAAAGAAGCTTGTACTTGTCCAGCGATCGGCACAGGTAGTTTTACCTTGAGAGTCTCTTGGGCATTAGCCAAACTCACCGCATTTACACGCCCTGCCAACTTAAAGCCTGCTTGATTGTCGATGATTCCCGTAGCCACTACGGGAATTTTGCCGTAGTTGGTAGTAACATTGTTTAACTGCAACTCCGTTCCCTGGAAGCGGAGATTTCCTTGGCTATTGCTCAACAGTTGTGGCACTTTGGGCACTTGAACTGTTACGCCTTGCACAGCAGCGCTGCCATACAATAAAGTTCGTTGTCCTGGTGTTAACCTAACTAACAAGTCGCCATTGGCTCGACCCGCCTGTAAGCTCACTGGTAACTTAATTAACCGATAAATATTCGCAGCCAGGAAGTTTTGCGCTCGCACTTGAAAGTTTCCTGCTAGCACCCTAGAACGCGTCTCTCCCTGAATAGAAATACTGCCACCACTGTCTGCTTGACCCCCCACATCAAACCTGATCAACTGGTTATTTGCTAAAAGTTGTGCAGAACCATTGATTTGAGAAAATCCCACAGGAGATAAAGGAGATGAGGCAGAGGGGCGGGGTGAGGAGGGCAGAGGGGAAAACTCTTCTCCCCTGCTCCCAGCTAAGAGCTCCCTTGCTTCTTCCCCTGCTCCCCCTGCCTTCTTCTGCGGCATCAAGGCCAGCTTGGCATTGCGAAACCGCAGCTTGTCCAAATCGGTTTTAATCGCGGCGCCTTCACGCGACGGCGCTATATTAGTGGAAACCCAGCGCCCTTGTTTATCCTGTTCAATGTAAATATCTGGGTTGACTAAGGTAACATCTAGCTTTAGGTGACGGTTAAAGATTAGTTGTAAAGGGTCAAAACCCACCTCTACAGCTTCTACTGTGGCCCGATCTGGATCTGTGGATGTCGCTGGGATAGCTGAAGCTCCAAATTGCACTCCCGTTAACGAAAATTGTGTGACTTTTCCCAGTTTTACCGGACGGTTGAGTGTAGTAGTGAGACTTTGTTGTGCCAACGGCGTTAACTCTGTTTGGACAAAAGTCCACAACCGACAAATACCGACAATAACTCCTAACAGCAAAAGTCCGCCCAAAGCAATGCTACCCCGACTCAACACCAGCAACCATAGACGCTTGCGGATAGGGCACGGGGAGAGAATATCTTGATTGGGAGATTTATTCATTTGCTTTCACAGTATTAATTGCCAGATGTCGCTGGCACACACAAGCATTAACTGAGACGCTGATTCAGTATGCCATTTCCAGGATACGCCAACTAAACCCAAGACCTCATTGGTTGAGTTACGGTATTTGCTTGCTCCAATACTTATGCTTCATAATATTGGCGTTTTCAGGTAAATCTGATCTCAATAGAGTGAAAATTGTTCCTGTGACTTTCGCTGAGGCACAACGTAGAACTTTAATATGGATAGACCTTAAAAAAGACAGATGATTACACCAATGCGTGTTTTTGTGTTAATTTTTAATGCTCGAACGGAAAATGAGGGAATTCATACCATTCGGGAAGGCGATCGCAACAAAATTCTGATGTTCGAGTCAGAAGACGACGCCACCCGCTTTGCCCTGATGTTAGAAGCTCAGGATTTTCTCTCACCTACACCAGAGCCAATCGATGCTGAGGAAATCAAGGAATTTTGCGAAAGTGCTGGATATGAATGGGAAATCATCCCAGAAAACAGCAATTTAGTTGTAACTCCCCCAGAACTTAACGTCGAAAAAACCGACTGGCAAGAAGATGCCCAGAAGGAGGATACTGTTGAAGACACCTTCCCTCTCAATCAACAGCCACTAGAAGAACCAGAATTATCTGATTCTGAACTAGAGAAGATGCGTCGCAAATTGGAAGGATTGTTGTAATTAGTCATTAGTCATTGGTCATTGGTCATTGGTCACTGGTCATTGGTCGCTAACTGACTAATGACAACGGACAAAGGACAAAGGACAAAAAACAAATGACAAACTTGCAGGAACGTGGGCATCTTTTAACCGAGCTGGTAAATCCTAACAGTCTTAACTTAGACCAGCTCAGTTCTCTGGAATTGGTGGAGCTGTTTAATAGCGAAGACCAGAAGGCAGTCGAGGCGGTTGCGGCGGCGAAAATTCAATTGGCACAAGCAATTGATAGCACCGCAGAGCGTTTGCGCCACGGAGGACGCTTATTTTATATTGGTGCGGGCACAAGTGGCAGGTTAGGAGTGTTAGATGCTGCTGAGTGTCCACCTACTTTTTGTACACCGCCAGAGTTGGTACAGGGGATTATTGCTGGTGGTGCTGGCGCACTGGTACGCAGTTCGGAGGATTTAGAAGATAGCATCGAAGATGGAGAGGCTGCGATCGCTGGGCGACAAATTACCCAGCTAGATGTCGTAGTTGGCATTACCGCAGGTGGGACAACGCCTTATGTCCACGGTGCGCTTCATGCTGCTCGTCAGCGAGGAGCCAAGACTATTTTTATCGCCTGTGTTCCCGCAGAACAAGTTAACTGTGATGCTGATATTGACATTCGCTTATTGACAGGGCCAGAAATAATCGCTGGCTCAACTCGCCTGAAAGCTGGTACAGTCACGAAGTTAGCTTTAAATATCCTTTCTACTGGGGTGATGGTTAAACTAGGCAAAGTTTACGGTAATCGGATGGTAGATGTGGCAGTAACAAATCAAAAGTTACGCGATCGCGCTTTGCGAATTTTGCAAGACTTCACAGGTTTAAGTCGGGAAGCAGCTGGTTTTTTATTAGAACGCAGTGGGAAATGGGTTAAGCTAGCGCTATTAATGCACTGGACTGGTTTGGAAAAAGACGAAGGCGATCGGCTTCTTTCAGAACACCAAAGTAATCTTAGGGCAGCTGTTATCAGCTATCAAAACCACAACAAACCTTAAATAAGTTCTCTTAAATAAATAATTGATACACTTAAAGATGATTAGTGGTAATTTCAGGTGTGTAGAAAGACGCATTAGCGTTGGCGTAGCCTCTCCAAGAGTTGCCCAGTTCAATTTCGTATCTCTCTACAAATAATAAATATTCATAAATATATCTTAAAAATATTTATTTTTAAGATATGTTGCCAATCTAAATAAGTAAAATATAGAAAGAGACTGTCAATGTTTTTAAACAAAAATTCAGAAATTCTACGGATATAATTACGTATGGAAATTATTAAAATTAAATATATAAATACTGAATGCATTTTTCTTAATGATGTGGCCTATAGCAACTTATTTGAGTCATAAAATTTACCGATAATCAACTCTGTGCTATATGACTTTTTTACTAGTAATATTTTTGCTATGATCCTATATTCCTTGATTTTAATAAACTTGATTTAGACTGCTACATACGAAATGTATTGGCAGTTATTGACCTATCTGCTGACCACTATATAGCTAGTACAGGTCGGTGGAAATAAACCTACCATTCCCAACAGCCAGAAAGCACAAAAAAATAAATCTTTTTGAGTTTTGACTTGCGGTATCAGTGTGGGTTTTTCAATAGCTGGCTTTTTACTATAAGGAACAAAGTATGACCCACTCCGAACTTATTTTTTCAAATAACCTAGTTAATGAATTTAAAACTTATACTCAGCTGCAATACAATGGCAAATTAAATATTAAAAGTTCTAAAGGCAGCCAATTGACTTTTTATTATCGGCTGGGGCGGATAGTTTGGGCAACAGGTGGAACTCATCCTTTCCGCCGTTGGCGTAGACAGATGGCTCAAAATTGTCCCCAGATTGATGTTGATAAATTGCAGTTACGTTTGCAAGACGTAGCAATAGATTATTGGGATTATCGCCTTATAGAAATATTTCATAAAAAACAGAAAATTCAGAGAGAACAGATTCAGTCTATTGCCGAAAACACCATAGCAGAATTATTATTTGACCTAGCTATGCAAGGAAATTTTGCTTCTATAAGTTGCAATCGCAGCCAAGAAGTTATCTTAGAAGCACCAATGAGCTTCACGAGTGCAGAAATGGCTGTAAAGCACATGCAAGACTCGTGGAAAATTTGGTCAGAAGCAGGTTTAGCAAATTTTTCTCCTGACTTGGCACCAATTCTACGCCGACCAGAACAACTTCAGCAGATGGTAAGTCCATCTGTCTACAAAAACTTTGTAAATTTAATCAACGGCAAATTAACTCTGCGAGATTTAGCCGTGAAAATGAAGCAAAGTGTACTGCCACTCACCCGTTCATTGCTTCCCTATATCCTTAAAGGAATCATCGAATTGGTGGAAATACCTGACATGCCCTTAGTAGTGATGGAGGACAACAATAAGCCTATCATCGCACAACCAAAGAAATCAATTGCTCCACTAGTAGCCTGCGTAGATGATAGCCCTCTGGTCTGTAAAATGCTGGAGGATATTATCACTTCCAATGGACTAAGGTTTATCAAAATTCAAGATGCTGTACAAGCTCTCCCAACCCTCATTCAGGATAAACCAGACCTGATTTTCTTGGATTTGATTATGCCAGTCGCCAGTGGTTACGAAATTTGTACTCAGTTGCGACGAATATCTGCTTTCGCCAATACACCAGTAATTATATTAACAGGTAGTGATGGTCTTTTAGATAGAGTTCGTGCTAAGGTAGTCGGTTCTACAGATTTTATAGCTAAACCTGTAGTGCCTGACAAGGTAATGAGTATAGTACGTAAATATTTACCTACGCCGAGTATATCCATCGACAAGAGTCAAGCTAATTTAGAAGTTTGTAAGTAGGGAGAATTAATAATTTTTATTGATAATTAATTATCAACTAATCTGATTACTTTTAAAATTTCATTCTTTAGCATGAGTCTATTGATTAACAATAGCCATCACAAAAGATTTTACAACAGATAAACTTTTCCACCCCAGAAAACATAAAATTACTGGGGTGATAAATAAGAAGTCCAAATTCATAAGATACAAGTAGGTGGCGCTCTTAAATCCACCTATTTTTTTATATAAAATCGAAGTTTATTACATAACTAAAACATATATTAAATTATGTTCATTACGTACTTTTTCGGAGGTTAAAATATAAAGATTGAATCAAAATTAGACAAATACAAATTTTTGTATTTATAACAGTCCTATTTGAGTTGTGAAATATTCTTTATGACAATGGGTTAAAAGCTAGTACTGTAAGGCGGAGTCAAAATTCACGTATACTTTAATTTTGGGTTTTCTGGCTGTTTTGAAATGGTAAGTTTATATTCAGCCAAACTGTACTACTATCTAGTCCCTTGGATGTCTTTGTTCACATATAATTTAGGATTTGTATGTCTAATTTGTTTACATCCTTAAAAACTTTTAAAGGGTAATTACCATGAATACTGTTTTAGTTGTTGAAGATGGCTTAACAGATATGGAAATAATCAGCCGTTACTTGCAACAGGCAGGTTATTCTGTGATTAGTGCCACAAGCAGTGAAGAAGCTCAAGACAAAATAGATAAAAATAAGCCAGACCTAATATTTCTCGACGTAATTTTACCAGGTAAAAGTGGCTTTGAAATTTGCCGAGAGTTGAAAAACAATCCCAGTACTAGCAAAATACCTGTAGTTTTTTGCTCTACAAAAAATAGTGATGTAGATAAAATTTGGGGTAATATGTTGGGCGCTGATGGTTATTTATCAAAACCGATTGATCGAGAGGAACTAGTGGTAGTTTTAAAACGATTAATTAGCTAGCAAAATTTGATAAATCCACAAACAACTAGAAGTCTCTATTTCTAATTTAGAACCTATACAAAATAAAATAATACTGCAAATAGTGGCTAGAGATCAATAATCAAGCACAAAGGAAAATAATTTTGGAAACTAAGGAAAAGTTTTTAAGTTTTAATTTGGGAGTAAGGGATACAGCGATAATTTCGTTACAACACATCACAGAAGTTTTGCAAATATCATTACCAGAAATATGTGGCGTTCCTCAAATGCCTAGTAGCATCTTGGGTATCTATAACTGGCGCGGTGAGATGCTTTGGCTAGTAGATTTAGAGGCAATGCTAGGTTATCCTCCAATTTCGCAAGGAGCAAATTTACTTTCAAAAATGATGGTGATTGTTCTCGAAAACAAGGGTAAATATTTGGGGCTATTGGTGCGACAACTGATAGATATTGAATGGCTAGATACTCAACTAATGAAACCCCCAAATAGCGAATTATTTTATCCTAAAATCTCACCTTTTTTACAGGGATACTTTATTAATGATTCTGAGGATATGATTTTTAATTTAGATGCCATAACAATTATCCAAGCTCCCATGTGGAAAATTCATAATTCAACAGTTGCTCGTGTTGATTAGGCATATTGTTTTAACAATTCCTAATCTTTCTTAGCCAAATACTAATACAAGTCGGCGGAAATAAACTTAGCATTTTATTACAGCTAAAAATGCTAAAGTTAAAGCTTTTGGACTTTTGACTTCCGCCTTGCAGTACTAGTTCATTCTTAACTGACTAATAATCAATTATTACTCTAACAAATCTTGAGGTCAATATAATGACATTTTTGTATAACAATAGCCATGAAAAGCAGGATTTAATCTCTGAAGTAGAAAATCTAAATGGGAGCGCTAATATAACAAATATTGCTAGCAATGAAATATCCTTATTAAACGCGATCGCTCAGGAATTCAAAACTTGGCGGCGACAGTTGCAAGACATCGCAACTCACATGCGCCAAGCGCCAGACCTTGATACACTACTCAAAATTACTGTAGCGCAGATTAGAGAAAAAATTGGCTGCGATCGCGCCTTAATTTATCAGTTTACTTCTTTTGATTCAGGTAATGTTTTAGCAGAATCAAGAACACTAGGTTGGACACCAACTTTAGGCGAAAAGATTCCCGGAATTATTTTTGGTTTATATACCAATCAAGACTATATAGAACCTGTAGTTATTGACGATATCACTCAGATTCAACTTACCCCTTATCAAAAGCAACTATTAGATAAATTTCAAATAAAAGCTAGTTTGAGTTTACCGATTGTAGTAGAAGGTAAAGTATGGGGATTACTGGTAGTAAATAATTGCTTATCAACACGGCAGTGGCAAGAAGTAGAAATTGGCCTATTATCTCAAATTACAACAGAACTGATATACAAATTGCAGAGTTTTGAATTCAAAAGAGAAGAACAACAGCGCATACTAGCAAAAAAATCTGTAGCTAAAGTAATTGACAAAATTTTGCGGGCATCAAATGTCGATAAGCTTTTTCAAACAACCACTCAAGAAGTACGGCAATTACTAAAATGCGATCGCGTCGCCGTTTATCGTTTCAAACCTGACTGGAGTGGCGAGTTTATCGCAGAATCAGTGGGTAATGGCTGGGTAAAAATGGTCAGCCCTGATTTTTATATGGTGTGGGAAGATAGCCACTTGCAAGACACCCAAGGAGGACGTTATGCCAAGGGTGAAAGCTTTGTGGCCAAAGACATCTATAAAATGGGTCACGCTCAATGCCACATTGATATTTTAGAGCAGTATGAAATGAAGGCTTACATCATTGTGCCCATATTTGCTGGAGAGAAATTATGGGGCTTGCTAGCAGCTTATCAAAATTCTGGGCCTCGTGATTGGCAACCTTGGGAAGAAAGCTTTGTAACCCAAATTGGATTGCAATTTGGTGTGGCTATCTCACAAGGCGAATATCTAGAACAGATGCATAAGAAATCTGAGCAACTAGCCCAAATAGTTGAACAAGAAAAAGCTTTTACTAAGATAGTAGGTCGCATCCGACAATCTTTAGATGTAGATAGCGTCTTCAAAAGAACCACTCAAGAAGTGCGCCAATCACTACGATGCGATCGCGTCGCAGTCTATCGTTTTAACCCTGACTGGGGTGGCGAATTTGTGGCTGAGTCTGTGGGTACTGGCTGGACAAAACTGGTAGGCCCTAATATTAAAACCGTTTTGGACGATACCTACTTGCAAGAAACTAAGGGAGGTAGGTATGTCAGAGGCGAAAACTTTGTTGTTAATGACATCTATCAAGTAGGGCTTGCTCCTTGCCATCTTGAGATTTTAGAGCAGTTTGAAGCCAAAGCTTACATAATTGTTCCTATATTCTTCGGGGATAAATTGTGGGGTTTGCTGGCAGCTTATCAAAATTCT
>NZ_CAXTNE010000090.1:23823-26194 GCF_964245445.1 uncultured Nostoc sp.
TCCTATATTCTTCGGGGATAAATTGTGGGGTTTGCTGGCAGCTTATCAAAATTCTCGCCCCCGTGAGTGGGAAACCTGGGAAGTTAACTTTTTGGTTCAGACTAGCTTGCAATTTAGCCTAGCTAAATCACAGATAGATTATTTGGAATTAGTTCGGTTAAAATCTGAAAAACTAGCTCAGATTGCAGAACAAGAGAAAGCTATCACCAAGATCAGTAACCGGATTCGGCAATCTTTAGATGTACAAGAAATCTTCAAAACAACCACTCAAGAAGTACGACAATTACTGCGATGCGATCGCGTCGCAGTCTATCGCTTCAATCCTAATTGGACTGGTGAATTTGTAGCAGAATCAGCAGCTCATACTTGGGTAAAATTGGTAGGCCCCGATATCAAAACTGTCTGGGAAGATACCCACTTACAAGAAACTCAAGGAGGTCGATATGCCCAAGGGGAAAACTTTGTTGTTAATGACATCTATCAGGTAGGTCATTCCCCTTGCCACATTGAAGTTTTAGAGCAATTTGAAGCCAAAGCTTATGTAATTGTTCCTGTATTTGCTGGGGAACAATTGTGGGGATTGCTGGCAGCTTATCAAAATTCTGGAACTCGTGATTGGGATGAATCGGAAGTCACCTTGTTAGCACGCATAGGCAACCAGTTAGGGCTAGCATTACAACAGACTGAATATTTGCAACAAGTACAAGGACAGTCAGCCAAATTAGCAGAAGCAGCAGCACGAGAAAAGGCAGCTAAGGAGTTACTACAACAACGATCTATTCAACTGCTAACAGCCCTTAGACCCGCCCTCAATGGCGACTTAACAGTACGCGCACCCATTACAGAAGACGAACTAGGCACGATCGCCGATGCTTACAATAATACCCTGCAAGCACTGCGGCAAATCGTTCTTCAGGTACAGGGGGCTGCTCAACAAGTTGCCCAAACTTCCAGTAACAGCGAAGCTTCACTAGCGGGACTGACTAATTTAGCACAACAACAATCTGAGGAAATTACCGCAGCTTTAGGGGAGATTCAACAGATGGTGGACTCTACTCAAGCTGTAGTGACGAATGCTGAGTTAGTACAAGTAGCGGTACAACAAGCCAATGAAACTGTAGAGTCTGGCGATACTGCGATGAACTTAACTGTAAAAGCAATCCAAGGAATTCGTGAAACCGTCGCTCAAACCAGCAAGAAAATTAAACGCCTCAGTGAATCTTCGCAAAAAATCTCTAAAGTGGTGAATTTGATTGGTAATTTTGCCACACAGACAAACGTGCTGGCTTTGAATGCAGCCATTGAAGCCACGCGTGCAGGTGAATATGGCAAAGGCTTTGCAGTTGTAGCTGATGAAGTCCGTTCTTTATCTCGCCAGTCAGCAGCAGCAACCATCGAAATAGAAAAATTAGTCCAGGAGATTCAAGCAGAAACCGGAGAAGTAGCAGTAGCGATGGAAACTGGTATTCAGCAGGTAGTAGAAGGTACAAATCTTGTCAATGATACTCGCCAAAACTTGAATGCGATCGTTTATGCAACTGCCGAAATTAGTCAGCTAATCGAGCGAATTACCGCAGCGACTCAAAAACAAATGACGCAATCTGTAACAGTCACAAAATCAATGCAAGATGTAGCAGAAATTGCTAATAAGACTTTTGCTGAATCTCAAGAAATTGCTACTGTGTTCCAAGATTTATCAGGGATGGCGCAAGAGCTATTAACAACTGCTAGTAAGTTTAAAGTGAAGTAGGGAATAGGGAGTGGGGAGTGGGGAGTAGGAAATGACAGTTTCTGAAATTCGATCTTATCAAGATTTAAGAGTTTGGCAAGAAGGCATGAATTTAGCTGAAGCTTGCTATCAGCTAACGATTGCATTTCCAAAAGAGGAACTTTACGGAATGACTTCACAGATTCGTAGGGCAGCTGTATCAATTCCAGCAAATATAGCTGAGGGCTATGGGCGAGAGTATCGCCCGGAATACATAAAATTTCTCCGAATAGCACAAGGCTCTCTCAAAGAACTCGAAACTCACTTATTACTATCAGCTAGAGCCAAAGTTGGACTTACAAATACTCAACTAGTCACCCCTATTTTGAGGCAATGTGAATCTGTAGGAAGACTACTCCGTGCTTTGATTCGTTCTTTAGAAAATAAGGGGAGTAGGGAGTAGGGAATAGGGAATTACACTTGATGTGAATTAAAAAATCCCATTTTTCCATAAGGGTTTCTAGGCTTGGACAAAACCATGATTTTGGAATCATCAACGAAACTAAAAGGTTTTCAACTACTCAATTCACATTAGACGTAAATTTCAATCTTCCCCACTCCCGACTCCCAACTCCCCATTCGCCATCCCCCACTCCCCACTCC
>NZ_CAXTNE010000091.1:0-11096 GCF_964245445.1 uncultured Nostoc sp.
ATTTTTAGCGATCGCTGGTTTTTGATCCTACCTCACCAAATCGCGTTGCTCCCACATACTCTAGCCATTGATTAATTAGTTTTTGTCGCTGTGGGTTGCTAATGTGATGTAGCCTCCCATGCAATTCCATATTTTCCCAAACGCTTAAATCATTATCCACACTTACTTGCTGCAAGACTACGCCAATACTCTGTTTTGCCAACATTGCTTGGCTTCTCACATCATATCCACCTACTTCTATCCGTCCTTGGGAGGGTTTTGTTAGTGTAGTCAGCATCCGAATCGTGGTTGATTTACCCGCACCGTTCGGGCCGAGTAAAGCAAATATTTCCCCCGCTTCAATTTGGAATGACAGGTCATTAACTACAGGTACATTGTTGTAAAACTTGTAGACATTTTCTAGAAAGACAGCAGCAGTCATAGTCACTTTGCTCCAATTAAAAATTTAAAATCGCCAATTGATGCTAGCAAGCTAATCCTCCCTGCAAGAAGCCGCAGAAGCATCTACACCCTTATCTTGAAATTTAATTTCTCTTGGCGATTATATCTAGAATGACTGCAATTAATGTGTCTGGGTCTATTGGCTTGGCAACATGCTGCTGAAATCCGGCGGCTAGAGCTTGTTGGCGATTAACTTCTCCAGCATAAGCCGAGAGGGCTAAAGCCAAAATTTGTCCACCTTGTTCGGGTGGCATGGCTCGAATTTGTCGAATCAGCATATAGCCATCCATCTCTGGCATTCCAATATCACTTAACAAAATATCTGGTGGTGATTGCTCTATTGCTTCGAGTGCTTCTATTGCCGATGTTACAATACAAACCTCTGCTCCCGCCTGTTCAAGGACAAAGCCTAAAAAATCACAAATATCTTGATCATCATCAACAATTAGTAACCGTATTCCTGTTAGAGGTGAGGCGTTAAAAGTCAATAATGAGGAGTCCTTTTGTACTTTCTGGCTATAACTTTGTGCTTTCATTAAGGGAAACCTAACACTAAAGATGGCTCCCTGTCCTTCTCCAGCACTGTCTACCTGAACAGTACCTCCATGCAGTTCAACTAGATGACGCACGATCGCCAACCCTAACCCTAATCCGCCAAACTTCCTAGTTGTTGTTGCATCCGCCTGACGAAAGGATTCAAACACGTAGGGTAGAAAGTCTGGATTAATACCTTTACCCGTGTCGCTAACAGTAATTTGAGCCTGCAAGTCTTGGCACTCTAACCGAATTTCAACCCGTCCACCAGCGAAACTAAATTTTACAGCGTTACTAAGCAAATTCCAAAATACTTGCTGTAAACGAGCAGAATCTCCCAAAATCTGCCCAATATTTGGGTCAAATACTCTCTCAATTTGAATTGACTTCGCTTCTGCTGCTAAACGCACGGTTTCAATAGCCGCTTCAATCGTGGATGCCAAGTTAACAGGAGCCATTTCTAAATTGAGTTTGCCAGACAAGATGCGAGAGATATCTAACAAATCTTCAATTAATTGTGCCTGGAGTTTGGCATTGCGCTCGATTGTTTCCAAAGCGATAGCCGTTTTTGCGGCATTTAATGTCCCATTGCGAAGCAACCTAGACCAACCCAGAATAGGATTGAGGGGCGATCGCAATTCATGTGATAGCACAGCCAGAAACTCATCTTTAATCCGATTTGCTGTCTGAGCTTGTTCACGCGCAGCTTGCTCACGCAAAAAAAGTTGTTCGCGTTCAGCTTCCGCTTGCTTTTGCTTTGTAATATCGCGTGAGACAACTAAGAGTTGTGCAATAATTCCTGATGCATTTCGGACGGAAGTAATAATCACATCCCACCACTTCGGCTTGCCTTTGGCTGTGGGACAGTAGCCTTGAAATTGACCGACATTACCTATTTTGGCTGTGGCGATCGCCGAAGCGGCATTTTCTCGGTCTTCGCCTTCCCAAAAACTAATCCACTCGGCCTTAAGAAAGGACGCAGGATCATCAATTTCTAGAAGATGCAGCCCGCCTTGATTCAAGTAGAGTACCCGCCCATCTAACGTTAAAACTTTGATGCAATCATGACTGCTGTCTAAAATTCGTTGCTTTAACTCTTCACTTTCTCGCAGGGCGGCTTCGGTAAGTTTGCGAGCGCTAATATCCTTGAAAAGAACGGCGACTTGTCGCTGCTGCGGCTGCCCAATGCGGAATGCATAAACGTCGAACCAACGTTGTAGGGCAACAGCGCGATTCTCAAAACGAATGGGTTCGCCCGTCATGGCTACTTTGCCGTAAATTTCAAACCAATGCTTGTCATGATTCGGAACTAGATCACGTATCCTTTTGCCTTGTACGTCTTTGAGTCCCGTTTGTTTCTCAAAGGACGGATTGATTTCTAAAAAACGATAATCATTCGGTGTGTCGTTTTCATCAAACAGCATTTCGATCACGCAAAATCCTTCGTCAATGGACTCAAACAGCGTTCGATAGCGTTCTTCAGATCGGCGTAAGGTTTCTTGTGCAAGTTTGTGAGCGCTGATATCTGTGCAAGTGCCATACCAGCGAATAATTTGACTGTTTTCATTCAGCATTGGTAAAGCGCGGGTGAGATGCCAACGATAGGTTCCATCTGCCTGTCTCAAGCGATGTTCAACTTCGTAGCTTGTGCCCATTTGAGCGGCTTGAGTCCACACCGAGATAGTGTGTTCTCGTTCCTCTGGGTGGATGAGGTTCTGCCAACCGAACTCCTGGATTTGCTCTAGTGTCAACCCAGTGTAGTCAAGCCAGCGAAGGCTGTAATAATCTACCCGACCAATTGTATCAGCCGTCCACACCATTTGGGGAATGGATTCAGCCAGAAAACGAAAACGTTGCTGACTCGCAGCAAGGCGCACTCGTCCTAACTCTAGATTGGCGGCAACCCGTGCCAGTAATTCCCGTCGGCTGAATGGCTTCACCAAGTAATCATCTGCCCCAGACTCCAATCCTTCGACTGCCGATTCTTCTCCAGCCCGCGCAGACAGTAGCAGAATGGGAATTTCGCGCGTTCTTAAATCAGCCCGTAACTGCCGCAGCAACTCAATGCCATCCATTCCTGGCATCATGACATCGCTGAGGATTAAATCAGGCGGATCGTTGTATGCGTCAGCTAAGGCGGTTTCACCTTCAATTGCCACGTCCACGTTGTAGTACTCGCTAAGAATCCGTCGCAAATAATTCCGCATATCGGTGTTGTCATCCACCAATAGAATCCGGGCAGAAGAAGCAGGGGAGAATTCCTCCTCAAGAGTTTCTTTCGGGAGCCACCCTAAAGCTTCCTCAACATAAGACATTGCTCCAGAAGCAGTAGAAACACTGCTTTGACTAGCATTAAGGCAATCTAGGGGTAAGTGAGCCGTTCCAGTTGGCAATTGGACAGTAAAGGTACTGCCTTGACCGAAGGTGCTGTCAACGGTGATTGTCCCACCATGCATCTGGACTAATTCTTGCACTAGCGACAGCCCAATGCCCGTGCCCTCAAAGGTGCGACCTTTGACACCTTTAACTCGATAAAACCGCTCAAATAACCGGGGAACCTCATCTGCCGGAATTCCAGTACCAGTATCGCGTACTACCAATGATACCATCATGTCAACCGGGCGCAAAGAAACTGCAATCTCTCCAACAAAGGTAAATTTCAATGCATTGGAGAGCAGATTTAACACAATCTTCTCCCACATTTGGCGATCTACGTAAACGGGTTCTGCTAGGGGAGGACAATCCACAATTAATTGCAGCCCCGCCGAGTCAGCAGCAGACCGGAAAATACTTGCCAGTTCTGCGGTATACGTAGCTAAATCCATTGGCTCATAACTAACTATGGTGCGTCCGGCTTCAATGCGTGAGAAATCTAACAGCGTATTGACTAGCTTGAGCAACCGTGTGCCATTGCGCTGCACCATCTCCAATTTTGCTTGGGCTTTGGCTGGAAGAATTCCATCTAATTCGGTTAACGTCTCTTTCAGTGGCGACAGCATCAGCGTTAGGGGAGTGCGAAATTCGTGGCTGACGTTGTTGAAGAAGGTCGTTTTAGCTCGATCCAGTTCTGCTAATGCCTCCAATCGCTTGCGTTCTTCTTCATAAGCACGGGCATTAGCGATCGCGATCGTCATGTTACCTACGAGCAAATCGAAGAACTTCCGGTAATCCTCCTCAAAAGCCCTGTGGGGATTGATACCCAATACCAGCAATCCAACGATTTGTTTTTGTCCAGGTGGAATCAACGGCACGACCCAAGCAGCAGAGGGGGGCTTGTCCCAAGCTCCTGTGGGCAAAGCCCCAAAGCGAGTTGTCAAATCATCAACGATTGCTGCTTCCCCGGTATGATAAACTTGTATGAGTTTCCATGCATCGCTGTGTTGAGTTAAATTCACTCTCGATATTGCTACTGTTTCCTCCATTGGAGTAGTTGCAACCAAATTTGCACTGCTGCCATCTGCCTCCACCTGATACAGCATGGCAAACGGGATGTCATGAGAATTTGTTGCTAAGGCTTGAATTGCAGACAGACAAGCCGCTTCTGTGGTCTTTGCTTGAGCCGTTTCTCTACTTAGTAAGCTTAGGGTTTGTAAACGGCGATCGCCCAGCACTCGTCCTGTTGTTTCACTAACAATGCAAAAGACTCCGCCAACTTTCCCGCTTTCATCTCGCACAGGGTCGTAGGAGACATCGAAGTAAGTTTCCTCAATGTAACCGTGTCGATTCACGAAAAATAAATGATCTTGCGCCCAGAATGCAACTCCTGTCGCCACAACTCCCTTAAGCAAAGGTTCTAAAACATTCCAGACTTCGCTCCACGCTTCATGGGCAGGGCGACCGAGCGCCCAGGGATGTTTTGAGGCAAGAGCAGGGCGATAGGCATCGTTATAAAGCGTGATTAATTCCGAACCCCAGAAAAGGCAAATCTGAGCTTTAGAAGCCAGCAAGATGCTAATGGCACTCCGTAAGCTCTGGGGCCAATCAGCCACAGAACCTAAAGCAGTCTGCGACCAATCGAGCGATCGCATCAGGCTTCCAATTTCGCCACCTTCAATAAAAACACTGTTAACAGCTAGACCTTCTCTTTCAGGTGTCATTGCTGCTAGTCCTGATTGCTAAAGTATTTGGTTAATAGGTTTTCACCTGGTTCTCCCATATCATGTAACAATCTTTCAATCTGCTTGAGCGCTAGGGGAATTGGTCTATTTCGTCCATTCTCCCATCGATTAACACTCTGAAATGACACACCGATTTTGCTAGCAAACTCAACTTGAGACAGTTGCAGTAGCTGCCGAGCTTCCCGAATCAACGCTGCAATTTTTACATCTTCCAAGGCTGCCATCAAGTTGGGCTTTCCTCAATTGAACTATCTAGACTATAACAGATGTGATAAATGTAAAAATATCCGCAAATCAAGTTTATTGCCAATGAAGGCTCTTTCTTACTAGTAGTCTGTCACTTTAGTTACGAGGGGTGAACAAGTTCGTAGTAAGACTTGCTCTTTCAAGGTGACTGGTAAAATCTCTTTTTTTTCTTTGCGCCGCGCCAGTTGCTAAAGAGCGGGAACGCTAAGAATGTAGCTTGCTTCCCCATAGGGGTACAAGTCGGGGAATCCACGCAACGCACTGGCTTCTTTGCGTCTGGAGCGGTTCAAAAGCATTTTATTTAACCTTATTGGACACAGAGAACACATTAAGAGGTTAAAGTTTATCGAGCAAAATTTTTACCCACTTTGAAACGGGCTAGCTCTACTTAGTCATTTGTGAACAACAAAATTCCCGATTTCTTTGAGAAATCGGGAATCTAAAATTTCAATTTTCACAAATCAAATAGGATTCATATAGCGATTTTGATAGTAAGCCAAAATTTGATTAACTCGTTGCCGACTTTCTAAACCAGAGTTTGCTGTCCACGATATACACAAGCCACCAATTTGACTTTGATTGTAATCAAACTGTTGGGATGACTGGGGAATCAAATCCACTTTTACCCCTTCGACTTGATGTAAATGAGCTGCTATCTCTCTATAGACAGCTAAAGGCAAACCAGCGAATTCAATTTTTTCCTTAGTCTCCATCGTTATGAAGCTCCAACATTAAAAGGATTTGAGGGGGGCGTTGTCACTGAAACAGGATTGCCGCTAGCAGATGCAGCTGACGGCGTCGAATTGATAGCCCCTTCTCCTACCATTTTGGCAACTTCAATACCATATTGTTCTAGAATCACGATCGGATTGTAGCCCTGATTCATTTCAATACGTTTAACCAGTACGCCATTTGCTAATCGCTGTCCCGCCTGCACATAGCGACTCGTCGGCTCATCCGGTACTTTGATAATTGCCTGTGGTTCCTTACTAATTAAAACTACACCAGTCACAACAACTGCCTTTGCTAACTCAGGTTGTGCTGGCGGTGGCAATACAGATATTAAAGCTGGATTGGGGACAACTTGAGGCAAAACCTTAGGTAAGATTGAAATCAAACTAGGATTGACTTTTTTTGGTACAGAAGCAATCTTATTTTTTTTCTGATTTAAAGCTATGTTGGGTGTTGGAAGTTTTCGGACTGTTAAGGATGCAGTAGGTAGCTTAGGCAACACGGGAACAGGTCTTCCAATTGTTTTAGGCGGCATTCCGGGAGTCTGCCCGAAAAGTTGTGCAAACGGGTCAGCCCGGTCTTTTGATACCTGAACAAACCGTGCCCGCTCTGTAGCATTAGTGGATTGAATCAAGTTAGCAGATGCGGGGGTAACTTGTGAAACCTCTTTGGCAGGTATCACTGGATTCTTAAAGGATTGAGTCGTTGATGGCGACTTTGCTGTTATTTTGGGAATTGGCGCAGGATTGATCGCTTGTGGTGTATCTTCAGAAGCACATCCAGCGATCGCTAAAGTTAACATAGCTGCAATTGTAATTTTTAAATTTCTGCCCATGAGCTGTTCTCAAAAGCCATTGGAAAATTGGAAAGTTGAAATCAACATGCCTAAAATTTGTATCAAAGGCAAAGTATGTTCTCTTTATAACTTAACTTTTTAAATTTTGAGGGTTATTTTTAGCACTGCATACTGGGCATAACTGCGGCTTGGTGTTTATGCAATCAATCTTCTGCCACACCCATAAGCTGTTTCATCAAATCCAGACCTTTCTTAACTCTACGGGAAACTGTTACTACACTAATTCCCAGATGTTCTGCAACTTGTTTTTGTGTTAAATCCTGTAAAAACACACATTCCAACACATCGCGGGTGCGTTGTTCTAGCTGAACCAATGCTTGTTGCAAGCGAAGTTGGTCTTCTTGTACTAGTTGAAAGCTGCGATAGTTAGGATCTGGAACTAATTCTCCCAAACAGGTAGAGCCTTCTTCTCCATCTTGGATTGGCACATCGAGACTCAAGGGAGCGCGATTTATCCATGCTAATTTAATTTCTTGCCATTCATTTGGAGAAATTTCCAGTGCTGTGGCTAATTCCGAGTCTGTTGGTTGGCGATTATGCTTTTCACGCCAAGAACGTGACACTCCTATTGCTTGCTGTTGCAGTGCTAACCATTTGCGAGGAATTCGCACGGTGACACCTTTATCTCGAAGATAGTGTTGAATTTCACCTCGAATATAGGGAAGAGCATAGGAACTAAAAGCATGTCCCTTGGAAAGTTCAAATTTTTCAATCGCCCTGATTAAACCCAAAGATCCAACCTGGAGCAAATCATCGTAGGTTTCATGACATTGATTCGTCCAGTAGTGAGCTTCTTTTCTCACAAGTCCAAAATTAAGTTTTACCAGCTTATTCCGAACATTTTCTGACGGAGATTGCTGATATTCTCGCAACAACTGCCAAATTTCCTGTTTCAGTTCATTGGTTGTTGTGGTAGGCATAGCACCGTGTTCATTAAGTAAATCAACAATTAATTCCTCACTTTTAAACTCAGCTGCGAGCGCACGATATCAAAGATAATGTCGTGCTATATGCCTTAGCAAATTCTCTGGTAGATAACAACTTTTTTCTAAAGAAAATTCCATAGACTTGCTTGACAATCGAGCAAAGTTTAAATAAGCAAAATCGATATGAACTGTAGTTGTTTTAGGGACTACATAGAAATAAAATATAAAATTAGTTACCAAATATAAAACCGAGATTGTACTTAACTTTAATTAATTAATGCTGAAGCTAATTTTTATAAACAAAACAACAGTAGCTACAATTTTGTTGGGTAAGCAAAAGTTTGATTTACAGTAAAATTACGTGTTCATTAAACCAAAACTTATCCAATAATTAAAAATTACTAATAATTTGCAGAAAATAATACGTAAATTTACGCAAAAAGATACAACAAAAGGCATCTCGCCCTTTGTTGTATTTAAAGTTTCTTCCTCTTTGTGAAAAACGCCTAAAAAAAGGCAGAGCTGTTTCATTCTTTAAAAGCCTCTTGAAAAGCTGGGAACAAGGGAAGGAAGAATTTTTCTCTTGTCTCCCCTTGAACCTTTGTCTCTTTTCGTCGCTGTAATGCTTTTATAGGAATGGAATAGCCCTGAAAATGGGGGCAAAAAAGTTAACTTTTGTTATGAAACCTGATGTTTACAGAATTGTAGTTCTGAATGCCAGTCAGTTACCTAACTCCAGAGAGTTTAGCCACGAGTAGGTTCAACCCGTGCAAAAAATAGACCGCGAATCTTAACTTCTTTAGGTTCGCCAGCACCTAAATCAGTATCAGATGGCTGTTCGCTCTCGAAAGTACCAGCAATTTCACCACTAGAGCTATCGATTTTAGCGATTTGCAAAGAAATCTTGCCATTAAGATTTTCAGCACGCTTGACGTTAGTGCGGGTAAGTTCTTCATCATCCGCTTGGGCGGGGAGAGCCACAGCATTATCGTAGCCACTAACGACACCACGACCCTTTGGATCTAAAAAGGCAGCACCACGATAGGAAGGAACTTTGAAAGTGCCTTCAAAGTCCGTAGAGGTGTTAATGCTGCTCAAACTGGGTTGGGTTTGAGCAACCAAGTTTTTGATGGTGAAGAGGAAAGGTACTCGCTCACCACCAGGAAGTTGCACAGTGATGGCTTGGAAGTCAAGACCATCAGTTTCCTCAAAGGTAAGGCTATTATCTGGGTTAATTTTTAGGTTGCCTTGCACCTGGTCAATGGTGGAAGTGTATCTGGTCAACAATTTGCCAGCAACAAATTCTGCTTGTTGGCGTTTATTAGCAGGTTCTTCTTTGATAAAAAAGCTAGTTGGTTCTAAACAAAGTTCTTTGATGGTGTATGACTGGCTAGAATCAATGGGAATGGAGCCACGGCTTGTTTCTGTTAGTTGGGGGCATTTGTTAGCCAAGCCAGTGCCGCGAATTTGATCGTAAGTGAGTACATCTCTACCACTACTAACAGCAGGAGCATCACTACAAGCAGTTATTAGCCCCAGGCACAAAGCCAAGAATGCAACAATTAAAGCGCGATACCTCATGGTCAACCTCAATCTCAAAAATTAATATCTAAGTTGTAAAACTGCATCGAAGCTTTGATATTTGACGAGAAGCCATCCTTTATCGGACACTGCATTGCTCTGATTCTTGAGTTGAAACAAGTGTCCGGGCGTATAAGGTTGGCAGTCGCCACTCAAACTTTTCTCTGCTAAACGTACTTAAACGTGTCGCTGCTTCGCACTTTGCTCTTGCATATAGCAAAAGCGGCGTCGCCTAAGTCTTTTTGTATCATGTATGTGACGCCACTACATACAGCCCATTGTTTGATGGGTAAATCAGCCAGATCATACGATTTTTTTTAACTCAAAATCAAAGTACTCAAAATTCAAGAAAGTCTCATCCTGATCGCATCTAGCTGCCGTGGAGGCTATGGTAAAGGTTACTACGCTCTTTTACGAGTGATCGCAATTGCTTTTGATAAAGATACAAATCTAGTTATATTCACCCCTGACTCAACGAAGAGACAGGGGACAGGGGGAAAGGGAGATTCCAGAAAAAACTCATTTAGAAGCCTACAGAAGGTTCATTTTCTAGAGGAACTATTGGCAAACTAGGGAAAATTAAAAATCTCCGGTAAATTTGAGTTGACCTCATTTATACGGAAAGGATGGCATGGACAATAATAAAAATCTTGAATCAGGGGAGTTGTCCTGTAAACTCCAAGCGATCGCAACTGTGGTGTATGATGCAGTTCAAGATTGTCAAGGCGATAGTGTAGCTCTTTTGGCAATGCTTAGGCAATTGGAGCATTTACACCGAGAGATTCGAGACGGGGTTTTTCAAGAGAGTTTGCCTGTTAACCGTCGGCAACTCTACTCACTACTGAAAGATATTGAGTCTGAGGGAGGCTGGCCTTATATTGAGCGCATGAGATTACAAGCCTTTTTAGCAAATTTGCCACAAGAGGCTCCCGCAGAAAATAATCATGAAGTTTTGGAGAGCGATCGCTCATGCGGCTGATGATCTCAAAATAAATTTCTAGCCTGAATTAACAACTTGGATCGCCTCATCAACCGCTAAACTAAAAGCGGTTGCTCATTGAGGCTTCAAGCTAATTCGTAATTCGTAATGATGCTCTTAGGGACGCTCGTTCCTTACTATCGTTAAGGCTAACGTAATTTGTAATTAAAAAAGGTTTTTACTAGTTATACCATCACAAAGAAGGCGATCGCGCTCCTCAAGATTGTGGTTGTGTTTGAGGTAATTGCCCACCCAATTGCAACCACGAACAAGTAGGTCGTCAAGATGTAAATTCCACAAGATTATCGTGTTGTCATCACTCGCTGATGCTAGTGTTTGACCATCTGGGCTAAAACTGACACTTAATACCGGAGCATGATGCCCATTAAGACTTTTAATTAATTTGCCATCACGGCTCCAGAGTTTCACTGTACTATCCCAACTGGCTGCGGCAAGCAATTCACCATTGGGACTGAAAGTAACGGCATTAACGCTATCACTGTACCCCTTTAATAAGGTTTTTAATAACGTCCCATCCCGTCGCCACAGTTTTACAGTGTTATCCCAGCTGGCAGAAGCCAGTAACTCGTCAGTAGGACTAAAGCTAACACCTAACACCCAACTGTCATGGGGCGAAAAAGTTTTGAGCAAAGTACCATCCCGTCGCCACAGTTTCACAGTTT
>NZ_CAXTNE010000091.1:11196-26011 GCF_964245445.1 uncultured Nostoc sp.
AGTTTCACAGTTTTGTCATAACTTCCTGAAGCCAGCATTTCACCTTTAGGGTCAAAACTGACACTAGGAACTTGATTAGTATGCCCCACTAAAGTTTTGTAAAGTCGGGTTTTGACCTCACCTCTACTGATGTATCGTTGCCAAAGTTTGACAGTGCGATCGCTACTACCAGAAGCTAGCATCTGACCGTCGGGACTCCAAGCAACGCTCAAAACTCGCTTCTGATGCCCTTGAAGAATAGACGGTGTTGGGGCATCTAAACTCCATAGTTTCACGCTTTTGTCAAAACTCCCTGAAGCTAGAAATTTGTTATTTGGACTGAAAGCGATGCTGACAACAGCATCGCTATGTCCTTTGAAGGTTTTGAGTAAAGTACCAGTGATACTCCAGAGGTTTATGGTATTGTCTTCACCTGCGGAAGCTAACTTTTGACTATCGGAACTAAAGCTCAAACTCCACACTCTCTTGGTATGCTGCCGTAAAGTTTTGTAAAGACGAAAGTCAAAACCGTCTTTAGTGCTGTTAATTTCCCGCCGCCAAAGCTTTACTGTTTTATCTCGACCTGTTGACGCCAACAATTTACCATCTGGGCTGAAAACAGCCATCATCACATTCTGCTGATGTCCCTGCAAAGTTGTAACAAGGCTACCGTCCCGACGCCAGATTTTTACAGTTTTGTCGTCGCTGGCCGAGGCAATGAATTGACCATCGGGACTGAAGTTTACCCAGTTAACCCACCCTTGATGTCCTTTCAGTATTTTTACTAAACTGCCGTCTTTGCGCCAGATTTTTACGGTTGTATCCTGACTGGCAGTAGCTAACAACTCGCCATCAGGACTGAAACTAACGCTGTCAACAGAATCACCGTGTCCTTTGAGAGTTTTATATGGCTTGCGGTCAAATTTACCTGTAACTCGGTTTTTGCGCCAGATTTGTACTGTTTTGTCGAGGCTGGCGGAGGCTAAAGTTTGACCATCGGGGCTAAAAGTTACACAAGTAACAGCATCAGTGTGACCTTTGAGGGTTTGAAGTAAGATACCGTCAGGACGCCAAATTTTCACCGTCCGATCTTGGCTACCTGATGCTAGCAACTGACCATCTGGGCTGAAAGCTACTCCCCAGACAATATCAGCGTGCCCTTCCAAGCGGTTAGCCTCTGTTACCCCATAAACTGCCTGTTGCAGAGCTGTCACCACCCGCATTCGGGTATCTGGTTGCACTCCATCAGCCTGTTTAAGTTCTCTCCAAGCCCGCAAACTTTCTAATAGGGCATCAAATTCTTTATTAGAGGCAAATAAAGCTTCACTAGCAGCAGCGATCGCACTAATGTTCAAGTTGCTTTCACTGCGTTGAGCTCGTAGAGTTTGGTGGATTGCTGCTCTTTTTTGCAAGTCGGCTTGCCACCATAATGCTGCTATTGTTCCCCCCATGATTGCCAGCACTGCGCCTGCTATCCGTGCTTCTCGCAGTCGCCGTTGTAATACCAAATTGAGTTGCTTTTGACTAAGCTGTTGGGCAACTTCAGCTTTAGTTTTTTCAAGTTTGATTTTTTCTAATTCCGCGAGCATACCATAATTGTTCTTTTGGCGAATTGGTTCCACTAAATAATCGTGAACTAGCTGATAGCGATCGCCTAACTCTTCTCTAACTCGCAACACCAAACCTGAACCCACCAATATTTCTAAAATCAATTCCCCAACTGTGTCAAAGCTTGATATTGTATCTATATCATGATTATTAACTAATGCAGCCGCTAAATCAGCTTTAGTTTTTAACGGTCGCGTGCCCTTTTCATCAGTTAACTCAAATAATAGTTTCCAAGTTAATTCTTCATTCTCCTGACCACAATCTTTAATAACTTCCTCAAGCCAGCGTTCTACCAATTTTGCCGAGCCGCCGCAAAGTTTATATTGTCCGAGTGTAGTGATGTTTTCTATTTGTAGTTGAGCGCCAACTATTTGTAATTCAATTGGATGTACTTCGTCTAGTTCTCCTGTTAAATCCTGGACTAATCGGTTAATTAATTCATCACTCAGTTCAGAATGTGAACGCTGAGTAAGACTATGAATTATGGCTTTAGCATCCTGGCTAGAGAATTTTCCTAGATAGTAGCGAATATCCTTATCGAGAATATTTTTATTAATTACGCCTAAATCATATAAATTAATACTATTTTTTTGGCTCAACCGTTCAAATTCTAATAAATAATGTAAATAATCTTCTCTTAAAGACAGAATAATTTTAACAAATGAAATATTTAAACATTCACTAAAAAATTGGTAAAATTCTATTCTTTCAGTAGGAAGATTACTAATAAAGAAAAATTCTTCAAACTGGTCTAAGATGATAATTATTGTATAATTACGCTCGGTTGCTAACCGAATTTTTTCTAGGAGTATAGTGGGTGTAGAGTTAAGATTAACCGATATTCCTGTAGATGCCAGCACTTGATTTAGACAGCTAATCAAGACTGTGAGCCAATCAGTGTAAACAGACAGAACAATAGGTATAGGAATGCGTTCACCAATAACTTTACCTTTGAGCGCTGGGACTAAACCAGCTTTGAGAGTTGAACTTTTACCTACACCGGATGGGCCATAAATTACTGTGAGCTTGTAGTCTGCACGAGTAATTCTTTCAATTAAACGATTGACATCTTGCTGTCGTCCAGAAGCAGATATTTCTTGGGCAACTCCCTCAGAAATAAACGGTATTTTTTGAGATTCCAATGCTGGGTTAATTCTAGAGTGTTGCGGCTGCAATTGGCTTGCCCCAATGAAGGCACGAAAGCCATACTGATGTTCTATTTGTATTTTTTCTTGCTTGAGTTTAAAGGCTTCTGTATAGTCATGACGCTCAAAAAAGTAAAGCGATCGCAGTTCTTCTAAAATCTCTAAATAAAGAGATGGCTGATGTTGTAGCTCACAAACTACCCTCGCCCATTCGAGATTATTGATAGCCTCCTCTGGCTCACCGAGATGCCTCTGTGTACGTGCTAGCAAGAGAAGATACCAACTTTCTTGTCGTCGTCTTCGCAAAGCATCTTGCAGAGAAGCTTGTGTTACTTCTTCAGAGATAGAAAGTGCTGTATTCGCTAATTCATGAGCCAGTATCCAATTCGACTCAGAAGCTGCCACATTTGCCAAAAAGCCATAATCTTGAGCAACTTGTGCAGGGCTTCCATAGGTTTTATGTAGATGTAATGACTTTTGAGCTAATTCTTTTAAATCATCCCAGGCTTGTAAACGTTGCAGCATTTCACAAGCAGGTAAAATAAATTTAGCAACTAAGTCTTCTCTTTGTACCTCCTGCAATATTTCTAGGCATTGTTTAAACCACAACAGAGCATGTTCGCAATAGCTACTATTACTATTTTGATGTAAGTCTGCCATTCGGTGATAACACAACCCCAGATGGAATATTACTATTGCTTGCTTGAGTAAAGATGACAGGGGTAAAGAAGAATTACTTTCCCACTCTGCTACTCTCCTGGTTTCTTGCTGCCACAATGCTAGGCTTTTTTGATAATTGGCTAAAGCACCATTAATTTGATCGTTGGCGTATTTATCTCGTCCTATAACAAATTCTAAACTAGCTTCTAATCCTGCTGTTAATTTAACGCCGTACAGACGCAGCAAATCATTACGGGCTGATTCTATTTCGTGGCGGTGTTGAGACTTAGGATCTAAATCTAGGGAGGCGTTAGATAAAAATATTTCGGCACCTGCTTCTAAAACTTTGGCAAATAAAGATTCTGCCTCTTGGTGAATCAAAGCAATTAAATCTGCTTTTGCCATTTCAAATTTAATCGTGGTTGCAGCCCAGCTTTTAAAATCAGGTGCTAATCTTGAAAGTAATGATGCCACATCATCTTGTAGCCACAACACCACTGGAAATGGAAAAGTCGCGGCATAGATATCTCGCGCTTGGTTGATGCCTGTAAGTAAGTTTTGTATGTCTATAGTTGACTCAATACCAAAAACCATCACGCCTGATGGCAAAGAATCTGTAAGGACAGCAGGATTATCTAAAGATAGTTCTGAGACTATTGTGTTGTGTAAGGAAGTAGTTGATGGATTCAGAACGATTTCTCTGATATAGATGTCTTTGCTGATGGAGCGAATACTTTCTAACATTTGCTCACGTAATTGCCCATAGTTACACCGAACTAAAATAAGGGCAAATTGACCTTTGGAAAGTGCGATCGCTCTAATCAGTCTTTGCAAAGTATGCTGATTTTCTTTTGTGTAGATGTGTAGCTGCTTATCAGTAGTCATGGGTTATTGAGCATGGGGAATGGGGAATGGGGAATGGGAAATTAGGCATTAGTTATTAGTCCAATGGCAAATGACAAAGGACTAACGACTAATGACTCACGCAGCACTGTTACTTTTTTTGTTGCCAAGCTAAAACTTTTTCTGTTTCTGCTAGGGCTGGACTGATACCAAACCATCGCCCCAGAGGATCACGATATTCAAACAGATACATGCTTCTTAATAAGCTTTGATAATCAGACTCACCTTTAACTCTCTGCTGCTGCACTACTTCAAACAATAATTCCCACTGGGATTCATCAATAGCTAATAGCAAATCATCGCGGTAGTCCTTAATCACGGCTTCTAAGCAGTCTCTAGAAAAAGGTGGATCTTCTCGTTGTAAGCAGCTATAAAGTAAACCTAATAAATTACGAATATGACCACCACTAACGCGACATATACGATCCAAAGTTTGGGAGTGATCAAATAATTCTGTAATTAATAAAAGCCTTTCATTCAAAGGAACTTCTGGAAAAGCTCTTGCTAGAACTAATTGGCGGACTAGTGACATCCCTGGTTCATAGTCACTGCCATCTCTTTGGCGTACCAATACCATCGGTAGTACTTTTGGTGCAATCCCTCCCCCCAAACGATTTTTCAGTGTCTCATACTCATTGGAGAAAATTAACGTTAGGGGAATTGTATAAACTAGATGGCATTTGAGTCGGCGTAGCTGTTCGCCTCGGTCGATAAAGAGATATTCTGGTTGCGATCGCCCCGATGCTAAGGGACGCATATCCACTCGATCCAAATTATCTACAATTACTACTAATCCTTTTTGACCCCGTAGCTTTAGCTGTTCAACAGCTTTTTCTAGAATTTCTTCGTTAATTGCTTGCAAAATACTATTGGTACGTGGTTCTAGATATTGCCTTAGTTGATTCCGCGTCTGGGTGCTATCTTTGGTTTTAGCGGTAATTTTGGCAATACCCAACGATAACTCTGCTTGTCCAGAAAGCTCTATGGGGCTTTGCAAAAAATCGCCTACTTCTTTAAATAAATTGGTAAAGTAACCAGGTTTGAGTTTGATGTTAATGCCTTCTAAACTGGCACTGACTTGACGGGCTACACTCAGCAAAATATCGCTGATATCAATATCTGCCATATCTAAGTCTTGACTGGACTCAAAGTAAACTACATGAAATCCCGCTAATTCTAGTTCTGTCTTGAGGCGCTGCAATTCCGTTGACTTCCCGCAGCCAATGTGACCCGTAAATAACTGGCAGGTTGGCTCATCAGGAGAAATCCGAATGATAGTCCGCTGCAATTCTTCAACAATCTTGCAACCACGAACATCAGCAAAATCTATGTAATACTGGCGATCTAGCATGTTACTTATATTAAGCGTATAGCTTGGATTACATGCTTTATAAAAACGTGACAAATTTAATGTCGTTTTCATGTATCTAGAGGTGTATGTTGATGTGTGTGTAGATGTGTGTGTAGATGCAGTTAACTTGTATTTTTTATACCAAAAATCTCTAGCCTAGATGTAGGCACACAATTACTTCGCAAGTTGGTAGTATCTTGCAAAAGACAGCACTTGTTACAGATCGCTGTCAGTAGTATGGTAGAGATTTAGTTGACCCTAGTAACCTTAAGCATATCTGTCCTTTTTACACCTGCTATTGAGTTTTTGATAATCTGTAGCTTTTGTTTGACCTAGCACAATCCTTTATGGCTGAGTTAATTAGTAAAAAAGCTACTACATCTTATAGTTCCCAGTTTTGATTGCTAATGATAAAGACTGGTATGAATTATAGCAATCTACACAGAGACTTCAAAATATTTACATATCATTTCATGTTTTATTTGTCAAGGCTACAAGATTATAAATATCTAAATTAACCTTTTGTAATCTTTAGAGACAAGATGTTTGACGATCCCTTGTCGAAAAGACAACAGTAAGTTAAGAATGGACACCGGAAACTTTAATCGGAAGGATGATTAGCGCCACGTTCGTTATGTAGTTACTGTAAAGTGTTACTAAAAATAAAAAAAGTCTTGAGGAGAGCGGCTAATAGATGCTGGCAGTGTTTATTGAGATTAATAATGATACAAGGGCGTCAAGGAATTTGGATTGTAAGTAGAAAGGGGTTTGAATGGCTGGCATAATATCAGTTTCCCGCACCGATCTAGCCCAGCGCCGTAAGAAATTACGTCGGCAGAGGCAGATGAGAATTATTCAAGCTATTTGGCGAACTTTTGCCATTGCCGGTTTGGCGGTTGGATTACTGTGGGTGGCAGTCCAACCAGTGTGGATGCTAAAAAGTCCTAAACAAATAGCGATCAAATCAGGCAATCAGTCCCTGTCAGATGAGACAACTCAATCACTGTTGGTGCTATCTTACCCCCAATCTTTGTGGCGGATTGAACCGGCAGCGATCGCTAACTCTTTGAAGAAGCAACCAACTATTGCCCAAGCGATCGTTAGACGCCGCTTGTTTCCTCCTGGATTAAACATCGAAATCCAAGAAAGAGTCCCTGTAGCCGTGACTCAAACACCAAGTGGGCAAAATCAAGGCGCTGGCAACAAAAAAGTCACAATCGGCTTACTAGATGCAAGCGGGGCCTGGATGCCTTTAGAAAAATACACATCATTGAATCCAACTAAGAAATTACCCAATCTCAGAGTAATTGGATTGCCCAAACAATACTGTCTCTACTGGACTCAACTTCATCAAGCTGTCAGCCAAAGTCCCGTAAAAGTGATGGAAATTGATTGCCAAAATCCAACGAATTTAATTTTGAAAACAGAACTAGGAAATGTGCATCTCGGCGTTCCAGGCCCCCAACTGTCTGAACAAATTAAAGTACTCGCCCAAATGCGTCATTTAGCAGCAAAACTCAATTCCGGTCAAATAGAGTATATTGATCTGAAAAATCCCGAATTTCCATTAGTACAGATGAACCAAAAAGAACAAAAATTAACTTCCAAAACTCCTAAAAACATCTAGCGTGTTTAATGTATTGATAGCTCCTAGTAAATTAAGAAGCTTTATGCTGATAAATATATTTATTATTTTCAGTTTTCGAGCAAACCGTACGAAAATCGGCATTAACTTCTAATTAAAATGAGAAGATAAATCCTAAAATCTCTATTACGAGTAAAACACTTTCAATTATGACCCCTAACATCTAATAGTAGGGTGTGAGATGTTCGACAATCTAATGATGGGCTATGGCGTGCAAAACGCCTTCTATTCCAAAGACAGTTTACCGAAGTTTCAATCTGTAAAGGAAAATGCCGCCCAAAGTTGCGTAAGCATTGTTTCTGGGCAATCAGTTTAGACTATTCTGTGCCGTAATTCCTATTTGGTTACAAAACCTATGGAAAAATCTTGATTTGTTGACCACAGTAGTGAGGGTTCTTGTAAGATAGACTATTGCTCAAGCAAAGTGTCCATTAAGACCCCCCAAACAACAAATTAATCAGGTATAGTCTGACAAAGTAAATTATTGCTTACTTCAACCTTAGGGATAAGTAAGTATAAGGTAAATTTTGTGTCTAAAGTTGCAGCTATCTCCAATGGTGAAATCTATTAACAATATTATTGAGGTAGATCAGATGCGCTGTGGTGTGTCTTTACAAGTTCTGCCCTCTGTTGAGAATAATGAAGCGATTAATGTCTGGTTGAAGTTATACAGATCACTTTTAGATAAATGTAGGTATACTTCTCTAGAATTGGCTGTGCGATCGGTTGTCTTGAAGGCTCATCCCATAGCAAATTTTCGCACTGCCAATTCTGTTAGGCTTGGCAGTAGTGAAAACAATAAAGAACAGTGCCCTAGTATTGTGGCACTGTCAAACTAAAGTTGACTCTTAGGTGAATAACACCTGAAAAAGTCGTTTATCTACCCTTTGACAAATCCAATGACACTTGATAATAACCAAGGACTTAACTATAAAAATTCCCAATCTACGGGACAGCCGGGGTTCTCTCTGGCAGTTAACTCGACCAATCCCTTTAATAACTCTGGGTTGAACTTCGGACAAAATCACGATAATAAGAAGATTTCTACGGAAAATAGCCGAATTGGCGAGATTGTTCCTGGTCGGGTTGCCAACATCAAAGTGATTGGTGTCGGTGGTGGCGGTGGGAATGCCGTTAACCGCATGATCGAATCTGATGTCTCTGGGGTAGAGTTTTGGTCAATTAACACTGATGCCCAAGCTCTTACCTTAGCTGGCGCTCCCAGTAGATTACAAATTGGACAGAAGCTAACGCGGGGTTTAGGAGCAGGTGGTAATCCTGCCATTGGTCAAAAGGCAGCAGAGGAATCACGAGACGAAATTGCTACAGCTTTAGAAGGTGCAGACTTAGTATTTATCACTGCTGGTATGGGGGGTGGTACTGGCACAGGTGCAGCCCCAATCGTGGCAGAAGTAGCAAAGGAAATGGGCGCTCTTACTGTTGGTGTGGTAACACGTCCATTTGTCTTTGAGGGACGCCGCCGTACCAGCCAAGCGGAACAAGGTATTGAAGGACTAAAAAGTAGAGTAGATACACTGATCATTATCCCCAATAACAAATTGCTGGAAGTGATCCCCGAACAAACACCTGTGCAAGAAGCTTTTCGTTATGCAGATGATGTACTGCGTCAAGGGGTGCAAGGTATTTCTGACATCATCACGATCCCCGGTTTGGTAAACGTTGACTTTGCCGATGTCCGAGCTGTGATGGCAGATGCGGGATCGGCATTGATGGGAATTGGCGTTAGCTCTGGAAAATCTAGAGCTAGAGAAGCTGCGATCGCAGCTATTTCTTCACCATTACTAGAATGTTCTATTGAAGGTGCCAGAGGGGTAGTCTTTAATATTACTGGTGGTACTGACCTCACTTTGCATGAAGTGAATGCAGCCGCAGAAGCAATTTATGAAGTAGTTGATCCCAACGCCAATATTATTTTTGGGGCTGTAATTGATGACAGACTCCAAGGTGAGGTAAGAATTACTGTAATTGCCACCGGGTTTACAGGTGAAGTGCAAGCTGCGGTACAACAAAGCGTGGCTAACGTTCGAGTAGCACCTAATACCTCGAAGCGACCAACAACACAGCAACCAGCTGTTAATCCCCCAACCTCAACTCCAAGTTCAACTCCAACTCCAACTCCAATTCCAGAACCAAAAGAAAAACCTGGATTAGATATACCTGATTTTCTGAGAAACCGACGTACACCACGGAATTAAAAGATTTTGGATTTGAGGTTTTAGATTAAATTAGCAGTCTCAGGTTAGGCTGAGTGCTGTATAAAATCTGCTAGTTCCAGGGTTTTACTAAGAGCAGGGGTAAGCAATCTGTTGCCATCCCCAATTTTGCTAATGGGTAAAAACTCGTTAATGCTACTTTATAGAAATAAAATGAACTTGGGCAGGAGTCTGCTGGCTCACATGTCCAGCTATGCTTTTGGAACAAATAAACTGATGTAGTAAGCACAAAGCGTGTTTACTACAAACCTTCAAAACTTGAAGCAAAAAATAATTTACATTTATTTTTTGCTTTTTATTGTCTGTTCAAGCCATTGAATAACCTGATGACCAAGGTGAGTACCATCTAGGCGATCAATCTCACGAATTCCAGTAGGACTAGTGACGTTAACTTCAGTTAAGTAGCCACCAATAACATCAATACCTACAAAAATTAAGCCGTCTTGGCGTAACCGTTCGGCTACTTGGGTACAAATTTCATACTCTCTTGGGGTAATTTCGGTTTGAGCTACTGTGCCACCAGTAGCCATATTATTGCGAAAGTCAGTTCCGCTAGAGAGGCGATTGAGCGCACCAATTGGTTCGCCATTGAGTAGGATAATTCGCTTATCTCCTTCTTTTGCCTCTGGTAAATAGGTTTGCACCATTACAGGCACTCGACCTTGGAGGGTACTGAGTTCGACAATAGAGTTAAAATTGCGATCGCCTGATTGCAAAAATAAAATTCCTTCTCCAGCTTTGTTACCCAATGGTTTAAGAACTGCCGCCCCCTTGGCTTCGACAAATTGCCGGATAAACTGTTTATCAGCACTGACAATCGTTTCTGGAATCGCTTTGGTAAACTGTAGGGCGTACATTTTTTCATTTGCCCCTCGGATGCCGCTAGGATTGTTAATCACCAGGGTTTTATTTTGGTCAATGTAATCCAGAATGTAGGTGGCATAGAGGTAGGAATCATTGACAGGTGGATCTGTCCGCATAAATACAGCGTCCATTGTCTCTAAAGAAGTTAAGCAGGAATCGCTCAACTTATACCAAGGAGTCACCGCTACCCAGCGTCCCTCCAGCAACTGCACTGGTACAAGTTCGACTCGCTGTAGGACAGCCCAAGCTTTGCTCTCCACCACACTCAGCAGATTTGCCTGAGTCACCCAAACTTCGTGTCCCAGGATTTGCGCTGCTTCAATTAGGGCAACACTGGTATCATGACACGGGTCAAGCAGATGGATGGAATCAATGATAAAAGCCAGTTTCACCCTTTATACCTCAATCACCAAGAAATTAAATGGTTATTCAATTATTATCTCTTGATGCTCTCACCAATTGACGTATATATGTACTGCTGAGTGGAACCTAGTAGGTAAAGTCTTGTGGACAGATATGGCTTTTGTGAGATAAAAGTCTGTAACCAAGGAAGCGCGTAGTTCTCCAGAGTTGTAGCGACTGCCGTGTGTAGCGGCTTGTCGCTAGCTTCTAACAATATTTTCTGAAACTACACGCTCTTGCTAGAAGTTAGTAGTTCATCTAGCTTGCCTTGACTGTCTAAAGCGTGGATATCATCACAACCACCTATGTGATCATCATTGATAAAAATTTGCGGTAAAGAACGGCGTCCATTTGCTCTTTGAGCCATTTTATTTCTGGCTGCCTCATCTCCATCAATGCTGTATTCAATAAATTCAACGCCCTTGTTCTTCAGCAAACTTTTGGCACGAATGCAAAACGGGCAAGTTCTCCAAGTGTAAATTTCTACTTTTGCAGCCATAATGTCCTCAAATTGATTTCATGCTTCTTAATTTTAGAACTTTGCCACTTACTGTAGCTGCTCTATCCCGTTTTGACCTGATCTTTAAAAGTCGCTAACTGGGTTTACGATGCTTGATGAGGGTGAGTTCACTAGAACCCATGATTTAAAAATCCCACGGCTATAAGCCGTGGGAGTGTCCAATAAATTAGTAATATAATGTTTTAATGTGTGGTTAATAAGTAAATTTTATAATATTGAAGGAGACAGACCTGATCCCATGAGGAGATGCATCTGGTGTCTCCCAGTAAAACTTCTAGGCGACTGTTATTGAAGCTGATACTAAAGGTTTTTTCTTGGCTACTTTCAGCGCACCCACAGCAAATATGCCAAGGGCAACTACTGTAGTAGGCTCAGGCACTTGTTTAGGTGGTGGTGGTGGGGGTGTGTAGTAAGGTGCTTGTCCTTTGAGTTTGCTACTGTCTTCACGTTTGGTTGCAGAACCGACGCTCATTAGGCGCACTCCAAAGTCTTGCTGAGAAAACTGAGCTAACGTTAAAGCTTTGGAACTATGGGATAGGGTAAAGATGGTAGATTGAATGTCGCCTTTTCCTTTACCTATACCTTCTTGACCAATTTCTACTCCAGCATCAAAGGAGCCGCCACCACCGTTTAGATTGTTACTACTGCTACCAACAGAGTCAACTTTTCCAGCAGGTCCAAATTGTTTGCTTGTTACATCTGTACCTACTACTTGCAGACCACTCAGAAGCGTATCGTCGAAAATGTTGAAGAAAACACCACGGATGTCAGCAATTGTGTTCTTGCCAGTGGATAAATAATCTACTTTAAACTGAACTTTGCCAGATCCTGCTATTGCGTCATCCAAAGTAAACTTCACCTGAGTATCTGCACCGGTGAAGTCATTGATAGTGAAACTCATTGAAGCGGCATTAGCAGGGGCAAAAACAGAAGATGATATCACAACAGCAGTAGCAGCTAAGAAGGAAGGTATTGCTGCCGTGGAAAATGGATGTTTCATGTTAATCAATGTTTGCAAAACAAAATGGTAAGATTCAGTTGCTAATCATGGGAATTTTGCTGTTTGCTATCCATGTAAAATCAGATGCATCCAGTGACAGCCTTTTACTACTTTAGAGATTCAATTAGAAGTTGTCTATAATACCAGCCTTAGTTCAAAAAGACTTTATTTTTGGCTTTATATAAGAAAAAGCCCAGTATTAATACTGGGCTAGGTTAAAATAAGAACTTATCAAAATTAACAGTATTTACCGAGAGTCAACGGCGTATTCAATTAGCTTGGCAAGACGCTGACGTAAGGTTTCTAATCCCAAGCGCTGACTCGCAGAAATAAACACCGCTAGGGGGAATTCTTCTCTAGCTAAAGCTAGTGTCTCACTATTGGCTTGATCAATCTTGTTAAAAATAACCAGCGCTGGGCCAGGAGTTATTGGCATTTGCGCCAAGATTTCTCTAACTGAGCGAATATGACGCAACCAAGCGGGGTGAGACAAATCCACCAAATGTAGTAGAGCATCGGCTTCTGTGACTTCCTCTAAGGTGGCGCGGAAGGCATCCATTAACGATGCAGGCAGTTCGTGTATGAACCCCACTGTATCTGTAATCAGAATTTCTTGAGGTTTATCAGCTTCGCCATGAGGAATTACCAGACGGCGCGTGGTAGGATCAAGAGTGGCAAATAGCTGGTCGGCTGTATAAACTTCTGCGTTAGTTAGAGCATTCAGTAAAGTAGACTTGCCAGCGTTAGTATATCCAACCAAAGCCACTGAGGGAACTTCTTCATGCTGTCGTCGCTGTCGTAACCGTGAACGATGCGCTTGCAATTGGTCTACTTCTTTTTGTAGTCGAGAAATGCGCTGCCCAATAGCACGGCGTTCAGTTTCCAGTTTTGTTTCACCAGGACCACGAGTTCCAATACCACCACCCAATCGGGACATGGTGCGACCTCTACCAGCGAGTCGCGGTTGCATGTATTCTAATTGTGCTAATTCTACTTGCAATTTACCAGCACGGGACTGAGCGCGTTGAGCAAAGATATCCAAAATTACTTCGGTACGATCAACCACACGGATACCAATTTGCATTTCTAAGTTGCGGACTTGGGAAGGTGAGAGGTCACGGTTAAAGACGACGAGATTAACTCCTAGTGTTTGGGCAGTTAGGGCAATCTCTTGCACTTTACCTTCGCCAACTACTGTCTGGGGATGAATGCGTGATCGCTTTTGTTGTATTGTCTGTAATACATTTCCCCCAGCTGTATCAACTAAATGCGCCAATTCCACTAGGGTGTCTTGGAATTGTGGGGGGGTTATCTCACTGGTCATCAGCCCTACAATTAGCACGCGATCGTGGTCAGAATCTACTTCCTGGGCGACAAATTCACGCTGGAATTCCGCTTCCAGATTTTCTACCAAGTCTACTAAATCCTGTTCTGCGAGATCATCCAAGCCCAGAGGTGGCGATATATTCCAGCTTGGGGATTGAATTTGGCTCTCTTCTACTTTGAAAGCAGCAGGACTAGTAATCAGCGTGCGAGACTCTTGGGGTATCAGATGAGCTAGATAAGCTTCTTTGACATACCCAGTCGCACCGCCTCCCCGTCGTGTAAATCCTGTTCCGGTAATGTTTAGGACTACTAGGGCATCTAAGCGTTGTAGTGCCATAGCCGTGAGTGCCGCCTCATTTGGCGGTTCTGTCTTGAGATGGGTGGCGATGCAACGAATACCACTGAGTCGTTCTGCACCGTAACGAGGCAATTCTAGAGGTGGTATTTGTGTTTGACGCGGTGTACCTACCCCGACGCGAATCACTTGTCCGCGACGGTTGATGTAGGCGCACACAGGCTGATTGACTTCTGTACTAATTGCTGCCAGACGCTGGGAAAACTCGGACGTGGTGATGCGATCGCCCGGTATACGCTGGTGATACAGCCGCTGTAGTTGTTTCAGCTGGCTGGACTTTAAACCTTGGAGATTTCCAAAAATAGTTTCTATAGGCGTTTATGACCAGTTAAATGGTCCCCCGAATCCTTATATGTCTATTTTATAACAGGGTTTAGGCTCCTATCTCTCTCTTTTGAGGGATGCATTGTGAATTAGTTGGCGGAGGATATTGACTTGAGGCTATGACGGTTCTCTAACCCTCAATCCCTTCCCTACAAGGCTACTGTTGGTCAACGAAGAGGCAGGAGAAATTGACCCCATCAAGAACTGCTATGAAATGAAGGGGACAACATGGGTTATCAGTTATCAGAGGAATTTATTAAATAATTCGTAATTCGTAATTAAGTTTTACAATGGTGATTTGAACCCCACCGCAAAACATACTGGCTGTAGAGGCAGGGGATTAAACCCGCAAACTTTGTTAAATATCCAACACCAATTTTGCAGTTACAGGTTGAAAAATACAAATTAACACTGAACCCTCATCAGTTGTTGCAGTTGGTTCTTCTTGGTAAGGCAACTGCAAAAAATAAATTATCCAATTTCTGGACTTCACTACGAC
>NZ_CAXTNE010000092.1:0-25946 GCF_964245445.1 uncultured Nostoc sp.
CCCTGCCCCCTGCTCCCTGCTCCCCACTCCCTTTTGATTAATCATGAAATTCGGTGTTGTTGTTTTTCCCGGTTCTAATTGCGATCGCGATGTTGCTTATGTAACCAGAGACTTGCTCTTACAACCAACTCGCATGGTTTGGCATCAAGAAACAGACATTGCTGATTTGGATGTCGTTATCATTCCTGGTGGCTTTAGTTACGGGGATTATCTGCGCTGCGGTGCGATCGCGCGTTTTTCACCCGTGATGCAGCAGGTTATAGAACATGCCCAAAAAGGTAAGTTTGTAATCGGTATTTGCAACGGTTTTCAGGTATTAACTGAAGCTGGACTTTTGCCAGGGGTGTTGACTAAAAATCGGGATTTGCATTTTATTTGCGATCGCGCCCCCTTGAAAGTTGAGCGTAGTAATCTCCCTTGGACGCAAGCTTATACGACTGGCGAAGTTATCACTTTGCCCATTGCCCACGGAGAGGGACAATTCTACGCTGACGCAGCCACTCTTGCAGAAATTGAAGATAACGGGCAAGTTGTGTTTCGCTATGAAGGAGAAAATCCCAACGGTTCACTCAACAACATTGCCGGAATTTGCGATCGCCAGGGCAATGTGTTGGGGATGATGCCGCACCCAGAAAGAGCATCTGATGGGATGCTGGGGAATAGCGATGGCTTGAGGCTATTTCAGGGATTGTTAGAGAAGGTAGCGGCATTAGCTTAGTACCGCAAGGCGGAAGTCAAAAGTCACGCATTCAAAAGTTTTGTATATCAAGGCTTTTGTAAGTTTTAAAATAGTAGCTTGATTTCCGCCGAACTGTAATAAGTTGGGTGTTTTGCGATCGCTGTCTGAAAGATTTCTACAAACAGCGATCGCTCTATCACATCAAGTCTTAGCTGCAAGCAGCGATAGAATTTGCCTTACCGATAGCGTATCCCTACGGGGAAGCAAGCTATAGGTCTTAAAGCCTTGCTCTCTCTAGTAGTGGCAAGAAATAGAGCAAAGCCAGAGCCGTTTCCATTAGCTTTGGGGCAATTTTCCTCCTACCTCCTGCCTTTCTTGATAAATTAACGTACCTCTTTAAGGGTATCAATTTGCTTGGTAAACAACTCAGTGAATAAACTAAGCACAGTCCGTTCTTCGCGTACTTTTATATTGGCACTAATTGACATACCTGATTGTAAACTGACGTTTTTACCTTTAATGACTAAAGATTGTTTATCTAAATGGAGCTTTGCCGGAAATCTATAAAACTGATGTGTTTGATCTGGCGGTAATGCGTCTGATCCTATCCCAGCCACTTCCCCTTTGATATCGCCAAATTCGCTGTAAGGAAAAGAGTCAATTCTGACATCTACCTTCATACCTTTTCGGACAAAACCAATATCTTTGTTAGTGATGAAAACTTCAGCTATATAGTTTTCGTTTGGGACTATTTGCAACAGTTTTGTAGTCGGAGTTGCTACAAATCCAGGGTTTTTTGCTTGTAAATCGAAAATTGTTCCGGCTACAGGCGCACGGAGTTCTTCATATTTAACATTTAACTGTGCTTGAGAGATTTTACTATTGACATCTGCCAAACGCTGCTCATTATCTAAAATAACCTTCATGAATTGGCTATCGATTTCGGCAATGCGCTGTTTGTTATCAGCTATCTTATCCAAAATGTTTTTATCAGAAAGAGCCACAGTATTGCTTAACTCTTGTTGCCCTTTTTCTATATCAAACTGGAGACGTTTCTGTTCCTCACCTAATTGTGCTACTTCTGCCGTGCGGTTTTGTACTTCTTGTTGCTGGTTGAGATACTGAAGTTGAGAAATACCACCTTCTTCTGCTAATATCTTCAGCTTATCTAAAACCCGCTGTTGAATAGCTAAACTTGCTTTACTGTCTTCCAGCTTAAATTGATTTTGAGTAAGTTGTTTTTTGGTTTTTTCTACTTCCAACCGCGCAGCTGAAGATCGAGAATCTAATTCCTTTTTGGCGACTTGTAGACGTTGTTGCTCATCAATTCCTAGCGCCGAATCTTGACCGGAATTTTTTAATTGAGTTCGTAATAATTCATTTTCTCCTACTAACGCTGCCCGACTTTTCAGCAGAAAAGCACTTTCTTGTGGCAAATTACCGCGCAAATATAAAAGTTCAGATCCTGTAGCGGTACTTGCACCCAACAATCGGCGGTAAATTTGGTTTTCTTTAGTTAATGCAAGGCGAATTTTATTTAAAGAATTTAATTCAGCAACAGAAGCGATGGAATCGAAAGTCAGCAACAAATCTCCTGGCTTTACTGCTTGCCCATCTTTAACATTAACTGTTTTCACGACTCCACTAACAGGAGCCTGAACTTCTTTGACTGTTCCTTCTGGCTTTAATTGCCCTGTTGCTGCCACTACTTGCTCAATTTTGGCAAAATAAGCCCAAGCAATGCCAAAGCAGGCTAGCGCCATTAAAGTCACCATGATTGTACGCGACCAAATTGGAGATTGGCGCAAGACAATGGATTGCTCAAATTCCTGAGTACTTGAGTTGATTAAAGACTGTTGAGCAGCTTTCTGTTGTTTTGTAAGTACTGCTGAATCTTGCTTGAATCCATTTTTTTGATTGCCGTTGAGGTGATTGCCATTAAGTTGAGTCATAACGATTTTGAATTTTGGATTTTGGATTTTGGATTTTTTGTAGAGCAGTTCTTAATGAGGTTATTTCCCTCTGCTCCCTGCTCCCTTCCCTCTGCCTCTTCGTTACCATGTCCCCAGCAATGACTAATTACAAGTTCACATCTTGTTGCTGATACAGGTAAAAATAATGACCTTTAACAGCCATTAATTCTTGATGGCTACCTTGTTCTATAACCCTGCTATTATCCATTACTACGATCATGTCTGCATTACTTACGGTGTTCAGCCGATGGGTAATAAAAAATACTGTATCACCTTTGAATGCTTTGGCTAAATTGAGACATATTTGCCGCTCTGTAGGATAATCTAATGCGCTGGTTGCTTCATCTAAAACTAGTAATTTTGGTCGTTGTAAAACAGAGCGAGCGATCGCAATTCTTTGTCGTTGCCCCCCTGAAAGTGCAGAACCCCGTTCTCCCACCCGTGTGTTGTAACCGTTGGGTAAGTTCATGATAAATTCGTGGGCGCACGCAACCTGAGCCGCTTCGATAATTTCTTCGGTTGTCGCATCGGGATTGGTTAGGGCAATATTTTCTTGAACGCTACCGTCAAACAACAACGTTTCTTGGGGAACTACGCCTATTTGTCGTCGCAGTGAATAAAGTTCAACTTTGGCAATATCATAACCATCAATTAAAATTCTGCCAGACTCAGTTTCGTAAAGTCTCAGCAGTAACTTCATCATCGTACTTTTACCAGATCCACTTTGTCCGACAATGCCGACAAATTTTCCTGGCGCAAATTCCAGGTTGACATTAGAAAGTTGCAGAGGGCCACTTGTGCCAAAACGGAAGGATACATTTTCGTATTTCACCGCTCCCTTAATCGCAGGTAAGGGTATATTGTAGCGGTCTGTTTCTCCTTCTTGTGGCGTATCGACAATATCGCTTAAACGCTCTAGAGACAAGGCTGTTTCTTGGAAGCTTTGCCAGAGTTGAGCTAAACGCAATATTGGGCTGGTGACGTAACCCGATATAATTCTAAAGGCAATTAATTCGCCTAAAGTTAATTCTCCTTTGAGTACTAAATAAGCTCCTACCCACAAAACGAGTAAGCTACTGAGTTTATTGAGAAAGTTGCTGGTAGAGTTAGCTAGGGTGGAAGTTACAACTGTTTTAAAACCAGCAGCGACAAACCGAGCGTAACGCTCTTGCCAAGAAAAGCGCGATCGCAATTCGATATTTTGCGCTTTTACGGTTTGAATTCCTGACATCACCTCCACTAAATAAGATTGAGTTTCGGCGTTGCGTTCAGCTTTGCTACGTAACTGTCTACTAATGGTGGGAGAAGCAACTAAGGTGATAATCACAAATATTGGAATTGTGCTTAAGCCTACTAAGGTAAGTTGCCAACTGTAAATCAGCATCACACCGATATAGACTAGCGAAAACAGAGCATCTAACCCGACTGTTAAGGCAGTACCCGTCAAGAATTGGCGGATATTTTCTAATTCGTTGATGCGAGTGGAAAGTTCACCCACCGGTCGGCGTTCAAAGTAGCGCAGTGGTAAACGTAATAAGTGGTCAATAATTTGCGACCCTAAACCCATATCGATCCGGTTAGTGGTATCGACAAATAAGTAGGTTCGTAAAGTAGTCAATACGGCTTCAAAAAGTCCGACGACTAAGAGCAAAATCCCCAAAATATGTAGTGTGCCAATACTATTTTGAGTGATAACTTTGTCGATAATTAACTGAACCACCAGAGGATTCGCCAACGCTGCCAATTGCACGAAAAAGGAAGCGATAAAGACCTCTATCAGGACTCGACGGTGGCGTGCCAAATAGGGTACAAACCACCGTAAACTAAAACGCTCTTGGGGCGTTTGATTCGTAGCAGTGAGCAGTAGTACCCTAACTTTGGGCGGAAAGTCGGTTGGATCAACATCTAATTGTTCAACCAATTGAGCGGGTTTGCAGCGTACAATTCCTTTGGATGGGACACCGACAACTACGGTATTTGCATCCACTTCATATAAAACGGCAAAATTATTACCATAACGAATCAGCGCTGGTGTCGGAATGCGTGACACTGAGGCGATTGGTAGCTCTATCAACTGCGCTTTCAGTCCGATTAACTCTGCCAGGTAAGCAGTAACTTGAAACGATATGACACCCTGACGTTTGACTTGCTCAGTTAAGATGCGGCGAACCACTTCTCGACGAAACGGCATTTCTAAGTGCTTCGCGATCATTTGGAAGCAGGCGAAGGCTGTATTTAATTCTCCCTTACCACTAAAAAACGGGTATTTTTGTTTTGAGGAACTCTTTGAGGTTGGGGGGGGTGTCTGGGGAACTATTTCGTCTGATGCGTAGGGAATATCTAGTTCCTCTTCGCTATCTGATTTGGTATTACTTACCGCAAGTACTATTTCATGACTATCTTCCAAGATCAAATCTGATGGATGTATACCAACCAACCGTGCAAAGTTTTGACTTATGACTTGGATATTGTCTCTGTCATTATCTGATTCTATGCGATCGCCAGGTGAGAAATTCGTGACTGTACCTCCGCCACTCAAAAACCAGACCCTTTCAGTATCGAGTTGGTTGAATGGAGTTGCCCCTGGAGGGAGGTAATGTATTTTCGCCTGTGGTAAGGCGTTTTCTGCCACTTCTTTGAAATTTAAAGTAGCGAGCGGTTGCTGTTTCCAATACGAGCTGAGAATATCGAACACTTCCACCAAATAGCTGCGGTTCTTGCGAGCATCGGCAAAAGCTGGGTATAAAGCCAGAAAGCTAAAATATGCCGATGCACTCACGGTTAAACATACTACTTCGGTGGAGGCGATCGCTGTTTCACAGGCGACATCGCGCAACAAACCAATTTCGCCGATAATTTCCCCAGGTTGCAGCAATTTTAGGGTAATTGGCAGTTGCGTCTGGGGATCATATCCCAACAGGCGCACTTGTCCTTCATAAATAATCGTGATGTGTTCCGGGAGACTTTCTTTACCGATGATTTTCTGACCTATCCGATAGCGCCAAGCTTGCACCTGTTCTGATAGGTTAGCGATCGCTGCATCTGGTAAGCGATCAAACCCTTCTAGGGTGGTGACAAATTCGAGGAAACTGTTCTTAATATAAGTCATATAAAACAAGTAAAAGTGAGGAATTAAGCCGAAAACATTAGTGAGTATTCTTTACTAACAGTGAGAGCGTTGGCTTTTATGCTAGTAGTGGCAATACTTCTGTGCTATTCCGGTGTCTAAATATGTAAAAGTACAGAGGAGAGGTTCGTCTAATTGCAGGACTGTATTTATATCACACGGTTAGAATTGTTAGGCGTTTTTCAAAATCAAGTAAAGTATGGTGTAAATACATTGAGGATAAGTTATCACTTGATTAACGCTATATAGTTTATACAAACTTAAACTCAGTATTTAACATTGCAATTATGTAAAATTGATACTTATCATTAAATGAAGACACAGAAACGTAGTTTTTAAATTTAGCGTCGCCCGTTTTAATTTATGATAATCAACATGAAACTATCACAAATGCTTTTTTAAGTAAATACCCTAGTTAATAATTATGTGATAAAAAAAACTTTAAATTTCTGAACTATTTTTTACAAATTCTTATAGGGATTGATAGTCTCACTAATGGCAAAGACAGTAAGCTTTTCTTGGTAAACACCGATATGCCAGATTTTTGAAAGAATTATCCATCACTTTTTTGCTAGCTTAATTTAATAAAAATTAACTAGAAAAATTAATCTTAAGATTTTTGTTACCGTAGAGGAATCTAATATTAAATTTATGAAGTAAATGCAATAACTGCCTTCAGTAAATTTACTAGTTTAATTAATAACGAGGGAGGATCATTCCCTCGCATTAACAAAATCGCTACAGCTTAACTAATGAATGAATGAATGTTGAATCTAAGCTGTAATCATTTTTCGGCTAAATGACACTAGCAGAAAAAACGAAATCATTTGCTGTGAGGCTAGTCGATGTAATTCCAACTAATGAAACCAACTCTGTATTTCCGATTTTCACTAGAGTGTCACTACCTTGTTGCAACAGTGTTAAACCACTAAACTGATTAACACCAATCCCACCAAGCCCGATTTTATCACTACTGATCGCAAAATCAGTCACAATGTTCTTGCTAGTTGGCAGACTGGCGTTGGCAATCCAGAATTGGTCAATACCAGCACCACCACTGAGGCGATTGCTACCCCCAAGACCTGCAAATAGCACATCATTACCATCGCCACCAAACAACGAGTCATTCACACCGGAGAAGAGTTTGTCATCTCCAGAACCACCGTAGAGGCGGTTATTGCTACCGTTACTGGTGAGGGTATCATTACCTGAGCCACCGAAGGACAGTTGACGCGAACCTTCAACTACTGTGAGACTATCAGCACCCGCGCCTCCAAACAAATTATTACCACCATTGGCTTCCACCACGGTAACTTCGTCATCGCCATTGCCGCCATCAGCACTAGTGTTGCCAGCAGGGCCATTTGCGCCAATTAGAACTTGATCGTTACCGTCTCCTGTGGACACCGAGGAGTTACTACCAACTAACACCGTGTCATCACCAATTCCAGTCACGATTGTGTTACCTTTAGTACCCTCTACAAAGTCTGCTCCATCACCTGTGAATAAGGTTTGATTTGGCTTGAGGGTGACATCATCACTAATGGTAGAACCAAATTGAAGGTCTAGTGTTGTCAATCCAACAGTGCGGCCATCAAACCCTGCGGCTGTAAAGTACTGAGTATTGCCTACACTCTGAGAATCTAGAATTGTTGCCTGACCATTAGTAGTTTTTTCTGAAGTCAAGACTTCTTTAGCGGAGGGAACTACATCCGGCCCCCCCACCAATGCTTCTGTAATGACGCGACCTTTCAAATCGCCATTACTGGGAATATCTAACCCCAGAATCCGAGCAAGTGTAGGCGTTACATCAGCATTACTGACGGGCGCATAGTCCACATAGCCTTGTTTAAAGTCGGGACCAATAGCCTCCATGTTATTGAAGGTATCACCTCGACCAAAGCTGCCATGCATCCCCTGTCCTTGCTGCAAAGTTGTATCAGCAATTTCTACTTGAGCTTGAGGGTTGTTTGGGTTGCTTGGGTCGCTGCTAAAGGTTTTGAAGTTGATAACTATAGATGGAACTGGTGTTTTAGCATCACCTTTTAGCCCGATCGCACTCAGTGGTAAAGCACCTGGGATATCTCCATAAGCATCGTCTACAAAAATACCACTGATGTAGTCTTTTTGCGAAAGCAAATCCACAACTTGTTTGGCTAAGTCAGCATTGCCATTGGGCAGATAAATCAGGTCAGATCCACCATTGGCAGCTACAACTATCTTTGTACCTGGGTCAAGTTGGCCATTAATTACCTGACCTGTACCACCAATTACACCATTCCCAGAAATAGGACGTTGACCTTTTGTGGCATCAACAGTTGCATACTGGATCTGGTTGAGGTTTGAGGGAAGGGTTGTAGGGTTAGGATCGTATAAGGGTAAACCTAGATCGTGAGCCAAATCAATTGCAACAAAACCTGTTGGAAGAAATCCCGGATTTACGCCTTCATAAGTTTGGGTGGCAGCATAACTTGTAGTTTTTGTGCCTTGGCTATCAATAGCTTGTTTGCTGATGGTAGAAAAACCGTGGTCGGAAGTAACAAAGACATCAGTAGTCTTGTCTAAGCCTGTGCTTTTGAGATAGTCAAGAAGCTGCTTTAAATTATCATCAGCATTTTTAACCCCAGCTTTTGAAGTAGGGCCATTGATACCTGGTGTTAAGGTGTTTAAGCTATCACCCTGATTATGTTGAGTACCATCAGGATCTCTTGACCAATAAACCAATGCGAATGGTTTACCGTCTTCTTGAAACTTGGGTAAAATTACTTTGGTAGTGGCATCTGCAAAATATTGTTGTTGAGCCACATTGGCATTCAGAGTGCCAGGAGTTGTATTATTACCAGCTGGCTGGACTCGCGTTGTCGGTTTTACATCTAGACCAGCCGCTTGTAAGCGATTAACAATATCTGGATCGAGTGGAACACCAGAAGGTGAACCGGCGGCTGTAGGCGGTGGTGTTGCACCATTTGTAGTGTCATCAATAATAATTGTATCGGGAGTAGGAATAGTACTTGTAGTACCACCTTCTCGGTTAACTTGGGTAACATCTTGGATGGCAACTGGCCCTAGTTTACCAACTGCTGCTGTGTTGAAACCCTGCGATCGCGCATAAGCTAAGAGTGACTCTTCATCTAAAAAGTTGTTACCGGGAAACTTTTCATCAATATCTCCCAGAACCGCATCATTTTCAATGAATGGCGTGATAGTACCATTAGCATTAGCACTAGGAAAACCAGTGTATATGGTGTTGCTAAAGTCACCTGTATCACCAAGATAATGCCCTGTTGCGATCGCAGAAGCATTCGGTGTGGTAAATGTCGGAAACAGCGAATGACTATTGGCAAAACTAACTCCCTGCTGACGGATGCTATATAAAGTTGGGGTGTCAATGGGGTTTACAGAACCGTTACGCAATCCATCAGCAACAAAAATAATGACATTTCTACCGTTGCCGTTTGTATCAGCCATGTCAACTACTCCTTAAGTATTGTGAGCTACAATTGATTAATCGCAGCAATTGGATGTCTGTAGACTGAGCGATTAACTACACTCAAGCCAAACGAAAAATTCTTTGCTAGAGAAACCTGGTAGTATTTGGTGACAAAATGCTTGGTGTCCACATAAATTAGTGGAGAAAATCAAATGAATATAACTCTGGTCACTGTCTCAAAACATAGTTGTTCAATGTTTAAGAAAGGTTATAAGCAAGTTAAGATTTGGGACAAAAAGCAGAAGGCTCTTTACGAACAAAAAGATCCCCGACTTCTTGAAGAAGTCGGGGATTTGATCCTTTTGGTGGAGAGCAAATCAAATATGATCGCTATATCACTTTCCCGCATTAGCAAAATCGCTACAGCTTAATTAATGAATGAATGTTGAATCTAAGCTGTAATTATTTTTCGGCTAAATGACACTAGCAGAAAAAACGAAATCGTTTATTGTGAGGCTAGTTGATGCAATTCCCACCAATGAAGCCAACTCTATATTTCCAGTTTTCACGAGAGTGTCGCTACCCTGTTGCAATACCGTTAAATTACTGACGCGAATACCGCCCAGCCCGATTTTATCAATGCCGATCGCAAAATCAGTCACAATGTTCTTGCTAGTTGGCAGACTGGCGTTAGCAATCCAGAATTGGTCAGCACCAGCACCACCATTGAGGCGATTACCGCCCTGTTGACCAGCAAATAGCACATCATCACCATCGCCACCAAACAGGGAATCATTCACACTAGAGAAGAGTTTGTCATCACCAGAACCACCGTAGAGACGGTTATTGCTACCTTGACTCTTAAGGGTGTCGTTACCTGAGCCACCGAAGGATAATTGACGAGTTCCTTCAACTACTGTCAAAGTATCATTACCTGCTGCCCCAAGTAAATTATTACTACCACTAGCTTCCACTACGGTAACAACATCATTACCATTGCCACCATGAGCAGTAGTATTTTGAGCCGGGCCGTTTTGACCAACAAATATCTGATCGTTACCCTCTCCTGTGGATACTGAAGAGTCACTGCCGACTAGCACTGTGTCTTCACCGTTTCCAGTCTGGATTGTGTTCTCTTTAGTACCCTCTACAAAGTCTGCTCCGTCACCTGTGAATAAGGTTTGATTTGGCTGAACGGTAATATTATCGCTGCTAGTGGAACCAGAATTAATTTTTTCAGCTTTTGGCTTACCTAAACCAGCAGCAAGATTAAGGGGATTCTCCAGCTTCAACAGAATAATTTCATTGTTGTCTATAACTGGATTTTGAGGATCATTGCCAGGACGACCTGTAGAGAAGGGATAATTGTTGTCATTAGCCACCAAAATGGTGTTTTTGTCAACAACTAAAACATTCTCAATGGTTTGGAATGGGAAATCGAAGGTGGTCTTACCATCCCCATTCAGGTCGTTGGGGTCTTTGATGTTTAACAAGTCTGCAACTTCTTCTTTAGCTACAAAACCATTAGAATCTGTTTTAGACAAGTCTATTTTGTAAATCTTCTTAAATTCAGCCGCAGCCCCTTGATTGTTATCCCGCTCAATGACTAGGTATTCATTATCATTAATGACTGCTAAATCCCCGATGGAATTTGACGGATTATCCAATCTGTAGTAACGTAATTGGTCGCTGTATTTGTGGCTGGCTAAATCAAATTCGTTAATCCGCAAAGCACCAGGAGTATCGCCTTGAACCGTACCTTCTAGGAGGAAATAAAGCTTGGTTTTGCTGGCGTTGATTGCTCCGCCTTCAAAACCTTTGGAACTAGCTAAGTTAGCAAAAGCATCTCCTGAGAGAACGTCGGGGTTTTGTGGCGATCGCACTACATTATACTGAGGATCATCTCTGAGTTGATCCCGTACTTTATCCCCAATATCTGGAAAGTCTGTAAATAGCGCATCTACACCTAATTGATAGAACTGTTGGATTTCTAGGGCTAGCTTGCCTTTATAATCTGCTGCTAAATATTGATCTTCCGCACGGAAGGTATACGGGTGAACCTGCAAACCTGCGTTGTGAGCATCTTGAATTAAGGTAGAGGGAGGTAACGTTGTCTGATCAGCCTCATTTACTACCCCATCCCCATTCACATCATCTGCTTTGCCATCACCATTAGCATCAGTACCTTTGACACTAACAATCATCCGCTTCCAAGGGCCAATGCCATCGGCATAGGTGGCAACTTCAGCCAAACCTTCTGGTGTTCGCAAGTCGCCATAAGTGCGAGTGTCACCACTGACTTTCAAATCATAAGGCTGACTCTCAATGATCTTGCCGTTGATATCAATGTCACTTGCATCTAAAAGTTGGACAAGTGGAATATCCACCCCTGCCGCAGGCATAATGACATCATGCAGTTCTTTAAGGTTAGATACTTCAAAGGACTGGATGAAAATGCGACTGGGGTCAGTGAAGTTATTTGCCTTGAGCGTATCGATTAATAACTGACTGATGTTTCTGTTGATTTTGTTAGTGGTGCCTACATAAGTAGCTTCATTGGCCAAATAGGTTGGATGCTTAGTTTCAGGATAGATGCCAATCTTTTTACCTGTATCGGCTTCTACTTGCTTAACTAAATTGATGATTTCCGTGAAGGTAGGAATTTCAAATTGATCGTCAAAGGAATGATCGCGGAAAGGTAGACGTTCTTCTGCTCGTAAAGTCTTGATTTCAGCTAAGGTGAAGTCTTCAGCAAACCAACCTGTAATTGTGTTTCCATCTAAACTTACCGTTTTCTTGCGATCGGCAAACTCTGGATGCTTGTAAACATCTGTGGTTGTATTGTTGAAATTGACAGTACCATCAGCGTTCAAAACTGCTAAAGCTGGCTCATGACGAGCAATTAACACACCATCTTTTGTAACTACCAAATCAGGCTCAATGAAGTCAGCGCCTCGCGCAATTGCTTGTTTATAAGACTCTAAGGTATGCTCTGGACGATAACCACTTGCACCTCTATGACCAATTACTTTAGGTGCTTCTCCATCTAAAGTTTTGAATCGGTCAGGTGTAGCGATCGGAGCCTCTAATAAATTACCAGTCGCATCAAAATGTAGTAGGTAGGGGCCAAACTCGTCTCCCACCCAGATTGTCCCGTCTTTATCAAAGACGAATGACTCTACATCAAAGTCTGCACCAGTTAGTAATCTTCCAGTAGTTCCCTCATTTACAATTTGGAAAGGAACCTTGTTGTTCGGGTCAGACAGTTGAATGTAATCTAAAACTTTAACGCTGCCGTCTCCATTCTCTGTTCCCTTAAAATTCGGGTCTATACGATTGATCCGCAGTAGAAAATCTGCACTATTATCTTTGCTACCGTAACCGTTATCTGACAAAAAGTACAAAGAGTCGCTGTTAGCAAATTGAACACCGCTAAAGCCCTGTATTGGTTGTCCGGGGAAAGGCCCGGTTCTGCCATTTGCTGAAATTCCCTGACCGGAAGCTGGCCCATCACTAAAGGTATCAGCAGGTAAAGAGGCAAAACCTACTAACTCAACTTGGGGAACAGGTGTTGCAAGTGCTATTGTTTTTCCGTTCTCAATTGTCATAATTAGAATCTTTTTTGGTGGGTATTTGAATTTAGCTGCATCACAAGCTATTCAAGTTCTCTAATTACATCAGCTGTGGACTTACACAAAAGTTGCCAAAAAGCTTAATTTATACGAACCGCCTTCTCTCAACAACGCCAAGGGTTCGTAGAGTGTGCGTAAGTCCTGGACTTGTGGAAAAATCACCTTTTCACTCTAAAAACCCAAATTATTGAAGTATTTCAGAATACAAAAATATATTTTGGTTCAGTTGGATTTTGCCATGAATTCTGAGAATACATTTACAAACAATGTCTTTTTTAGAGAGTAATGATGGTCAGATGTTAGCTAATAATCTGTGTTAGCTAGTAAAAGTGTGCAACTAAATTCCGAATTTAAGTTTGTTGATAGTAGTTATGAGAGAACTTGACCATTATTAATAATGATGTTTTCATTGAAAGATTAAGAAAAGAATAAATTAACTAGAAGAAATGATTAAAATAAATCTTAATTAAAAAATAACTTTTATTAATTTTTCAAAATAAAGAATAAACTAATATATGGGAATGTTATTTACCCTTATTTTAGAGTCCTTTCTAGAATAAAGTTAAATTTTTATAGTTTGAATTTGGGAGCGATCGCCATTTCCTTTCCTGTCAAATAAATAACCTGTAGGGACGTAGAGTTATACGTCCCTAGAAAAGGTGTTTCTATCAGAAGCTAGGTGAACAAATTAAGCCAGGATACTAGCAGAGAAAACGAAGTCATTTGCGGTGAGGCTAGTTGAGGTAATTCCAACCAATGAAGCTAACTCTGTATTTCCGGTTTTCACCAAAGTATCACTACCCTGTTGCAATAAAGTTAAACCACTAAATTGAGTGATACCGATACCACCAAGCCCGATTTTGTCAATACCAATTGTAAAATCAGTCACAATGTTCTTGCTAGTTGGTAAACTACCATTAGCAATCCAGAATTTGTCTGCACCAGCACCACCAGTTAGGCGCTCACCACCTGCTTGACCAGCAAAAAGCACATCATCACCATCGCCACCAAATAACAAGTCATTCAGAGTCGAGAACAAGATATCATCACCAGAACCACCATAAAGACGGTTATTGCTGGCGTTACTAGTGAGGGTGTCGTTGCCATTTCCACCAAATAAGCATTGACGAGAACCTTCAACGACTGTGAGAGTATCATCACCAGCGGCTCCAAATAAATTATTACTACCACTAGCTTCCACCACGGTAATAACATCATTACCATTGCCACCATCAGCTTTGGTATTTTTAGCTGAACCGTTTTGACCAATAAATATCTGGTCGTCACCCTCTCCTCCGGATACTGAAGAATTACTGCCTACGAGTACGGTATCATCACCGTTTCCAGCTTCGATTGTGTTGCCTTTAGTACCTTCTACAAAGTCTGCACCATCACCTGCGAAAAATGTTTTTCCTGGCTCAACTGTTACATTATCGGTGTTGCTAGAACCAAAGTTGCCTGGGAAAGTAGGCTCTACAGGTGTCAGGTTATTGGGTAGTTCTAGGATGCCGAGTTTTTCAGCAGCCGTATTACCCGTAACGTTAAAGTCATTGTCGTTAATCAAGGCTAGAGTGTTGGGTGCTACCAATGCTAGACCTTCTAATTTTTCCACCCCGGTGTAACCCAACTGAGCAGCATTAGCGATTAGACTTTTGCTAACAGTGGTAATATTGGCAGTAGCTAACTCCGCAGAGGTCAGTTGTTCAATAGTTTTACCAGCTGGCAAAGTAAAGTTAGCAGGGTTATTGATGTTGGTCGCCCCAGCTAAATCAATTTGGTAAATTAGTTTATTGCCAGCAGATGTACTATTGTCATCTCGCTCAACTACTGCAAATTTGCCGTTACCCAAAGAAACTGCATCGCCAATCTTATCGGTTTGTGGTAACCCTTCTAGGCGATATAAATACTCTCCAGTTACCTGCTTGGCGACAATATCAAACTCCAGAATTCGCAGGTTGAGAGAAGCTTTGGATGTCGCATCATTATCGACATCTGGATTATCAATTGAACTCTGGATAAAGGCATATAATCTATTACCTTCCAACGCTACAGCTTCAAATCCTCGGTTATTGCGGCGTTGGGCATAAACTGCTGGCAAAACCTCAGTGCCAAAAGTTCCAGTTGGTTGATCTGGGTCGGGTGCAGTTGCCGTTCCTTGAGGAATAAAACGCTCAATCAGCTTTCCATTAGTATCAAAGTGATAAATGGAGGGACGGTACTCATCTACCATCCAGTAATCACCATTTTCTGCAACTACAATTCCTTCTAAATCAGCACCTAAAGGATCGTTATCTAGAACCTTGTTGTCTAAGTCAACGGCAATTTCATCTGTGTAGGCTAAACCGTTTGCTACTCCTTGCAAGTTAGGTAGTCCCGTTAATGGCGTCGTTCCATCTTGGCGAAATAGTTCTGTTCTGTTGGTAATACTGATTTCACCTGTACTGCGGTTGAGTTCAAAGCTGACTATTTCTGGCTGGAAGTTGGGTAAGAAAAATGGTCTATTTACACCATCAGGTTCTCCATTGGGGCCACGGTCTGTATTGGTGACAAATTTCAGGTTGCCATTAGCTGCAAACCCTTGGAAATACAACCCAGAAAAACCACCCAAGAAAATATCTTGATTTTTAGAGGTTGTACCTAACTGGGGTAAGTTTTCAAATTCATAGATAGTTAGCTTGGGTTGGGCAACAGGATTGCGGGGGTCGTAACTAGTGGTGTCGATATTTAGAGTATTGGGGAAGGCATTGGCGATATTTTCCCAAGGCACTAGCTTAAAGTTAGAGTTAACATTTTCGCCATCGATAGTTTTGGCAGGTTCATTGGAGCCGTCTTGGGTGACAAATAAACCAAATGGGAAGTTAGGCCCCAGTGGCAGGTTAATGACATCAGCCCCATCTGACTCTTGCACGCTGTCAATTGACCCATTGTTACCAATGGCAAAGTTACCCACGTATTCGTTGTTACCTTCACGAGTGTAGGCAACAAAGGTACTATCGCCTTGGCTGGATGCTAGCAAGTAGCCTGTGCCGTTTTTGCCGTAGTAGATGGTCAACCCTTCGGCATCATCGGTGAGGTGAGAACCACCCTCAAAACGAACGCGATCAATTAACTTACCTGTTGTGCCACCGTCCGGTTCTGCCTGGAATTTCCAGATGCCCACATCTTCTTGCGCTATGTAGAGAAAACCGGTTTCTTGGTCAACCACCATACCCTCTGTTTGGGGAGAACGCCCTGCTGCCGTGGGCGAGGGGATGGTGAATTCCCGTACCAGTTCTGCTCCAATTTGACCATTACCTTTGTCGATCAATTTGAACTGAGCTATATCTCCAGTTTGGCGGCGACTGGTAAAGACATAGTAATCATTAGTTGCGGGGCTACGGTATAAGGTAAGTCCGTAAGAACTGCTAGTTGATGCAGAATAGGGAGGTTCAAAAGGTGATGTCTGAAAGATAGTACCAATATTGCTATCGGTGATATCTTCCAAATATTGACCGGGGGCAGTGGGGTTGGGGTTAATTTTGAAGATTGCTAGTTTATCATTTTGGCGATCGCTAGCTACAGCAATATCAACAGATTGATTGCCTAATTTAAAACCGTATTGCAAGTCAATATTGTTGTAGCGAATACCACCAGGATTAACTGTTTGCAACAAATTACCAGATAAGTCATAAACCCGCAATCCAGCATTTTTGACTGAGGTTAGTACTAAGCTATCGGCAGAATTTGTGGCATTAACATAGATAGCAGGATCATCAGCATCGGCACGTTGATCAACTGGGAGTGTTTTATCGTCAAATAAATCAGGGCGGGTTTCTACTATGGGTGCAGCAGTGGGAACTAAGTCTGCACCCAAGGTGAGGATTTGGGTATATTGGGTGCTGCTAAAGTTGTTGTCACTCACCAGTACAATGGACTGACGACCATCTGCTAGTTTGGGGCCGAAGGCAAGACCTTCTATATTATCTACTCCTGTAATCGGGTGATTTGCATCAGTGGGCAGATTAAGGTCAGTTAAATTCAACAGCAGACGCTTTTGGGCGGGTTTGATAGCAGCTAGTTGTTCAGCACTCAAATTATTGAGAGAATCGTAGAAACTAATGTCAGTTGCACCTTGCAAAGAAACTTCGTAGATTTTGATGGTATTGCCTACACCTTGGGCAAAGGAGCGTTCTAACGCCAGGAAAGTACCACGATTATCTATTGCCAATAAATCCGCCAAACCATTGTCAGCAGAGCCTGTGCTTGGGTTTGGTGCTTCGGGAATGGCATCGGTGATGTAAAGGTATTCTTTTTCTGGTTGTCCAGTAACCAGATTGTATTGCAGAATCCGGGAAGGGCTACCACTGGTGAGTGAAGCCTTTAAGCCATCTTGGGACAGTGCGTTTTCAGTGGCGGTGAATAGAGTTTTCTGGTCGGGTGTGATGGTCAGGCTTTCAAAAGCTAAGTTATTATAAACACCGGATGTCTGCGTGTCACCTCCATCGACACTCCCGTTGTTGTTAGTATCCTGAACTACTGGTAAGAATTTGCTGGGAACAAGTAGGGATCGCACTTCTTGCCCAGTGGTTAAGGAAAACTCTTTAATAAAGGGATTAGTAACGCGACCAACAGCAAGATTAACTTCACCCTCCGAAGATATGAAAACAGTACCATTGTTGGTTAAAGCAATACCTTCTGGGTCGAGGCTATTGAGTGCAAAGAAGTTGCCGTTGCTATCTTTCAGTGGTGTAACATTGGTAAAAGTCACTCCAGAATTGGCAGTGAAAGTGTAGAAGCGAGCTAGACCGTTGCTATCAGAGCGAGCATCTGAGATAGCGTAGTAGCGGTTGTTAACAGCATCGTAAGTGACACCAGATAGTCCACCCAGTGGAGTTGGTGCGCCATTCACCGTTCCCGCCGCACCAGCAGGAATAAAGGTAGTAGCAAGAATAGTTTGTCGTTCAAATTCCACACGGGGAATAGTTTTACCTGCTTGAGTCGCCCCAGTTTGCACATCTGCGAACACCAAGCGATGGTCAGAACTGGGGAACGAAAAAGTACCAACTGGGGAGAATATCGGGTCAGTATTTAGCGGCCAAAATACTCCTGAATTGGCAATTGTCAGGTCAGTGGAGGGTAGCACATAATCAGTCCGCAGATTTCCGGGGGTCGTATCAGCAAAATCTGCGGTGTCAAAGTTAGGATTCCCTTTTTGGGTAGCGTTTGCACCACCTTGTAAGTCTGCTTGTTGGGGACTACCAAGACTGGTAGGGATGACATTAGTATTGATATTGGGATTTTGCAATAGTTGCCGGATAGCGTTGTTAAAACTATCACCATCTAACGGATCTGCATTTTGATCTCCGACAATCACAAAGCTTGAACCAGAAGCAATCCCGCCCGTTTTCCCCTGATCATCGTAAATATAATTACTTGTACCAGGAGTAATATAGTCTGCCCAAAACCGGATCTCGTCGTGGTTGCGCTTTCCGTTGCGGTCTTCTGTCCCATCAAAGGTTGGGGGTGTGGGGTGGCTGGCGAGGACATGAATTGTCTCGCCGTTTACTTGAATGGGTACATCCCAATGACTTTTGGAGGAGAGGCGTAGAACTGCCAGTTCCTCTGGAGAATACCAATCATTTGGCTCTGGTGTATTGGAATCATCGGGAAGCAAAGCATTGGGCATATCCTTCCAGAGAAAGTTTTGGAAGGTGCGGACGTTGGCAGTGTCGATGGGATATTTGGATAACAGCAACATCCCGTATTGACCAGGAAAATTACCGAATCCGAAGGCATCATCGCCATATCCCGGTTCGCCTGGGGTTGTAACTACTGCGCCGTTGTTGTTCAAGTCAAAACCAGAGGCAATACCCGTGTTGGAAGGAGCAATGTAGAAATAAGGGTAATCAACAGGAGTTGCACCATTCTGGCTAACTGCAAGGTAATTTTGCTTGAATAACTCAACTGCTTTCTGGGAGTAGTCAAACTCATTGATCAGTAGCACATCCGGGTTGTTACGCTGAATAATTTCCGCAACAGCTTTTGCTTGAGCATTGTCAGGCGTAGACAGATCGGTTACTAGCTGACCTGTTGCGTTGCGATTCAAAGAAGCATTGAACTGAGAAAAGCGAACTGTGCTTGTAGTTACCATAGGTTAGTTCTGGGGTAGATTTTAGATATTAGACTGCTTTAAAAATTGAGAGTTAGCTTTTCTTGCAAAAGCTTTCATATTATGTGCGCTTGATTACTTATTAAACTCGGAGAACCCCACTTTGCCAAAGCTGTGCTTTGTCTCCCCTCCCGAAGAGGCAGCTTTTGTTACGGGTAATTAGGCAGACATGACATCATTTCCAACTCTTTTTCTGCGTTAGAAGGCGATCGCTTGAATCTGCGTTAAACAAATACAAAGCCAGTATCGGTTGCCAAATTCGTCTTTAGCTTTAACCCATCCTCAACAACAGCAATTAACTCTATTCCATTGTTGGTAAAAATACCAACAGCAGACTTCTTACTAGACACGGCTGATACATACTTTAGTGAGTAATTGCTAGTAGCTCCCTTGAGTTCAATTTTGTCCTTGTTCTTAAAGCTGGCAATATAGGCATAGTCACTGTTACCAGAACTGGCATAGAAAACTGAACTGACATTACCCAAGACGTAAGTATCTTCACCCTGATCACCATTGAGTAAGTCAACTTCGCTTGTGCCACCCCCCCAACCAATGAGGCGGTCATTGTCCTTGCCTCCAGAAAGCGTGTCACTGCCAAGTCCGCCTAAGATTGTGTCATCGTCATCGCCTCCACGGAGGATGTCAGTACCTCCCTTGCCATCAAGGTAATCATTGCCTGCGCCACCATCGATCGTTTCATTGGCATTAGTACCGATGACGCGATCGCTCCCAGCTAAGGCATTGACTATGTTCGCACCATTAAGTTGGTCAATAAAGATAATATCGTTGCCAGATGTTGCCTTGTTATTAGCAACAGTCAGGTCAAATGTATCGCTAACATTAGCACCACCGCTATCAGTGGCGGTAACTGTGACTCCGAAGATGCTAATTTGGGAGATAGTGCCGGATATCACACCTGTATTAGCAACAATACTAGATCCAGTGGGTAAGCCTGTAGCACTGTAGCTGAGGGTGTCGCCTTGATCGACATCAGCAAATTTGTTACTGACATTGAAAGAAAAAGGTTTGTTAGTAGAGATGATTTGGTCGTCAATCGGTTGTACTACAGTGGGAGCATTGTTTTTAGAGAGATTAAACCGAGCCACACTAGGGTCGTGATCGCTATCCTGATCGGTAAACTCTGAATTGATGTGAACTACATCATACCCATCTAGTCTGTTGCGTAAGTTGTTACTGACTAAAATGTGGTCAAGTGTTTGGGCGTTGCCTTCAAAATTATAGGTGTAACGCTCATTTTGAGGCAGAGTTTCAATTAATGAAGTCAGTCCAGCGCTTTCTAGAGTGGTGACAGGGTTAGAGAACTCAAAGTCATTCAAGTCACCTGCTACTACTACATTGGCATTGGGGTTGATTGCTAAAATACTTTCGACAAAGTTTTTCACCACTGTTGCTTGTTGCTGGCGCTGCACTTCGCTACTGAGAGTTGGCGGTTGATTCACACCAAATAATGGTTGGTCGCCACCTTTAGAATTAAAGTGGTTGCCAATTACATAAACAGTTTCACCCTTGAAAGTAAATTCCCCAACTAACGGCTTGCGACTGCTAGTAAAGGCCGAGTTGGTGGGGTCAATCAAACCAGGACTATTAGAAACTGTAGGAACACCAGAGACGTTACTAACTGTGGTGCTGGAAGTGGAAGTACTACCGGGGCGATCTACAAAGTTGACACGATTGGGATTAAACAAGAAGCCTACCCGGATATTTCCACCAGGTTCACCACCATTAGTACCGTTCACTGGGTCAATTTGGCGATATTGATATGTGGAGCCACCAGCAGCAGCAATCGCATTAATTAATGTTTGGAAGGTAGTGCTAGCATCAATTACGCCATTATTCGTTGCCCCGTTGTTGTCCTGAATTTCTTCTAGACTAATAATATCTGGTGATTTCAGATTATTGACAATGCGGCTGGCAAGGTTGTTAAACTTGGTTGCACCATCGCTTGGGTCAAGGTTTTCGACGTTGAAGGTAGCAACTGTCAATTGCTCAGTAGTGGGAGTTAAATTTGTAACTTCTTTTTGAAGAGTACTGTTCTGTACTATTGTGGGAGCAGCCGATACTAAAACTTCATAGTTGCTAAAGTCGTAGTTAACGACACCAACAATACTGCTAAGTTGCGTACCAACATTCACCTCGGGTAGCACTAAGGCATTGTTGAGATCATCGATCTGAATGCGTTCAGGATTGAAGTCTGAGGCACTAATTAGGCTACCACCGCGAGATGTGCGCCCAGTGGCATTTGCCCCATTGTCTGCTAATACCCAAATTTCCTGTGATGTACCAAAGCTTGCAGTGGGTGAAGTGGTGATCGGGTTATTTACCTGTACTCGCATTCCTTCTAAACTTTCATAGAAGTCGATGCCATCCTGGGCAGGATCAAAGGTGGTCGTTCCAGTTTCGATATTACCAGTAGTGTCGTTATCGATTACTGTAGTTGGGATGGTTCTGCCGCCATTACCCAGAACTGTGACAGTTGGTAAAGGATTGCCACTGGAGACTGTAACAATTGTAGGGCTAGTAATTTGTGTTACCGTCAGGTTATTTGCATTATTACCGGGACGAAACTCCGCAACTGTTCCATTAACTAATATAGAATCGCCGACAAATACGGTTGGTGCTGATGAGGTGAAGACGAAAATACCTTCAGAAGTGCCATCGTCGCTGTCTGGGTTGGGGTCTTGCAAGTAAAAACCGTTACTAGCTGTAGCCGTAACAATTCCCGCTACATTCTTAACGTTTTGACCTCTCAAAGGTGAGATATGCCCCGCGCCTTGAATGTCGTGAATCCGAATTGCGTCATTATCAGTGATCGCTATTGTAGCAGTAGCAGTACCCAGAGTATAGTTGGCGCTGCTATTGAGAGTCAAACTGACGGTTTCAGTTCCTTCAACTGCCGTATCATCCACAGGTGTAATGGTGATATCCACAAAGGATTGTCCGGCAGCGATCGTTACTGTGCCTGTTAGGGCTGGGGTGTAATCTGCGCTTGTGGCTTGTCCAGCACCCGTTGTAACATTGTAATTTCCCGTCAAGGCATTGATGGTACTGCCTGTGCGATAGATCCGGAAGATACCAGGGTCAGTGCCAGCTTCGGCTGCGTTGGCATCTTGGGCTGCGATCGCGATCATGGGGGTTGTATTGATAGTGAAGGCGGTTTGGTTCAGCGCTGTAATAAGAGTCGCCCCAGTAGTCAGCGTCCAATTAGCAGGGTTGTTAACGATCGCCTTGAATTCGGCAAAAGTATTTGCTGTACGAGAACCGATGTAGGCTGCCGATTCCTCCCTCGTCAAGAAGCTTATACGGCTGTCAGCAGGTAGCGAGTTAGGTGCGACACCATCCTCTGTGTTACCAATATTAATTCGTGCGATCTGTGTTGTCGGCTTGTCTGCTGTCGCATCACTGGCATCAAGATAGGCATATACCGAGTCGGCGGTTTGGCTAAAGCCGCGATTAGTAGAACCTGAGAAGGTGACCACAGCAGCCGTACCTACATTGGCAACTGGTCCACCAGTCACATCAAAATTGGTCAAAGTGACGATAGTCCCTGCGACAACACCGCCTGCTGGGGCAGTCCATTTACTATATGATTCACCAGTGTTAAAAGCCGTTGCCGTCGCTGTTGTAAGTTCGTTGTCGGTAAAATAGATGGCCGTTCCCTCTGGAATAGCGACTAGCGCAACAAAAGCTATCCAATCGTCGGGTCCACCCGCAGTATTAATACCTATAAATGTAATGTCGCCAGAATTAAATGCCATATCTAAGATTCCTTGATAAATTAATGATGATGCCCAAAATGCTTAATTCACTTCGGAATATCTGTTGAGTATCGCTACGTTCGCCAAAGGCATTGGCCTTGGGATTTATCCAAAGTTGTCCGCACTTTGTAACAGTTCAAAAGCGATCGCTATGCCCACCACAACCATGATCATTAGTGGGGCGATCGCATCCCAATAACTACAAAAGGACGGATGCAAAAATTTAATTGATCCAAAAATTGACTATATAGTCAAAAAAATTACATATTTCAGTAGTATTAATCCATATTCAGCAACCTTAAACTATCTCGGTAACATTAAGAAACCGCTAGCAAAAGGTTAAAACAACAAATATTTGCTATGGTATCTCGTCCACCCATAAAAAAAGGCGGACAAGATGCCCGCCCCACAATAAGTAGTTGGATATTTTTATTTGAAAGTAATTTTGTATTAAAAACCACTATTGCCTATCGGAAATTACCAGGATTTAATCGAACAGAGTTAGGCTGTGACTGACGACGAATTGCTACTCCACTTTGCAACTTGTTTCCAGTGCCGCCATCTTTTCGATCAAGGAAAGGTTTCAGATTAATCCCACTTCTAGACGAACTAACCCGATTATTGCCATTACCCAGAAGTGTACGTCCTAAATTATATAATTCGTTGCCTCCACTACTGCGATCGCCATAGGTGTTAACAGCTATAGTCTGTTGTCCACTGTCAGCAGTAGTCAAGTTCTGAAAAATACTATTGCGGATAACATAGGGGTCTTTCCCAGGCGGTACTGTCAGGACAATTCTACAAGTTGGGTTAGCTTCTGTTGTGACGCAGACAATATTTTCGTTATTTTCTGTTGCTGTCTGGAGTTCTTGTAAGCCATCTGGGCGATACTGTTCTAAGCGACTGGCAATTGCTGTACAACGCCTTTGTGCATCCCAACCACCACCCAAAGCCGCAGGTGCAGCCCAAGCAAAGTATTGCCCTGGTTGACTTTGTGGTTGATACATAACAGTGTACTGACCATTGTAAGTCTGACAGCTAAACCGAGTTATACCGTCAGATGAGGGTGAAGGTGGTATACCTGTTGACGTGTCTATTGGTGTTGATGTGTCTATTGGTACTGATGACCCACCTGATGGTACTGTTGGTACGACAACGCCATCGCCAGTAGAGTCATATTGCGCCATTGCTACAGAATTGCCCAGACACAAAGATAAGCCAAGACTGCCCAAAGATATTAATCGAAGCAGTTGTGATGACATAAATCATTCTCCAGTAGAAATAGGTGGGGAACTGACAGTTTAAGTGACGAACAATTCTATGTTTTGATTCATCAAAAACGCTATTTTTTTTCCTCTCTTGCTTTTTTCTCTTCGAGTAGCTTTTTCACCCGTGCTTGAATTTCTAGATGACGCCCTACTCCTTCATAGGCATAACGGTTGTAATTACTACGGGTAATCAGGTTTTCTAAATAACTAACTCGCTCCTTACCACCTGGGTGCGAAGATAACCAACTAGGAGGAGCATTTTTTTGCTGTTTTTCTAGCGTCACCATTAAGTTACGTAAACCATCAGCAGCGTAGCCAGTGGCAACAATTAGGCGTGTACCAAGATTATCTGCCTGACGTTCCATGTCGCGGCTGTAACTAAGTGCAAAGAGTTGACCGATAGTGCCGCCCAGAGGTATATATTGGGTAACATTAGAGATCAGGTTGCCTTCGCTGACTAATTGAAAAGTGTGGGATAAAAGTACATGGGATAATTCATGACCCATTAAGCCAGCTAATTCTGCTTCGGAATTAGCTTTAGCGATCGCACCTGCATTAATAAAAATTTTACCCCCAGGTAATGCAAAAGCGTTAAGGCTTTCCTCTGGAATCACAAAGAATTCGTATTTAAACTCGTCCCGTCCTCCTACCTTCGCCAGTTTCTGTCCAATTTCATTGACGTATGCCAAAATATCTTCGTCTATAATTACACCCAGCTGTTTTTTTGCCTGCTTTGCCACCGACTCACCTATGGCTCGTTCACCTTGTAGCAACATGATGGTAGAGTCAAGGGCAGAAAACGGCCCAAGCAGACTGCCAGTGACGGCATAACCTAAAGCACCTGTAATAATATTACCGATGACATTGCCTCTAATTTCTCTTTGTGTATGAGATTTGTAACGGTTCAGATTTTCCGCTGCTAGTTTTGTAAACTCAGGCGCTTGGGGATCTTTAGGATTGAGAATAGCAAATTGACGCGCCGCCAAGGACGCTTCCATCCATTTTTTATCAGCAGCTAGGGCTGTAATTCTAGCTTTAATTAATTCTGGTTGATCTGGATACAGCGAAGAAGCCCGTTCTAATATGTCTAATGCTTCTTTAGTGCGATCGTATTGTTTCAATACTTCAGCATATCGGATATGACCAGGGATAAATTCAGGATATTGCTCAACTAATAGTTGCAGAGGTACTAAAGTTTTTGTTTGCAACTTTTGTGCTATACCCGCCTCTGATTCTCGCCAGTAGACTTTACCTCCTGGGGATAGTTGCGTGGGGTCGAGTATGGCAGCTTTACGCTGTTGATTCTCTGATGTTTTACCAAAAGGCTGCTTAACTTCGCGGTAAATTTTTTCTGCCTCTGGGATTTGTCCCGCCAGATAAAGTTTATCCGCTTCTATAAATTTTAGCTGACGGGTGAGTTCTTCCGGGCTGAGTGGGGGTTCCTGTGGCGACTCTGGCTTTTTCGGTTCAGAAACTTCAGGGGCGGGTTTTGGTGCTTCTGGCGTTGATGAACGTTGCAGCACTTCCCGTAACTTTTGGACTTTAGTTGTTTCTGAACTGGGCTTTGTCGTTTCAATAATGGTAGAGGCAGCAGGTTCTTGTGCCAGAAGGGGTGAAGTTGCCTGCGTCAGGATTATCAAAATTGATGTAGCAGCTGAAAGTAATACCCACTTCCAAGCTGGCAGTAAAGACTTCCAGATTCGTTTCATGCTTGGGCCCACGTATGCAAAAGGCTCTTTTTTAAATTTTATGAGCAATTAGCAAAATACGCATATAGCGATGTATTTTTTGTGAGACACGATGTGAACCACTAACTGTTCGGTGACCAAAACAGACTCATGATACAGAGCAAGTAAAAGACTTCCAATTAAAAAAATATCCCATCCCTGCGGGACGCTACGCGTAGCAAGATC
>NZ_CAXTNE010000093.1:0-22020 GCF_964245445.1 uncultured Nostoc sp.
CTCCTTGTTGAGAAGTAGATTACCATACTTTTTTATTAGTGGGATAGTTTCCTGTTTTACCGTGGGCAATCAGTTCAGGTACGGAGCCGAAATTCATGGCAATTACTGGTGTACCAGTTGCCATTGATTCAATCATTACTAACCCAAAAGGTTCTTGCCAGCTAATGGGGAAGAGAGTTATGGCAGCATTGCCCAGAAGTTCAGTCTTTTCGGCGTGGTTGATTTCACCTAGATATTCAATTTGCTGACCATCTATGAGGGGGGCAATCTCTTGTTCAAAAAACTTAGAGTCTTGGACATCAACCTTTCCTGCCATCTTCAAGCGCCAACCACTCTGTTTAGCAATAGCGATCGCATGTTGTGGCCCTTTCTCTAGCGAGAAACGACCTAAAAATGCCAAATATGGAGGTTCTGACGGTTGGGCTACGAATGGATAATCTGCTAGCTCAATTCCGTTATAAACCGTGTCAATATAATTAAGATCGATTTGACGCTGCGAGTTACTAATGCTGACATAAGGTTGCTTTTTGTGGTAGCTAAATGCTTTACACTTGTCCGTTGTAAAATCATTGTGCAGGGTATGCACTGTAGAAGTTGCTGTTATCAAACTCGCTAAAGGTAATGCCGAAATCCCTACATGGGAATGGATAATATCGAATTGGGCAGCACTCTGGTAAACTTGGCTTAGTTCTAGCATTTCGTACACTGCATACTCTTTGACATTTGGATCTAAGCGCAATGCCCGTGGATAAACTGCTTCTAAATAAGCCAAAGTTTGAGAATCGCCAGAGGCAAATAAGGTTACCTCATGACCGCGACGAACAAGTTCATCAGTCAAGCGACTCACTACCAGTTCTATTCCTCCATAATTAAGAGGTGGAACCCTTTCCCATAAGGGGGCAACTTGAGCGATTTTCATAAGTTTTTTTGGTTCAGTCTATGAAATTCTCCTCAATATAATGAGTTGCATCATTATTGTATGAGGAGAGAGCATTTGTACTTACTCTTTTGACATTTAAATTAACCTAACAGGCTACAAAAAGCGCAATAAATAATGGTTAACCGTGTTGTAAATTTTTTACCGACAAATCTAACGGACTATCGGCTAAACTCAACTCTGAACTATCTTTCTAACTTAGAGTAAATCAATTACTTGTTGCATCTGCCTTGGGGATCATAACGAGGTAGAATATTTTGTAGCAGAACTTACAAAAAGGAAGATTTTGTAGCTAAAACTACTAAAATATGCAATGGGATCAAGCCATTAAAGCTTGGTTTAAATGTAATTCGGAAATGGAACAGAAATTATAAATATTAAGTAACTGTACAATAATTACATAATTTGTAATTATTAATTTACAAAAAATTCTGATAACTAATGAAAATCGCTACTTGGAATGTCAACTCAATTCGCACTCGTCTAGAACAGGTTATCGATTGGTTAACTACCAATCCTGTTGATGTTCTGTGCTTGCAAGAAACCAAAGTTGTGGATGCCGAGTTTCCGCGATCGCCTTTTGAGCAGTTAGGCTATAACCTTTATATATCAGGACAAAAATCTTATAACGGCGTAGCCATAATTAGCCGCCAGCCACTTGTAGACGTAAGTAGAGGGTTTAGGGCGATTTTGCCAGATTTACACCACGAATGGGATGAGCAAAAGCGGGTGATTACAGGTGTTATTGATGGTGTTCAGATTGTTAACTTATATGTTCCCAATGGTGCAGCAGTAGGAACTGAAAAATATGAATACAAATTGCGCTGGTTGACAGCGCTACGCGAGTATTTACGATTGTTGGTGCTGTCACAACCTGCAATTTGTGTGTGCGGTGACTTCAATATCGCCTTAGAAGATAAGGATATTCACGAGCAAGTGAGTACAGAAAATCACATTATGGCAACAGAATCAGAGCGCCAAGCCTTACGGGATATTCTGGAATTGGGATTTGCTGATGCTTTTCGCAAATTCACCACAGAAGGCGGAAATTATAGCTGGTGGGATTATCGCGCCGCCGCCTTCCGTCGCAACTTAGGTTGGCGGATTGACCATCACTATCTCACACCTATCCTGTATGAGCGTGCTACAAGTTGCATTATTGATATCGCGCCCAGAAAATTAACCCAACCCAGCGACCATACGCCGGTAATTGTGGAATTTTGAATGGGGTATTGGATATTGGGCAAAACAAATCCCTAATAGGGATTTTGATTAATTGCAATCTGATGGTGCGGTTCGTAACGCCAAACAAGCTAATGTTTCAATCCCTAATAGGGATTTTGATTAATTGCAATCAGCTTGTAACCCATTTAACTTGGATTGTTTTGATTTGTTTCAATCCCTAATAGGGATTTTGATTAATTGCAATAACTAAGGCAGCAGCTACAGCAGCCAAGGCAATAGGTTTCAATCCCTAATAGGGATTTTGATTAATTGCAATTCGTTGTTTGGTATGTATTAAATATAGCTTTATTCAGTTTCAATCCCTAATAGGGATTTTGATTAATTGCAATTCAATTGCCCAATCACAGCACCTACTCAAGCTATTTGTTTCAATCCCTAATAGGGATTTTGATTAATTGCAATGGTCAACCATTAAGGGGATCTCTACCCCAGTAGAGTTTCAATCCCTAATAGGGATTTTGATTAATTGCAATCCTAATCTGTCAAAGGAGGGTTTATCATCGTGTTGTCGTGTTTCAATCCCTAATAGGGATTTTGATTAATTGCAATTTGCGTAACTAGTTTACTTTGAAGGTGTTTTGTATGTTTCAATCCCTAATAGGGATTTTGATTAATTGCAATTTTGGATTGCAGACATCATACTTCAATCGCATTAGTTTCAATCCCTAATAGGGATTTTGATTAATTGCAATAGCGGGAGCCTGAAACCCAAGCTATATTTAGTTTTCAAGGTGCAGTTGCGCGATTCAAGGGCAATCATAGCATTAGAAAATTCGTTTGGAAAGAGCGCCAGAAAAATTTAAAGGCTGAAATCGCATTTTAGTAAGCATTTCAGAGATTGCGCGGATGAGGATTAGGGGATTAATGCGTTGAAAGCCTTGCTGGAGTTGGGATAGAAGCATTTTTTTGGGGCTGTGGAATTTGTACACCTACCCTTCCGCGCATTTGATATACAAAAACCTAGCCAGAAGGGGACTCAGCAAAGAAAATTGTTTCGTCTCGTGGCTGTTCTCCACCAATGCGTTCAACTTTTCGCTGACAACAGCCACAAAGGAAATAAAAGCGCACACTATCGGTATCGGGTTTAATCAATTTAGCTAAACGCGATCGCAGTTTAGCATACTGAGTGGGAGTGATATCGCATTCAAACACACTCAGTTGCATCCATTGCCCGTAAGACTTGAGAATCGAATGGATTTTAGTCCGACGCTTATCTTCTGGAATGTCGTAGCTGACAACAATATACATGAAGGGAGTGGGGAGTAGGGAAATGGGGGAGAATGACTAATTACTTGAGAATTAAAGGGGGATATTTATCAATTTCGTTCATGAGATACTTACTTAATAACCTCGCCTGAATTTCAAAAGATTCTTGATAGGTGCATTTGTTTCCCATTACTGGATGTTTGAAATTCGATAGTTTCTTTTGTTGATAGGCGCGAAGGAATGTATGCAGTCCTTCTTTAGTTAAAGTCACAGCACTACTGAGCGGTTCGGTGGTAAAGTCAGCTAGGGTTAGCGATCGCTTGTTAATCAGCGACAACACTACAGCATCCACTATTAAAGGACGAAATTCTTCCATCAAGTCTAAGGCTAGGGAAGGTCTACCATAACGCTCGACGTGTAAGTATCCTAGATAGGGATCGAAACCAACAATATTTAAAGCACTTTGCACATCATGACGTAGCAACGAATACCCAAAACTCAGTAGGGCATTAACTGGATCGGTTGGTGGGCGGCGGCGTCTAGCTTCAAATCGAAATTCTGAGGTTTTGATTAGCTGTTGAAAACAACCAAAATAGGCTGCACTACCAGCACCTTCTAAACCTCTGAGGGAATCAATACTGCTAGTTTTTTCGATTGGTGCGATCGCCTGTTCTAATCGAGTGATGTTATTATTTAGGTCAGTATCGGGATGTTCTCGCTGAGTGCGAAGTAAGCTATGGCGGTAATTTTTCAGTTTACCCCGCACAAATCCTTTAACTAAATGTATTGCTGCTTGTGATTCTCCCACAGCTTGCCATTGGGCTTTACGAACAAAGATATTTTTGGTAACTTCTGGTTCTAAACGTCCTAAATATCGTCCGTTTTGTGTGAGAAAAGTTAAACAAATGTGACGTTCTAAAAGTTCACTGACAACAGCAGGAGAAATAGTAGCCCGTCCTAGTACTACAATTCCTTCCAATTTAATTAAAGGGATATCTAAGATTGTTTTTTGTTCAGCTTTGACAGTGAGGCGTTCGTCAACTTTGCCGATAAAAGCATCGGCTTGTGTTACATAAAGTGTTCCCATTCTTAATTATTCCTAGTAATAATTGGTGCTTGAGTAGATAATTTGTCTTTGAAGACGCGATAAATCGCGTCTCTACGTCATGTTTTTGGGCTTATCTAAACTGTATTAGAGTATAATTTAATTGACTTCTTGATAACTTTTGACTTTATCAGTTGCTTTGGGCAAACATTGCGAATAAAGACTGCATCCTTGGCAGCGTTTGCTGTAAACTGGTTTTGGCATTGCTCCTGTTTCTAGGAGATTTGTAACAGATTGAATAGTTGCGATCGCACTTTGCCGTAACTCTTGATTAATCTCTACTAATTGCCGTTGATGGGAGTGGGCATAATAGATATATCCAGTAGTAACAGGTTTTCCTGTCATCTCTTCTAAACATAGGGCTTGGGCACAAACTTGCAACTCATCGTTATCCCATTCGCCTTTGCGTCCTCGTTTGTATTCCACTGGATAAACTTGACCAGATTCTGCTTCAATTAAATCAGATTTGCCGATGAGTTTGTATTGCTCAGACTTCAGCCAAATTGCTCGAACTTGCCAAGTTTCTCCTCGCTGTATATCGCTTGTGGTGTGGACGCGATCGTGTAAAGTTGTACCTTCAATTGTGTATTGGTTATCGGTAAATTCTCCTGCACAGAACATCCGCCAACAGCGATGCGGACAATAGGCATATTGATTCAATGCCGCAATGGAAATATATTCTGTTTGATTCATAACTTAGGTGGTTTTTAAATGATGTTTCAAATTAGGGAGAATACAGCCGCCTTGCCATACCCATCCCCATAGTTGTTTTTCTCCCAACACCGCAATACAAAGCAAAGTCAGCTAAGGCATTAATTTGCTTAATTTGTATTGGTTCAACTGCCCCTAAAATCTTATAGGTAACTTCGCCAATAATGCCAATAAATTTGCTGCGAGAATCAGCTAATATTTCTGTGTGAATATTGACAAAAGAAGGAAAGATTGACTCGATCGCAATCTGAGAAAATCCTATACCGCTATACTTATTCCACCGTGAAAGTAAAGAATTAAAAACAGATTCTCTGGTAGGAAGGGTAGTATCATACTGTCCTTGACGAAAGGCAGTAGGCGTGGAAAAGGTAAGGTTAATGGAAAAATTGCGTAGGCATAGCCCGTCGTAGACATCGCTAGCTTCTTCGTATAATTGAGCGTAAGTACTGGCATTTGCCCAAGGTTGAATAGATTGGGGTGTGCCTTGAATGCTGGTAATATACAAGTCAGCCGGGCCAAGATGCCAAGGGCGATTGGGATTAAGATTTAGCCAAAGTTGGGTAAGTTTGCTAAATAGAGTGTCATCTAATAAAGAGATGCGCCACCAACAAGGAGTTCCGGCGAGAATGGGTTGTTGATGTGAGTATTGCAATTTAGATCCTCCCTTACCACCCTTCAAAAAGGGAGAGTTTGTATTACTAATTTGTAAAGGGGAAAGGGTGAAAGCTTTATCAGCAGTGGAATCGTGCAAGCGATCGCCTAATGTGCTATCTACAGAACTAACAAGGGTTAAAAATAAGGCGTGGAGATGTCTACCTGTAAGATACTGTGGTGGAATGGGCGATTGAGGTAGCAAATTTAACACTAAACTATGAGGCATACTTTCTTTTTTTGGTTGTAGACTGAGTGATTCTTGACTCTACAGTGAACTCGGGGATTTCCTGGAGTTCAGCATCACTCAAACTATACTGTTCACAAACAAGACTTAGGCGATTTCCTGGGGTTTTGACAGCGTTAACCGAATGGGTTAAATCACCTTGAAAGTAAACTAAAGTATTGAATTGGGGCTTAATTTGCCCAAGTTGGCGTTTGTGCGATCGCAATACCAGTTCTCCTCCTTCCATATCCGCAGGTACGCGCACATAAAGTACACTTACAACCGTAGGTGGTTCAATGGTTTTGGAGTAGGAACGCAGGGAGCGATCGATATGCGGATCGACGCGGGAGCCTTCTTTTAGCTGTAAAGGATTGAGGTAAAAAGCATTACAATTTGGCTGGAGAGCCAAATCAAGGTAAGGTTTGAAGTAGGGAAACTGCTGTTCTACTTTTGCTAATCCAGAACGCTGAAATACTACGGAAAATCCTTTAGTGGCGACAAAATCGCGGTTGAGGTTGTTGATAGCGAAGTAAGGACAAGCTTGGATTTCTCCCCACAAGTTGTTTAGGTAATCGCTGGGGAAGGCGTTGGATTGTTGTTGATAGTGTTTCACGATGGATGTGAGGAGCGTACAGAACTAACAAGGGTTAAAGATTGTAACGTAATTTGTGACTGGACGCTAGAACCAGCAAAAAAGAAAAAACGTGGCAACAGTTTTAGGAAGTTATTTAACTCCGAAAACGATATTCCATCCGAACTGGAATTTTTAAGTTATGAATGCCATCAACTTGATAGTATTGACCTTGCATTTGGACATTTTGAATTAAGCTAACTGGAGGCATATTCACAACGTCATAGCTAATCACTTGATTGGTGAACATGACATCTAAAGGATTTAATGGATGTGTACAAGTGAATATAGCCTCAGCAATTTTAGGTTTCGGTAATGGTTCAACCGTCACTTCAGCTTTGCTCATCCATTTACCCAAGCGAATCCACTTTGATAGTTTGAGTTCTTTTTGTGAGATGACAAAAAACTCAAATAGACTTTCTGCTGCTATTTCCTTTGCTCTCCCAAAACTAGGGATATTTTTCTGTGTTTTCTCCATTTCAACGTGGTAGTTGTTATTAGCATACTTCCAAGTGTTGAGGATGGCAGAATGATTGAGCGATCGCGCCGGAGTTACGTAAATTCCCTGTTGATTGAGTGGCGTTAAATGCTCTTCATATTTTGGCACTTGTTCAGGGCAAAAGTAGCGATAAGAATGTTCTTCAGCAACGGTAGTAGAGTAGGTTTTGCTATCAACTAAACCTAGCGCATAACAGAGAGCATAATTGTGAATTATTGGCTCTGTTTCATACAATCGACCAATTTCACGAGTTGCGTAATAAAGACTATCATGAAGTTCTATTTGACAGCGATAAATTAACACCATCTTGCTTACTCCACTACAGCAGCAGCTTTCTTATTATTCTTGGTATCTTTTTTAGGGTCTTTCTTACCTGATTTAATAACCCATGTTTGAGCATAAGTAGATGATTCAGCATTTGCTTGACTCAACATTTCTTGCAATCGAGTTTGATCACTGGTGATAGACTTAACTTCACTCAAAAGTTGTGTAAAGGATGTACCAACAAAATCAGTATGAGAAATACACTCTTGAGACATTAGAGCAGTAATTGCTTGTGTAGCAGCCTCTAAAACCTCGTCTTCATTGAGCGGATCAGGAGGATTAATTTGCTTTGGAGTTGCATTGCTCATTACGTCATAAATCTTTTGAGTCCAGAGAAGATTACTAACAATCTCACCATCAGCGAAAATGACTCCAACTAACTCATTACGCACTCTACCAGTGCGGGTAGTCTGCGCTCCGTAATGGCGTGTCCTGAGAATATTATTGAAAACATAGAGAAATCCAGCTTCAGTGGGGTCTTTCAGCGTAACAATACTGGGGAAAAAGACTTGAGGTAAGATATGGTCTTGACTATTAATACGGCTGGTTACTTCCCCTTGACGGCTCATCGTCCCGTTTTCAAAAGGTGCATTGAGGGTAAAGTTAAGGTGAGAATCATCAAAGGGTGTAATCGAGTACGCTGTGTCTACAACGACTTTCGACTTTTCAGAACCGGAATCACCAATAGCAAAACCGTAGAGAATACAATCAGGAGTAGTTTTGCTGAAATCTACGTTGTAATCGCATTTTTCCCAGTCACCAATTTTGTAGTTACGTAGTAATTCTCTACCTGTCAAACGTTCTGGTGTAGACTGCTTGCGCTTAAACATTGCCAAGCGACTAATAGGTTCTTTGTTTTCAATTCCAGCACGTACTCTTGCTTTATTGAGTTCACCATCTGTCTGGAATAAAGGATAGGATTCTGTAACACGAATAGTAATGAAATGAGCATATTTGCCCATTGGTTTAGCAGGGATTACATCGTGGAAAAATTTAGAATCGAGCGTTTTCAGTAATTTCATGGTTTGATTACTCCAATTTAGCTAGTTGGAAAAAAAGAATAAATTAGACTGATGCTTCAAGTTGTAATTCAGGAATATCATCAGGTTCATCTTGCGGACGTGCCTTACGTTCCTCATCATCTGCTAGGCGATAAAGGTATTCACAGGTATCTCTAATTAAATTAAGTTGAGTACCTGCTAAACGTGCGCGATCGCCTTTAAAACTTTCCTCAAAAATGTCTTTCACAAAATACTTGGCAAAGTCATATACGGCTTGACGTTCTTCTGCATCATTTAAAGCACGTTTCCACTTACCATCTACCAAAATAAAAGTACGTCTCCCTTCCGCAGCACCACGTTCAACCTTATTCATTAATTTTGATAAACGCGCAGCTACTGCATCTGTTAATGATTCAGTGTCACCAGCTACAGCTTTATCAATTTTCAAAATCACATCAGCAGCCTCATCAATGGGTTTAAGGATAGCATTTGCTTTTGGTGATTTACCTTTAGTTTGCGCGCGGTAAAATTGACGATAGAGTGATGTTAATTCACGTAATTGATTCACGTTTTTTCCTTCCGGGTCAAAGTAGTAATAAAAATCCAAGTATAAGCGAACTTTAGCAATAGGTACAGAATCAATTTTGTCTTGCTTACGTAGCCATTTATTCAGGTAATAAAAGACATAAAGAGGACTGGTTTCTAAATCCCGTGCTAAATCTGCTAATTTTCCCCAATCTGGATCGCCATCTTTTTTACGGTTGACTTCCAAATGAATAGAGTAAGCCGCAGTCAGAGCATTGAGCGGGGAAAATTTACACTTTCCTGAACTACGAGGTAGAATACTATCTAAACGATAGTTATCTTTTTTAATCAAAGAACGAATTGCTTGATGTTCTCCATCAATTAAAACTGTTTGTTCAAAATCAGCACCACTGATAAAGGGTGGTACAGGTGATTCTGATGCAACAACTTTCACATCGAGAACAAGCGGTAATGCTAACGCTAACCAAGCTGGTGTTATCCAAGATTCTGTGTCTGTAGCTTCTCTTCCAGGAGGTAAACCTAAAAAGAAAAATGTCAGTGTTTCTTTGTCTGAAAAGCTAATTTTGAAGGTGCGATCATCCTCTGGTTTTAAATTTTCTTTAATCAGGAGAGAATCAACTTTTTGATAGGTTTCCATTTGAAACTTTGCAACTTGATTTTCGGTAATAAAATGCTTACGCATTTCAGCATCAAATCGGGTTCGAGAAAATTGATTGTAAGCAAGTTGCAAAAATTTATTGGTTTCTGGGGTAAAGAAGTAAGTTGGATAAAGATAGAGATAGCGATATTTCCGTCCTTCAAAGTCTGCTCCTACAGCATTTGTTTGGTTCATCAAAATTTGTCTCAACATGATTTCAATTGACCAAATTGAGCAAATTTGCCGTTTAGCAGCTTGAGCATTAAATAAAATCTGACGATTACTGTAGACTTGAGGCGCGAATAAAGTCGCTGATTCCATTTGTTCAGTCACAGTATACGAAGAACTAGAAATTGCACAAACATTTTCTCGTCCTCTACCTGTAATTTTGGCGGCATTATAGCGTTTTAGTTCAACTAAAAATGAGTTTGCCTCTGGTTCTATAACTGCGCCTGTTGGTAATGAAATAACTCGGTTGACATAAGTTTTTAAATCATCCCAGCCATCAGGCACATCCTGAAACTCTGCTAAAATTGGTTTAATAAAAATAGCAGCATGATTTACCATCCCTTTCATTACTTCCAGGATTTGAGCAAAGTCTAATCCTGAATGATTGCGAAAGTATTGTGATGCTAGATAATACCAATCAAGAGGTACACCACCTGTTTTTTTCAAAGATTGAATTTGTCTGATAGCTGGAATCTCTGCTGATAATTCTAAATATTCAGCTAGCTTTTGTGTCAAATCTAAATCAGGAATAGTTCTCCTCTCATTTTTTGGCTGTTGTTTCTGCCAATCATTAACTTTTTCGTACCAACTACCCCAAATTCCTCGACATAGAGTATCACCAAACTCTGCTAATCTATCAATACGAACTTCATTAGCAAATTGCAAATTTAAATGTGCTGCTAATTCGCCTTGTGCTTGGTAACTCTGTAAACTTTCGCCTCGCTTACCAGCAGAAGCAGTTTTTAAGTCTGGAAGCAGTCGAGAAGCAGCATTAATGCTAACTTCCATTAATTCAAGTACATCAAAAAATAACCAGTAATAATCTGCAAATTTAAAACCCTTACCATCACGATTAAAACCTGTCTGTCTTTCCTTCAGTTTCTCTGCACATAAGTACTTTATTTTGGCAATAACTTGTTCAGGAATTCCATCAGTTGTAATTGGAGGAGCATCAACTGTAGTTAAATAGACAACACCATCAGGTAGATAGAGTAAGGGTGTATAAAAATCTTCAGGATGTGCTGCGATTAAAGCATTATTGAAAATATTTGTGAGAATTCCACGATTTTCTGAAAGTGAGTGATAGGTGAGTTTTAATTGATGATTACTGAGATGTTGTAGTATTTTAGGTATGCTACCATCCTCAGTATCTCTTGGGTGTTTGACAACTGAAGCGAAACGATCAGATAGTTTGACAAGATTAACAAGGATACCCCTAACTCTATCATCCAGTCTTTCATCATCTAGAGGAGATAACCCACGACTTTTAAGACCCAGATCAGCATCATACTTATCTCCAGCATTATTACTAATCCAGATAATGTCATCAATGTAATCCTCCCATTGTTCTCCAAGTAGATTATTTAAACCAAAATCCAGAATTTTTTGGGCAACATACCTACGTCCGAGATTGGGAGCATCTGATTTATTGGATGGATTTTGTCTCCAGTTGCGATTTTTCAATTTACCCTCTTGATCGTTAGCAATTAACCAAGTTGTATAATCTGGAAATTTATCATAATCATGAAGTAAATAGGATGTAATAAACACATTAGCTTGCAGGTCTTCACAAAATCGTTTAATCACATTAGTTCCTAGCATATCTTCCTGTAGTTTTTTCAGAATTCGATAGGTAGGAAATAACCCATTTAAAAGATGTGCAATGAGAGATTGGTCATGCTTACTGCGCTCAACATTTTTACCTTCGGCTCTTCTGTCTTCAGTAAATTTACCACCTTTAGCGGTTGCTCCTGCTAGTTGTTGAATTAAATTAGGTAAGACGTAATCTGCAAACTTTTCTAGGATGCGATCGCCTTCATTTCCTTTTGCCTTTTTTACAGCTTCTTTAAATAACCGAATAGTGAGAAGTTCGCGTTTTGCAGGTGATTCATCATCCTCATCTTTTGTCGCATCAAAATCTGGAACTTCTTCAGGAAGATTATCATCAAATTCGTCCATTAATTTTTATTCTCTGACTCAATTGGTTGATATTCTTGAATATTGCCGTTGCGAATTATCCACAACTTTCCCGTTACATCTGCGGCTTCTAAACCAGTAATCAATGTCTCAATAGCTTCACGCCAATCAGCAAATTTAGAACGAGCAGGTAAACGTAGTATTACTATTCCTGCATAGTCTGAGGGATTGTATTTCAGACGATTTCCCAATCCTCTATCTGAAGTAACTAAGACTCTATCTTCACGGTGACAAATATCAATTAATTCTTCATCTGGAGTAGAAGTAAGACCTTGTTCTCTAACTGTTGCAACATCATGTCCTGCTAAACGCAACCATGTAGCCACCCGCAGGCTACCAAGGTTTTCATCTAGTTTGATATTCACTTTTTTGTTTCCTTGTGAGTTCCTAAAGGGATTTCAACAAAACAATCCCTTGTCATCTCAGCACCATAAGCAATACAAGCAAGAATATCTTCTTTTTCTAAGCCAGGATATTCTTCTAGAATGGTTTCTATTGTTTCTCCTGCGGCTAAAAGGTCGAGAATTAAAGAAACCCAAATACGGTGTCCGCGAATGCAAGGTTTACCGAAACAAATATTCGGGTCAATAGAAATGCGAGAAAGCAAATTATCTTTAGTCATTGGTAGTTCTCCAGATTTCGCGTAATTTATCTAAACAAACTTATTGGTCATTTACCTTTGTCTTGTAACACCCCATCCGCTTAAGTTCCATCGTTCACACTTCCAACCATTTGCAGAGACTTTAAGACTATTGATATAGTTACGACCTCTTTTCTTGACCTCTTTGCGCTTCAGTTTGGCTCTAACCGCTATTCCTCCCTTGGTTATACCAGCATCAAACCGCGAATTTTTAGTCTTGAGCCAATCTAAAAGCGAGTGGCGTAAGCTTTCTGGCATGTGAGAGAAATCATCATCGTTGAAATAGATGTGCATAAAAATACCTGATGAGGTTTATTCTCATCATCTTGGCATCTTGTTTGCTGAAAGTAAATATGTTACTGTAGCTTTAAGATTAAAACGTTACTGTTGCTATGTGATTTGCCTCGGCGGAAACAACATCGTGTAATCTATATATAAGGAGAAAGAAACGCAGTGCAGTACTGCATAGGTATAAATGCCTAAAATAATACCTCTTAGGGATTGAAACACTGTTGCTTTCTGATTTCGAGCAAAATTCTTTCTCCTCAAGCTTTTAAGCCAACTCATTGTTCATCCTCCTTTAGCTTAATATTGGTAACTGTAAACGTTCATAGCAACTTCAACATATCCATCCTTCATCGTCTTTTGGCTTCCAATGCCAAGTTAAGGTTTCCAATAACAGCGCATCTTGTCCAAAAGTAATGGTGTAGCGAGGACTTCTATCCTCTGGCTCGTTAGTGAGGGGGTAAGCTTGAAAGTGCATAGGTAATCCGAGAGTGGGGCGTAAAAAGTTGCGATCGCGGTCTGAAATAAAGCACACTAGTTTACGTCTACTCACAGCATCACTAATTTGGTTGATACCGTAACCGTGTCGTTGGCAAATCTCTAAGTCATTCAGAACTTGTACCTTACCTGATTTAGCCAGTTCTCTGAGATTCCCTGGATAATAGAAGTGCCAATCTTCCTGCACCTCTCGATAGCCTTTGAACTTCAAATAACACAAAGCTTTATCAAAGCGAGTAGTAATTACTCCTTCTTGTTCTGCTTTTTCTATAAAGCTATTTTTATCCCATAACTCGAAAAGAAAGTTATTGAGAATGCCAGGAAGATTATACATTTTAAACCTTTCAGCTTCTGGCTCTTTTGGATTAGTTAAGTCATAAATTGCACAATCTAACTGGCTACTTCCCCGAAAACTCCTAGCCTCATCAATAATTTTGTCTTTTTTTTCACCCTTACACCGATAATATTGAGCTTTCATGTGTTCAAGTTTGATTCCTAAAGCTCTTTGAATGCTAGTACCAAATTTTTTATCAATATCTGGGTACTTGTCTTTCATGTGATTGTTACTGCTCAGTATTTTATATATATAATATGACTGGATTCCACCCCAACGCTTTGGATAACATTCAAAGTCGTTTTTAAATATCCAGGATAAGCGAATAGCATTGTTAAACTCAATCCGGTTATAATTTTCACCATCTTGTAAAGGATGTAAAGGATGAGTTTCATCCTTGAATAACCTTGCAACAATAAAGTTAGGTATTAAAGCGTAAGCTTGATAAGTTTCAAACCCTTCATGTCTGCCAAGCCTACCAAAGCGTTGAATAAAATTTCCGGCATCAGCAGCTTCAAAAATTAGGAAATTAATCCGAAAGTCTACACCAACATCAATTGTAGATGTACCCAAAAGTAAATCTGCTTCAGCAACCGACTGAGATTTTTCAGTTTCTCCTGTTAAGCCAGTATTTTCTCTAACTTTCCATCGTGGTTCAAAGATAGCTCTTAATTTAGGTAATAGTTTCTTAACTGCTGCAATTGAATTGAGAATAATTGCCCCTTTGCTATTTGGATTATCTTGAAAAAATTTTAAAATTACTGTTTCGGCATTTTCTTCTATCCATTTGTAGCTAGAACTCAAATTAGGCTCTATATCTTGAGGAAAGCATAAGTTAATAGGCTGATTAATTTGCCGCCAGCCATCGTTTGAGTTATCTGAAGAAAATTGATAAGCTCCAACATCAACCGGATCAATTTCTTTGTATCTAAGTTGAGCTTTTTCTAAAAAAGTCTTTAATAGCTCGTTAGGCGTAGCAGAAAGAAAGAGAAACTTTTTATTAGCATTGCCAGTGTGCTTCATTAAAAGTATCGTATTGATAACACTAGCTATTTGTGGAGATGAAAAAATATGAAATTCATCATAGATAAATAATTTATAATTTTCATCTATACGTCTAAATAACCTGTCAGGGTTATCTATTTTTCCTCTTAAGTAGTAAAAATTATGGATGTAATGAAAAATGTCAGGGTTCGTCAGCAGAATTTCATAGTTAGTAGAAAAGTCTTCTATCCCATCTCGTTTGGAAGACATCTGACTAGTTGCTATAGATTTCTCCAAAATAGCCGCAGTTAATCGTTTGATTTGCGGTTCGTACTTCGGTTGAAATATATCTTTGTATCCTTGCACCTGTTTTTCTTGATCTCTTGCAAGTTCGTTTGTCGGATACATGGCTAAAGTGTACGTGCGATTTGTCATCGCTGACAAATAAGCAGCCAAGCTTTTACCATCGCCTGTCATGGCTCTATTAAAGACAATATCAATATTTGGATCTTGTAATGCTTGATAAGTTTCTGCTTGATGCCAAGAAAGCGACCAATCTTTAGGTAATTTCACCCCGTCAGGTGTGATAACGGTTTGAGAATAAACAGGTTTGAGAGTAATACGATATTTAGACTCCATAACTTTGTCCGTGTAAAAGTTTTATTTATCCGTATTTGACTTATTTACTAATATTGCAGACAAAATAAAAAATGACAAGGGCAAAATATAAAATTGTCCGTGTAGGAGGCAAAAGGAGTGCTAATGAGCCGCAAAGGTCAGTCTATTACTTTGTCTATTTCTGATGAAGACAAATCTCAGCTTGAAGCGATCGCCCGTGAGTTAGGTGTGATGCGGGGTGAGCGGCCGAATATTTCTGCATTGGTAGAAGCGATCGCTCGTCAGCAATTTCTAGTTGCCCCAAATAACAACTGGTCAGAAAACCGTATTCGAGTATTAGCCCAGGCTATCCAAACCTTAACGGATACAGGACAGCTTGAAGAGGCCCAAGTCATTGCTAGTTTGCTCTTAGAACGTAGTGAAGTTTCTCTTCCTCTACGAAAACAAATAGAACGTTTCTTAAAAACTCCGCCTCCACCTTGGCAGATGGAAATTGAGCGTTATATCCTTCGCCAACAACCCTTTCAGATTTCCTACCACGACGCTGCTGATCGCTTTTGGAGCTTCAGTATTCGTTATGCTCAAATTACTTTGCACGAGCGACGACAATATTTAGACTGTTGGTGTGATGAGACGGAAGGTAATCAAGATTTACCAGAACTGATTCATAATTGGTGCTTACGTCTAGACCGCATCCCTGAAGCAGCAATCGTACCAATTGAGGGGGAGTGGCACTCAAATTTAGATCGAATCGAAGTCGAGATGCACTTATTTGCTGGCTTGGCTTTTGCTTATCAAGCTAAACCAGAAGACGATATTAATGAGTGGCTACCAGATAAAGCGCGAGTCCGGCGAGTTGTCAGGCGAGTATCTAGTACATTTTGGTTTATGCGGGAAGTGATGCAGTATGCGCCAGATTGTGTAGTGATATTACCAGAGAATGTGCGCGATCGCCTCAAACAAAAACTCCTCACCCTCTGCAATTTATACGATATCGAAACCAGGTCTTAACTCTTCCCCTCTCCGAGTCGGAGAGGGACGGTTTTACTACGTAAAACCTTCTTAGAGGTCTTTTCATCCTTGACAAAAGTACACTTCCATAAGATGCACTCATGTAACCGTTGTCTGCGATCGCCTATAGTCATCTACAATACGTAAGTAAGACAAATGACGTAATAACAGGGTTTCCAGACATCAATTCTGAAAATTAAAGAAAAAAATAATTACTAATTGCTTAAAAATTCCGGTTTATTTAGCTTTGGGATGATAAATAAAAATAATAGCGTTGAATGTCATGCTTCCTACCACGAAGGATTACTGAAATTCTTCGCTGCTTTCAGGATGACTACTCAACATCAAACAACATATACCGCCAATCAGTTTTTTGCTGGGGATGCTTCTGCACTACCATCTGGAGATGCAGCTACATCAATGGGCTTCTACCACAACAATTGCTCTAGATGTATCTAAGTAACTATGCTGATAAAGTCTAAAGATGCCACCGTATCTAGGAGCAAATTTTAAAGCAATTGTAAAGGACTTGGTGCCATTTTGGCAGGTTATGATCCCAAATATGGGATATTAGTAGATTGTACAAATCTCTATTGTTATTCACTATCTACCGACAACTGCTGAGTACAAGTTTAAGTAATTTAATGAAGTAGGAAATAATACATGGTATTATCACTGTCTTCTCATAACGTTATCCAGTATCTGCTAGAAGCGGGGCTGTGTAGCTCAGAAGATGACGCATCAGATAAATCTGAGTTGCCAGGAAGTAGTAACAACAATTTCGGTTTACTAGTGACTCTAGCAGATAATCGGAAACTGCTCATTAAACAAGAACGTAACCTTAACAACAATGACGGCGCTCCTCGTGAATTGTTTCAGGAGTGGCTATTTCATCAGTTGCTCCAGCAGTTTCCAGTTCTCGGCAATATTTCCGCGATTGCACCATTGGTAGTGCATTTTGACGAAGAAAATTCTATCCTTGTCCGCAACTACTTAGGTGATTATCTGGAGCTTGCGACATTATACCACAACAATGATATTTTTCCACAAGAAATTGTCACTGCGATCGGCACTACTTTAGCGGGACTCCATCGCGCAACCTATAACCGCCGAGAATATAAGGATTTTATGGCAACTGCTCCCCAAGGAGAGTTTCGCTATGGCTTTTACAATCCGGCGCAAGGGGTAGAGTCAATTGGGCCGGAGATTTTTGGAACGGTTCCCACGGATGCGCTGAAATTCTATCTACTATACCAGCAGTCTGAGAGTTTAGAATCTGCGATCGCTGATTTGGCATACGACTGGAATCCTTGCTGCTTAACTCACAACGACCTGAAATTGAACAACATTTTAGTTCATTCTAGGTGGGAGAAACTAGATAATTGCCTAGTAAGACTAATTGATTGGGAAGCTTGTTCTTGGGGAGATCCCGCTTTTGATTTAGGTACTTTACTAGCAAGCTATTTAGGAATTTGGCTCAAGAGCCTCGTAGTAGACCCCACCATTGAGTTAGAAGAATCTCTACATCTAGCATTGACACCGTTGGAAAGTTTACAACCTTCAATCATTGCCCTAATTAGGGCTTATCTAAATGCTTTCCCAATGATTTTGGAATACTGCAATGACTTTATTGTGCGAGTTATCCAGTTTGCGGGGCTAGCACTGATTCATCAAATTCGGGATATGATTACCTGCCAAAAATCCTTTAATAATGCTGACATTTGTATGCTCAAAGTAGCTAAAAGTTTACTAACTATGCCGCAGCAAGGTGTACTGACTATTTTTGGGATATCAGAGTCAGAAATTCTAAATCCTGTAGCAAAAATCCATAAACTTCCTCAACCTGTAAAAGAGCCACAGCTACTTCGTCTTTATTACGAAAAAACTCGGCTTCGCGGTTGTTAATGGCAAGGAGTAGAACAATTCTGAATTCTGGCTCACCTCGACTGCACTCGGCGACCACCTGACTCCTGAATTCTGTTTTTTAAAATTTAAGTTTTAAATGGATTAATGCTAAATTACTCTATCAATCAACCGCTAACTTCTCTATTCGACATTGCTAAAAATATCCAGATTGAGTCTAATTTTTGTATTTATCATCCCAATTATCAACCCTTTGGTCTACCGACTAAAATAGCTGAGAGATTTCAACACAATTCTGTAGATTTACAACAGAAGTACCTTACTCTACTGCTGCGGAATTTTCTCTATGGGATCTATTACAATGGCTCTCTACAAAGTACTTTAGCAGTCAATACTGATACGTCAAAGCAGAATTTAGCAGATAATTCCACGTTGGAAATTGATTGGAACTTTTACGAGCAATTGCACGCCAGTAATCACGGCATAGGTTACTTTGACCCTCGATGGCAGGTGTTGCGTAAAGAACCTGATGGTACTATGGCGGTGACTAAAGGCGGTTTAACACTTTATGTTGAGCCAGACTGCCATCTAAAATCCAGCAAGAAATCTACCAAAGTGGGTGACATGGTAGCAATCTGGATGCCCAAAAATAGAATGCAAAATGGCTCTTACTTAGCAGTTAGCAATGTCGGACAGGAACGCCAGAGCAACCCTGATGCTGATTTGGGAGCAGGGCGAATTTACTTTAACTTTATGCCATCTGGTGCGATCGCTCTGATGGAAAGTCTGACACTGCAATTGAATGCAGCCTTGATTCCCTTTAGCTTTCAGGTTCTTCACAATCCCAGTGCATACGGACGCTATGATTCGGGATTGCTCTACTTTGAACTCCCCGACTATCCAGCAATTGGCACAATCCTTCAGGCTATTTATCCAGAAAATCAATCCTATTTCCAGCCGGAAATTCCCTTGTTTACAAAATTTTTAGCACCAGGGTTAGCTTTAGCCGAAGAACCAATCCAAAAATTTGCAGCACAAGAAAGTTTTGGGATGAACCGTTGCCAAATTGTCGCTAATGCTTTATTTGAAGCTTGGCAAAAAGGTAAAAATGCGATGGAAGAACGGATGAGGACGATTGACGAACACTTTGCGCGACACCTAATAGATTTACAGCGTCCTTATCTTAATCCCAGTTCTGAGGATATATATAAGCCAATACGCTTCGGTTAAGGCTAAAACTCTTTGTCAAAGTCAATTTTTTTAACTAGGGCTTACGCACAGATAACGGAAAATCGTTGCCGCAGGCTACCACTCCAGGCACAGAGAAAACGGAGGAATAAGAGTTTGAGAGCTATTTTGCATAAGTCCTGTTAACGTAGACGTAAAGCGGCTTACCGCAATCTCTACGAGATGCTATGCGAACGCGTAGCGTCTCGTAGAGAAATCCCTATTAGGGATTGAAACAAAGAAATGCAAAAATTGGAGAAAGGGTGGGCAGCTGCCCACCGTAGACCATCATTTAATCAGCAATATTTTATACTGATGCTTCAGTAGCAGTCTTACCTACCAACTTGGCAGCATTTTCCTCGCTTTCGAGGATACCGAATTCAATCAACAAGTCTTCTAGTTCTTCCATCTCAATGGGGGTGGGGATAGTAAGGTTCTTGTTGTTGACGATCTTTTGAGCCAATGTGCGATATTCGTTAGCTTGGTTGCTTTCGGGTGCGTACTCGTTAACAGTCATCCGGCGCAATTCTGCGTGTTGAACAATGTTGTCACGGGGTACGTAGTGAATCATGTGGGTGTTCAACCGTTTTGCCAGGGTTTGGATTAGGTCGATTTCCCGGTCAGTGTTACGGCTGTTACAAATCAAACCACCCAAGCGCACGCCACCTGTGTGAGCATATTTGAGGACACCACGAGCGATGTTGTTAGCAGCGTACATCGCCATCATTTCACCAGATGTAACGATGTAGATTTCTTGTGCCTTACCTTCACGGATAGGCATAGCAAAACCACCGCACACAACGTCACCTAATACGTCGTAAGATACAAAGTCTAGGTCTTGGTAAGCACCGTTTTCTTCTAAGAAATTGATAGCGGTGATAATACCACGACCCGCGCAACCTACACCGGGTTCTGGACCACCAGATTCTACGCAACGAACGTCACGGAAACCCTTGAGCATCACTTCTTCGAGTTCGATATCTTCTACTGCACCACGTTCTGCTGCGAGGTGAAGAACGGTTGTTTGAGCTTTGCTGTGCAGCATCAAACGGGTGGAGTCAGCTTTAGGGTCGCAACCAACGATAAGAATGCGTTGGCCCATTTCTGCCATAGCTGCCAAGGTGTTTTGGGAAGTGGTAGATTTACCAATACCGCCTTTACCATAGAAAGCTATTTGTCTAATCTTTTCGTCAGTCATGGTTGTGTTTCCTACAATAATTCAGTTGATGGGTTGTAAGCTTAATGTGAGATATTCACCCTTGGTGTCGTAGGGAAGTAAAGCCTGTTGGCGTTGACGCATAGCAACTTGTCGCTAGACATCACACCCTGACAAAAACAGTTAAAATCAGAACATATTTACCCACGAAGCGATAGCTTAAGGGATAGAGAAATCTCTATTTCCTAATAACGAAGCCTTTAAAACTTTGACTTCAGCATTATCAGTTGTTGTAACAGAATCCCAAATGGTTGCTCAAGCCTGAAGAGTGGTTGCAGCAGGAATTCAAGTGAACGCAGATTTGTTCCCTGAACCACACAACCAACCAAATTGCAATCCACTCTAAATGGTCACTGCAACTTATCTGATTTTGCTAATGTCAAGTCGCTAAGAACTTCTATAGCGCTTCTCGTTTCGTGATTGATGCAGCAGAATAAGTTCAAGTCCAAAAGTAACAGCTACAGGTGCAATAATATAATGCTTGCACAGGCAACCTCTAACACTCTGGTTGAGACAATATCTTAGTGAGTTTTGACAGTATGGTTAAATTCCTACAAATTGTGGAATGATACCATATTGCTTGAAGTTTTCGTTCCAAAAGTCAGCAACTGCTTCAACTTAGTTCGCGGTTGAAAATGTTTGCTCCCGCAAGAATAAGTTCGTAAATATTCTGTATTTCTATGGATTTGTCAGGCTGTTCTAAGAGTCTTCCTTCCCAGACTCCAAGAGTAATTGCCTTCAGTGGGTAATGCTCTAGCTAGGTTAGCCAACTCTTATTGGCTCATACCCAGATAAATTTTGATTAACTTCAAGTTCTTACAAAGGCTACTATCCTACTCAATCTAGTTTTAGATTTTAGTTACAAAAAGATGTAGCGAAGTGAAGTGGACTTACCAGAGCAAAAAAACTTTCTTGAGCTTGCCTCAAAGTTTCTTGAAGTCTTTTGTGCTTTTACTTTTTTGATTCCTATAAAAACCATAACATACATCTCACTAATTTATTTGTCGAATCTCAAATTATTTATCTATTTGTCAGAACACTATCCTTCTGATCTTTAGTAGCCATCAGTTACGCGTTAATAGGTTGTAACTTAGTGAAATTATTTATAATAGCTAATTTGTGCAGTTAGATACTTTTGGGTATTTTCTAAAAGTATTTAAAGCTAATGTTTGACAACAAAAACAATCTTTCTTATTTTTGCGATCAAAAATTTTGTCATAAAAGTAGATGAAATAACTCTTGCGATCGCACCAAGCACCCAACCCAGGCGATCGCAATCATAGTAAAGTTAAGCAAGGTGAATTATCAAAAATAATCATAATATATAAAAAACTCCCTTTTAAAATTAAGGGAGTCAAGAGTTACTGATTAAAAATTAACTTCTGGCATCACGTTTCAGTGTTTCGCGCAGTCTGTAGCA
>NZ_CAXTNE010000093.1:22120-25615 GCF_964245445.1 uncultured Nostoc sp.
GTGTTTCGCGCAGTCTGTAGCAACTTCCGCCTTGAGGATAGCTACGAGTATTAGATAGCTGGAGGTATTCGTAAAAGCGATGTCTACGACGGGCTACGCCTACGCAAACACAGGTTCCAATGTTCAGCCAGGGGAGTTTCAAATTGGCTGTTTGCGCCAATTGCGTTTTTTGAGCTTTGTTTGCCAAGACTCCATGTAAGTATAGAAAACAGGCGTCAAATAAAGTGTGAGAAATTGGGAGAATACTAACCCCCCAACTACTGCTAAACCAAGGGGGCGGCGTGTATCTGCTCCAGCTCCCAAGCCGAGGGCAATTGGTAGCGTACCCATAAGTGCTGCCATTGTCGTCATCATAATTGGACGGAATCTCACTAAGCAGGCTTCATAGATAGCATCATAAGGGGTTTTGCCATTTTGACGGGCAATAATTGCAAAGTCAACCATCATGATCCCGTTTTTCTTGACAATGCCAACCAGCAGGATAATACCTACGAAGGCGTAAATATTCAAGTCAACTTGAAACAGCAACAGTGTCAGCAGTGCCCCAAATCCAGCAGAGGGTAAGCTAGAAAGGATTGTTAACGGGTGAATGAAGTTTTCGTAGAGAATCCCCAACACGATATAAATCACGAAGATGGCAACCAGTAGTAGCAGTCCTAAGCCCTGAATCGATGACTGGAATGCTTGCGCTGAACCTTGGAAGCCTGTACTAATAGTAGGTGGCAGTGTTTGACGGGCGAGTTCCTCAATTTTCCCAGTGACGTTACCGAGTGGTACTCCTGGCTTTAGGTTAAAGGAGAAGGTAACAGATGCAAGTTGCCCCTGGTGATTGATAGTCAGCGGCCCCACATCTTTGCTCAAGGTTGCTACAGCGTTGAGAGGTACAAGTTGTCCACTGGGGGTGCGAACTGAGAGTAAATCCAGGGCGTTGGAATTTTGCTGATATTTTGGTTCCACGCCCATAATTACTTGGTACTGGCTATCGGAGGCGTAGATGGTGGAAACTTGGCGAGTGCCATAGGCATTACTCAGAGCAGTTTCAATTTGATTAGCTGTCAAACCTAAAGCTGAAGCTTGATCGCGATTGATGTCTACTTTTACTTGCGGATTTTTGATTTGCAAATCGCTGTTGACATCTTGTATATCTGAGAGCGATCGCAGTTTTTCTTCTAAAGCTGGAGCGTACTGGTAAAGTTCCTGAATATTGGGAGTTTGCAGAGTAAATTGATACTGCGCTTTCGTTTGTTGTCCACCCACATTAATAGCTGGGGGATTTTGTAAGAATACCTTAATTCCAGGCACAACTGACAACTTCGGTCGGAGTTTTTGCACAACTTGATCAGCACTGAGATGGCGTTGAGAACGGGGCTTGAGTTCGATTAAAATTCTGCCAGCGTTGGCGGAAGCATTTGGCCCACCAGCGCCGACGCTGGAGTTGATGGAATCGACATTCGGATCGCGGTAAGCGATCGCAGCTACAGCCTGTTGATGTTTTACCATTTCATCAAAGGATATATCCTCTGATGCCTGAGTAGTTGCAGTAATTTGTCCAACATCTGCGTTGGGGACAAACCCTTTCGGCACAACTATAAATAGATACACTGTCGCTAAAAGAATCGCTCCCGAAATCACCATCGTTGTACGGTGATACTTGAGTGATTTCTTCAAACTCCAATCGTATCCGCCCAATATCACATTAAAGATGTTTTCCGAAAAGTTGTAGAGACGACGGTTAAAGTTTTGGATTTTGGATTTTGGACTTCGGCTTTTGGATTGGGAATTAAAAATTTCTCCCTCATCTCCCCCTGCTCCCCCTGCTCTCTTATCTCCCTCACTCTCTTGCTCATGATGAGGTGGACTCAAGAATCTCGAACACAGCATTGGCGTTAAGCTGAGGGAAATTACGCCAGAAACCAAGATTGCAACGCTGATAGTAACGGCAAACTCGCGGAATAATCTCCCCAGAATGCCTTCCATGAAAAGTATAGGGATAAATACTGCTACCAGAGAGATGGTCATTGATAAAATTGTGAAACCAATCTCTTTAGAACCATTTAGGGCTGCTTCCATGCGGCTTTCGCCCATTTCCATGTGGCGAACAATATTCTCCAGCATGACTACGGCATCATCTACCACGAAACCTACTGAAAGAGTTAACGCCATCAGTGATAGATTATCGAGGGAGAAGCCCAGTAGCACCATGACCCCAAAGGTCGCTACTATTGAAAGCGGTACTGCCAAACTAGGTATGACTGTAGCAGAAATATTGCGAAGAAATAGAAAGATTACTAGCACCACCAGGGCGATGGTGAGTAACAGCGTGAATTGTACATCATCTACCGACTCCCGAATTGACTGAGAGCGATCGTAGAGAATATCCATGTTCACAGCCGCCGGAATCTGTGTCCTAAAGGTGGGTAGCAGTTTCTTAATTGCATCCACTACTTGAACGGTATTAGTTCCCGGTTGGCGCTGAATTGCCAAAACGATCGCCCGCACGCCAGAATTTTGGATTTTAGATTTTGGATTTTGGATTGAGGACTTCTCCTCTGCTCCCCGACTCTTCTTCTTGACAGGAAAATACCAACTCGCAATCTTATCATTTTCCACGCTGTCTAAGACTTGACCCAGTTCACCTAGCTGCACTGGTGCGCCGTTTTGATAGGCCACATTTAGGGAACGATAGCTGGCGGCATCGTTGAGTTGACCGTTTGCTTGGATGGTAGAATTCTGCTGTTGACCGTAAAGTGTGCCAGTAGGTAAATTGACATTTCCGTTAGCAATCGCATCAGCTACTTCATCAATTCCTATCCCCTTTACACTCAGCGATTCCGGGTCAAGTTGAATCCGTACCGCGTACTTTTGGGAGCCAAACACCTGCACTTGCGCCACCCCATCCACCATTGATAGACGTTGTGCCAGTAATGTCTCAGCATACTTGTCTACAGTTGAAAGGGGCAGAATAGACGAATTGAGGGATATATAGAGAACTGGCTGATCCGCCGGATTTACCTTTCGGTAAGATGGTGGATTAGGCATATTCGTGGGCAGCTGCCTCGCTGCCTTAGAAATAGCAGATTGCACATCTTGGGCTGCCCCGTCTATATCCCGATTTAGGTCAAATTGCAGCGTAATCTGTGCACTACCTAAAGAGCTGGTAGAGTTCATCGAACTCACTCCCGCGATGCTAGAAAACTGCTGCTCTAAAGGAGTTGCGACTGAGGCAGCCATCGTTTCTGGACTGGCTCCGGGCAGGTTAGCTGTTACCTGAAGTGTCGGATAATCCACATTGGGCAGGTCGCTAACGGGTAGCTGTTGGTAACCGATCAGCCCAAATATTAAAATGCCAACCATAACTAGGGTTGTCATGATTGGACGCCGGATAAATAGCTCAGAAATGTTCATCGCGTTCCCTTGAATGAGTGCTGAGTGCTGAATGCTGAGTGCTAAGTGCTGTTAGCGGTAGCGGGGGTTTACCCGTACTGAGTCAGAAGT
>NZ_CAXTNE010000094.1:0-25549 GCF_964245445.1 uncultured Nostoc sp.
AACGCTGCAACGTCCACAGGTCGCTGTGGCCAGAGATTTCTTGAATAGTTCTCAAATAGCTCTTGTTTAAAAATCCAAGGCAGAGATAGCGTTCTGCTTCTGCTTCTCAGTTACCCCCAGATAACGCTCCAAAGCGGCCAAAGTCCGATGCTCCGATATCTCCTGAATGTGGCGCAACGGTATCCCGGCATCGCTCATCCGGGTTAACGCAGTTCTCCGAAAGCTGTGGGTACTAACGCCCTCAATGCCCAGCCGCACACAGGTATCTCTGAGAATTTTATCGGCGCTGACGGCATCACCGTGCCAGAAAAGGTTTTTTGTACGCTAAGAAAAATTATGAGCTACGACCGCGCAACGACTCTGCTCGGTCGGGGCTTTTTCTGCTTTGTATGGCTCGCGCGTCAAAGACATGAATGAAGCCAGAAGAGTTTGAGAGTCTGATTACACGTAATGGCTCATAAGTGTAATCAGGCTATTAGGCGTAGATCGAAGGTTCGTGCGACCAAGTGCAGCCTATGGCTATAAACCCTATACAGCAAAAGTCACAGAGATTGATACAAGATTTAAGCGCGATCGCCTGAAGTTTGTTCAACGGCTTTGACAAACTGTTCTAGTGCTTGGGTTAAGTTTGGCGATGGCTCAGGCGATCGCACTCTCGCTTCTTGTAAATTATACTGACGGTCTTGTTCAATTTGCCAGACCGTTCTTTTTTACCATCAAACTGTACCTTCTAGATAGGTGCTTAATAACTGCACAGTTTTGATCAATAAGTTTCATTTTTTTGAGAGGGTCTTTTACTTCAAATCCTTTACCTGTGGTACTTTAACGAGTCTTGTCGCCCCCTCAAGCTATTGGGAGAAAAACTCTCACAATTATAAAATCGCTCAAACCCAAAATTGGAAATGTCCTATCTGTGGTGAACCTTTATTCAATGGAGAGGAATTAAACACCCATCACATAGTTCCCGTTGCTCAAGGTGGACGAGACGACATTGAAAACCTACAGCACTTGCACCATGCGTGTCACAAGCAGGAACATTCTAAAACCAAGTCAACTCGCTTGAAGTAAGGCTTGAGCCGTGTAAGTGCGAAAGTCTTATGCACGGTTCTTAGGGGAGGGGAAAGTGGTGACACTCAAATCTTACCCGACTATCCCCCATCGACTCAACCCTTACCTGTCCTTAGGTAACACTAGGTTCAACCCCACAATCCCCGCTAAAAAATGTTGGGTTCCGTTTTGCCTCAATCCCTACTACGTCATCACTAAGGTTTTTTTATTTGGGTATTTGGCGATGTTGGTATCTTTTTTTGTTCTAACTTGTGTAGGACAAACTCTTTGTTTTGCTGCGCGACAACATTGTTACTGTCAATTTTTAAAGCAGCATCAAAACTAGTGATCGCATCAACGGCATTGTTTAATTTCATTAAGGCTATGCCTTTACCTACCAAGACACTAGGATCGTTTTCTTTGATAGCATTCGCTCGGTCATAAGCTGTCAGCGCTTCTTGATAGCGCTTCAACTCTGATAAAATTACACCTCGATTATACCATGCCTGAAATAGATCCGGACTGATACTAACAGCACGATCACTAGAAGCCAGGGCTTCAGGTTGTCGTCCTAAATACCAGAGTACGACGCTGCGGTTTGCCCAGATATCTGCTAGAGTAAGGTTATCGCCTGACTTCGCATCCCCTGCTAGCGCCCGATCGTAAGCTGCTAAGGCCAATGGATACTGTTTTAAAGTTCTGAGGATTCTGGCTCTATTGAACCAACCCTGAGAGTAGTTAGGATTTAATTTTATAGCGCGATCGCTAGAAGCCAGGGCATCTTGAAATCTACCCAAATACCAATGGGCGACGCTGCGATTGTTCCAAGCTTCGGCATAATCAGTTTTTAAGCCGATTGCTCGTTCAATCGCAGCTAGGGCTTCTTCATATTTGCCATTGCCAATTAGCGCATTCCCTCTCTGGTTCCAGGCAATAGCCGGGGTGAAATCCCCCCAGTTGCCATCGCCAAGCAGCGCTTTATCACAGGCAGCGAGGGCATCTTTATAATTGCCGACCCGATTTAAGGCTGTACACTGATTGGCTAAAGCGAGAGAGTAATCCGGTTTAATTTTTAATGCCCACTCATAAGATGAAAGTGCTTGTTCGTACTTTCCTAAAATCCCCAGCACATAACCATCTTCTGCCCAGGTAGGGGCATCGTCAATTTTAATGGCGATCGCTTGGTTGTATGAAGCGAGGGCGGCTTCATACTTACCTAACTTTCGTAGATTCAATCCTTTGTTGTACCAAGCCAATGCTGGTGTGGTTTTGCCCCAATTGTTGTCAATTTTTAGCGCCAATTCGCAAGCTGCGATCGCTAGTTTGTATTTACCTAATTTCGAGAAAGCTTGGCAACGGCTAGTCATGGCTAAAGAAAAATCGGGGTTAACAACCAGGGCGTGATCATAAGCCGCGATCGCATCTTCAAGTTTGCCCGATTTTTCTAAAGCTGCGCCCTTGAGATACCAACCTAATGCTGCTGTTTCTTTGCCCCAATTGCCATCTCCTTGCAGGGCGCGATCGCAAGCTGCGATCGCTTCTTCATATTTACCCAATCCAAAATAAGCTTGGCAACGGTAAACCCAAGCTAAGGAATAATCAGCTTTGAAATTAATCGCCGTATTGGCAGAAACAATTGCCTCTGGGTACTTGCCTAAATTCAGTAGTGGTTCAATCCGCGCCGTCCAAATTTTCGGATTTTTTGGATTCAATCCGAGAGCGTGATCGCAAGCTGCGATCGCATCGGTATATTTGTTTTCACTGCCAAGCAAATCGCACAAACTTGCCCAGTAACCAAAGTCTTTTAACTCCTCTTGAGCTAATACCGATTCATTGTGACAAAAATTAACAGCTAAAACAGACAAAAGCCAAAATAAAAAAGCCTTACCTTTGGTCTTTTCTTTAGTTATAGTAATAATCAATTTCAATATATTTTTCATTATCTAGCCAAAAGTTAGAATTTTTTATAATTTTATTAATCAAATTTAGGCGGTAATTCAGAGGGAGAAAGCAAATCTGGTTCCGAAGGTGTAGGCGAACCGATAGCAGGAGGCGATGCTGCGCCAGAATTAGGCGCTGGCTGCGAACTTGAGTTTGCATCTGATGCCCCGGCTTTTCCTCCTGGGGGTGTTGGCGGCACTGCACTTGCCGTGCTTGGTGGCGTGGAAATCGGCAAAGTTGGCTGTTTCAGCGATTGCGGCAAAGCAAAAGTTTTAATTGTTGGTGGCGCAAGAATCGGCAAAGCGAAAGTTTCGATTGTTACGGCTCTAGTAATTGGTTCGCCAGATGAACTTTTGACTTGCAGTGTCATCGTGAAACTACCCGCCTTGTCACCAAGGGGATAAGATGCGCTACCCGATAAAGGCACACTTCCAGGTGCAGGCAGTAGCTCTACTTTCACGTCTTTTCCACCTTCTACCTTCCAAGATATATTCATATTTTTCGCTACATTTACACCACCAATTGGGATTAAATATTTTGCTGGAGCATTTTTACCATTAACCTTAAATTCCACAATCTGAGGTGGTTGAGGTTTAATCTGAATATTATCTATTCTTTTCAAATTTAAAGGTTTTTCTTGCCCTTTTTGCGAGAAAACTATCAATTCAAATGTATAGTTTCCTCCTTGTTTAATTCCTGTAGGAACATTTTTACAGATTAACGTATCTCCTATTTGGCATAATTGCTTAAGGTTACGGTCAACTCCTTGGCTAAAGTCATATAATTTAACTGGAATCCTAGTCCCATCAGCTGCTTTAACAATAATATTTAGTTGGTTAACCTGTTCTGGATTACTAATTTTCCAATTCAATAAAATACTATTATTTATATTTATAAACGGATTTCGTTTGCTTTTCGCTGCTTTAACAATAGGTCTTGGATTTAATATCGCTTCTTCATATATCGGTTTATCAGAACTAAATTCAATAATTTTTGGTATGGGTAATGGGGCAATTTTTATGGGATTGGTCTTCAGTGAATCCGCTGCTGTTTCTTTGTTCTTTTTAGAAAAAACTTTGAGAGCAAAAATATATTCGCCTGCAAGACTTGCATCTGTACGCACATTCTGACAAATTAGCACCGAGCGAAAACTGCAAGATTCTTTGAGTTCATCAGGTAGACCTTGCTTAAAGTCGTAAACTATCGGCGCTACAGAAGCAGTACCGTCAGCTGACTGACCCGTTATAGTCAATAGATGAATTTGCTGCGGATTGCGGATTTGCCAATTTAGGCGAATGAAGTCATTATTAACTTCTTGATATAAATTGTTTGCAGAAGCAAATTCCACAATTTTGGGTTGAGCAGGCGGTTTAAAAAATGTCCACCAGATCAAGAAAGCGATCGCTACTAGAGTTCCGACTCCTGCTATAAATAAAGGCAGGAACTGCCACCAAGGGCGCGGCTCCCAAATTAAAGTTCCTTGAGGAATATAATTAGGCAGCGGCAACTGCTCGGTATCTTCAAGTTCAACTCGGAACTCGATTAGCTCCGGCGCTCCATAGACAGGTCTGCGCCACCATTTATTAGGTTTGACCCGTAAATCAATATTAGTTGAACTTTTTGGCAATAAGCGCACACAACTTGGCTCTACAGTGTAAATGCAAAGCTCCTTTTCATCAGCAGTTTGCGTGCGGATTAAAACTTCCCGCGTTGTGTTGCCAGCATTGGTCAACTTTAGCTGAAATATGCCTTCCTGATTTCTCACCCTGCTTCTTAAAATCAAGAATTCTGCATTTATCAGATAAACCGGAAGAACTTGCAAATACACAACATCCAGCAGCACCAAATTTGGATTGTTGGTAGAATACAACCGGACGGTCGGAAAATAAGTTCCAGCTACAGCATCAAATGGGGGAGTAAGCAGCAATAGGATATCGCCCCTAGCGCCTGGATTGAGGTCTAAGGCATCCGGGGCTATCATCATCCCGATTTGTTCCAATCCTTGGGGATATATGAGCTTATACCAACTTTCTGGTATGTCTGGACAAGTGATACGAAAACGGTCTACCCGGTCGGAGCGGTTATAAACGCTGACATTTACAGAAAATGATTCTCCCGATCGCAGAGCAGCAGGTGTCTGAGAAGTCGTGACTGGTTGCAGCGTAAAGGTGGGATCACTAACTAGAACGGCACTTTCAACTGGGGGCAAAACTTGCAGTCGCTGCGAGTGCGGTATAGGAGTATCTTCTGGGTAGTGCTGTGGCGCATCGACTACAAGAGTGTAATTGTATATACCTAATAACGTTTGCACAGGCACCTGAAACTCGAAGATTAGTTCGCTGCTACTGTTCGAGTCTAAAGCTACCCGCTTGTTAGGTTCAGCACACCATTGGCGCACGGTATGAGAGCTTTCATCGAGAAAGAGGTCAATTAAGGCGCTTTGATTACCTTTGTTGATAACAGTGACGCAGAGTTCAAACTTAGAGCCAGCGACAACTGTTTGAGCGCCAGAAGGATTGACTATCAGCGCTAAAGGCAAACCTGGAGATAGTTGAGCAGTAACGTCTTCGCTGGAAGTTTCGTGGTGAAAGTGAATTTTGTAGCTTGGCTCGCTTTCCCCTAACAACAACTGAAGAAAACTGCGCTGTACTAAATAGTCAAGCATGGTGAAGGTAACTTCCTGATCTTCACCGATATAAGCTGCCACTTCAGACAAGCTGACTGCTTCTGCTGTTTGCAGCATCCATAGCACAATCTGCCGCTCAGAATCAGGCAGCGCCAGAATATCAGCTATCTCTAGGCCGCTGACTTGTTGATTGTTTTGGCGCTCTGCCGTCGTCATTTTTACCTTCCTTTGACTGTGACGCTCATAATCTTACTTACAGCCCGTATCGCTTTGTGGAGTAGTATTAATCCTCACTCGTTTATCGTCACCACCACTGATTACAAAGACATCTTTGCCTTGTATCTTGAGATCGACGCTGTTGATTCGTTTCTCAGACCTGGCCAGTTGTTGACCGTTGGCAAATCGGGCATCGCGCTTGCCGTCAATACTCAAAGGCCAGAGCATTACCCGCCCGTCGTCTCCCCCACTAGCTAAGTAGCAACCATTTCTATTCAGAGCCACAGAACGGACTGGCTTGTTGCCATGACCGTTAGCCCAGCGATCAACAATGGTACATTTAACATGTTTGCTCAAGCATTTATCCAGATTCCACAGGGTAATATATCCCTGAGTATCGGCTGTTGCCATTAAATATGGCTTGTAAGCGGCAACTGTTAAACTTTGAATGTAGTCGTCTTTGCCGCCTTTTTGATATGGCAAGGAACGAACTTTATCATCTGCAAAATTCCACATCCACAATTGGTTGAAGCGACCGCCAATCATGAGATTTTTATTTGCTTTTCCGGCTAGAGCCAAAGCAGAGACCGCGAAATCGAATTTTTTTTGTTTAAAAGGCAAGTTATTAAAACTGACGTTGTTTTCTAGGTCGCTTTGGACATCCCACTGCAAAACTAAACCGCTGCCGTGACCACTAAACAAAAAGCGTGAGTCTTTAGTAAACTCTAGAGTAAATACGCGATCGTCTTTGCGAAACTTGAGCGAATCTAGGGCTTGCTTGCTATCTGCTGCTAGATTCCACAGTCGGATCTCGCCATTTTCTAAACCTGCTGCTACTAAATTATTGTCCACTGGTCGATAGCGAATGACGTGTACTGCTTTATCTAAGTTTGCTACGTCGCTTCCATAAGGTGATGTCATTAAATCTAGAAAACCGCTAACGTTCCACTTGAGAATATATTGGTCATTCGACGCGCTCAATGCTTTGTCCCCCAGTCCGTTGAATTGAACAGAATTTACGGCATCGTCATGTCCAAAAAGCGTGTTGTCAGGATTTAGTGGGGAATAAAACCAAGCTAGTGTGAGCAAGCCTGCACCTATCAATAATTGCATCCAAATCGGCAAAACAGGCAGGACATTCAATTTTAGGAATTGGGTATCGTTGCGGATATCTATGTCTGTTGCTGACTCACTTGCCTTGACCTCAAACTGCAATTTCTTGCTTCCCCCCCACCAGTGCCTGCGCTTGTTTATCACTAGCTGCAACTCGGTTGTTTCGCCAGGAGATATCTCGGCTTTCTCTGGGATAAGCTCCCAAGTGCTTTTGCTCTGTCCGGCTTCTGGTTGTACCTGCACCGTCATATCCGGTTTTAAATTGCTGGCATTGTCAAATTTGAGTATGTAGATGGCAGAGTGGCACTTCCACTTAAGTACCCACCACGCTGAGGCTGATGGCGGCATTTGCTGTTCTTCAGGTATGCAGCTAAACTGTACAAACCCTTTAGGCAGAACTCTGATGATTCCAGTTGCACTAGATAAAGGGCCGTCAATTAGGTTAGCTTCAATAGTGAAGGGATATGCCTGACTGGGAACTTGGCTAGGAATTGGCAGTTGGCATAAGAAAGTTGTCTCTGCTTTACCTCCGGGTGAAATTTGCAAGCGTCTTTCGCTACCGTCAACCAACCATTTCATATCTACACCCAAAAAACTGAGAACGACATTAACAGTTAGTTGACTTGGATTGTAGACACTGACAGGAATTTCTAGTAAATCGCTAGGATAAACCTGGAATTGTGTTACAGGCAGAGTCAATTTTACAGGTGTAAGTCCTTTGCTTTGTTCTACAACCAGACGCACTACTTCTCTTGTTTCTTCTCCCAGTTCCAATGAGAAAATCCGCACGGTTAGGTTCATGATGCCAGCAAACCCTGGAACTGGACTATGCGTGATCATAGTGGTAAATCGCGTGCTATCGCCTGGTGGTTTTTTGGCACTTACTTCTGGCGAAAGACTGTACCAACGAAAACCGGGAATTACCTCAGCACCAGCAGCAATAATCTCCAATTGAAATGCAGCGAAGCGATCGCTGTCATTTGTCACAGCTATGTTAAAAGAGGCAGGCGCTCCACCTGGCTTAAATTTAATAACCTGTTCTGAAATTGTTGTACTGATACTATTTGCCATTATCAAGATATCCAACGCGCCTGTAACTCAAGATAATTAACTTTCTTTCTTGGATAAATTTCTCATAAACTTCTTGCATAAATCGATAAAATCTTAATTTGTCTCTGCGTCATTTGCTCACATCGACGAACAAAAAGAAAGTTTTTTTTGGCAAAAATTCTAATATATACATATGTTTGGGATTAATTGTTGAATATTTAACTAATAGCTTGCTTTGGCAACATTGTAATATATTTTAAACTAGCCTTATTAAATATTCTATTTATCAAATACACTCTTATTTGTCCGAGGTTGCAAACTGGATACGGCAATTTTATTGCCAGCATTCAGTAACTGCATTATCTGTCGTCGTTTCCAACTGAAATGTAAAATATTGATTCCCATCTCTTGAGCAGTGCGGATAGTTTCTCGCGATAATAAAAACGCATCATTTAATCCCCATGCGGCTGAAAGGTTGCCTGCTACTAAAATGATGCCGCCACCGTATCCTAGATGAATCTGTTCTTGATTCACACTCGGTAAGGCAGCAAATAAAAAAGGTTCTGTCCGCAAAGGATGATTGAGTTTCATCTTTTTTATGTCTTGTAAAGGAGTTCCTAACTGTTCTGCCAAGCTTAAGATGCTGCCAATTGTGGAATCTGCATTGTTTGGAGTATCTATTAATAAAACGCCTCCTGAATCTAAATAATTTTTAAGGACTGCAAACTCTATCTGGTTTAAAGAAAATGCTTCGCCAGTTGCAAGAAATAGTAAATCGCAAGCTTGAATTTGAGAATTAATATCTTTAATTTTCAAGTTGATTGGCTCCATTTGTTGAGCATTCAACGCTGGATAAAGAGCAAAAACAGATTGGAGTAAATAAGAGAGATTATTAGCACTGCGCTCTGTTGCTGCACTATTGGCGATTTGGGCAACACGCACAGTTGCTTGGGGTCGCGATCGCACCTGGTGGCGATAGCGCAAGTCTAGCTGGTTAGGGCCAGGGAAAAACACATCTGCGGGATTTTCCAATTCTACTTTTCCGGGTGAGAGCAAAATCCGGCACAATTCTACTTCTGTTTCTCCTGGGGGGGTGAGTTTCTCGTCAATACGAAAAGTTTCTTGGAGAATGTCAGAGGTTGCTTTCCGGCGCAACCTTTCTGGGTCTACGTAACTGAGGACTAAATATACAGTCAGTGATTCTTCTTGCTGTGCTTGGGTGGCAATGCGATAAGTTTCTGGCTGCGGCACAATAATTGGGTTGCCAACTATATCAATAGCAATACCGGGTTGAATTTGTACCCAACGGCGATCGCGGTAATTTGCCGGAACTTCTGCAGGAGCAGATATCAATAGCACCCCCAACCCAGAAACAATTCCTGGTTGATTGAGAGATTGATAGTGAATATTTTGTCGCTGACGGTGGTATTCATGAGCTATTCGCCAGCGATCAGCGTTCATCAGCAGTCCGTCAGTAACCAGCAAGCGTTCGAGAATCTTAGTCGGCGGTAATGGAAATTGTTCGGTCATTTGATTTTGGATGTTGGATTTTGGATTTGAGATTTAAGAATTTATAGGACTTATGCAAAGGTCATTTAAGAACGAACCGCTCTAGGCGCAGAGAAACCAGTGCGTTGGGCGGGTTAAGAGACTTGAAGCAACTGGCGCGACAGAGAGAAAAGAGGGTTTGAGAGAGTTTTTCCGTAAGTCCTAATTTAGTCTGTACGCAACTGCTGATTGCTTTGTTCAATGAAGAGGTCGTATGTGCAAAAAGCTGGCTTTTCTCGTTCAATCACCTCTCGCACCAAATTCGGATCTACCTGCTTACCTGGATCGAGACGCAGGTGGACAATGAAGTGATAGGGACGCCCACCCCCCAGCAGCGAGTCTTCTCCAAGGCGCGTTCCTCCTAAAACAAAGCCTTCACTAAAGATTTCCTCAATACTGATATGCTTTTGGTCTTCAGGCAGATGCTCATCTAAGGGCAAGTCTGTATAGAGATGCAGGTATAACCGCAAACCGCGACGTGTACCCCGCCAACGGTAAAGCTCTAAAGCTTGACCAATCAGATAACGCTGGCGCATAACGCTCCAGCGAGAGTCTATCGGCCAACCTACCCAATAAGCCAGAAACGGTAGCAATGCAACTGGTGCAGTCAACGGATCTAGATAAGCCGATAAGCTATCTAGAATCTCCACTGTCGGTTCAAATGCCTGCTCAAAAATGTGCAGAAAGCGACCGATAAAATCTGCTTCGCGGTAGATGCTTGGTAAGAAATCGAGATATAAGCTGCGCGGTCGCACATGTAAGCTAAAGCTTGCAGTTTCTAACCCTTGCTGACCGCTATTTATCTCTGTATAGCTGACATCAATGCGGCTACGATAATCCAGAACTAAAGACTCGTCAGCAGCTAAAGACCGATCTGACTCAAAGAAATTTTCTGGCACCCGAAAGTATAGCAATGCATAAATCTCCTGACCGGGCGCAATTATCTGCCCTTCCATATGGGTGCGACACCAAAAAGCTGGAAAATTCCCCTGACTTTCTAGGTGCAATTCCAACAGCCGAGTTCCCAAATTTTTAATTTTTACTACCATTTCACTGGGTTCTCCAGGGTATAAAACCAAGGAGTTACTGGCAGGGGTATGCTCCGGAAGCAGAGACGCTTTGCGATTCTCCTGCAAAGAGGCTGCGCCAACGCGCCTCAGGAGCTCGGCTCCTCCTATCCCCGCTGATATAGCTGTTTCGGGGATCTGCATGGGAGTAAGTTGCAGATATAAGGAAGAACTAGAGCGGGCTTGGGACATTTTCAGGTGTTAGGCGTTAGGTGTTAGATTTCAGGTTAAATCAAGTTAATAATGTGACCGGAGCGGAGTTGGGCGTTCTGCCACGAGCAAACTAAACCCAATGGGCCAGGATCGATGACTGGATTTTGTGGCAGCGATCGCACCCAGTTTGTACCTTGTTTGCGTAACTCGAACAACTGCACTACGCCCAAGTAGCGAACCGCAGAAAATTGCTGGAACAAAGTCACAATATCTGAAGGATAAACGGGCCGACCGAATGGCCAGCCTTTGCCTTCTGGCCCCCCAGTCAGGGGATTGAGAAAGCGGTAAAGGGCAACTTGCAATTTTGAAAGGATTTCTTGTTGGGCGCGAGAATTACTATATTCTGGCTCTAGCGCTACTTCAGTTTGCACTGCTACTCCCACATACTCTGGTGCTTGCAAGCGTACCTGCACCCCCAATAGTCGCCGCTCATTGAGATAGGCAAAAATTTGCTCGGTCAGTTGGGGGCTGAGGACAAATTGTTCTGGCTCCATACCTTGAGTCCGAGCAATTCCATCTGTATTCGCTTGCGGTAATAGCAGCAGGCGCACTATACCAGCTTCGCTGCTAGTTTTGGCAGGCAAGCAGCGGGCACGGGCAATAGCGCCGCTAGATGCTTTGATGGCTAAAGCTTCAAAATCTTCAGGAGTAACAGCGCGATCGCGAGTGCGAAGCATTGCTGGCACTCGGATTGCTGCTTCTTCTAAAGATTCAGCATTCTTCCCGTTGCGTCCGGGTTTGTAGTTGACGACCCTGGCAACGTAAGGCACAGAATTTTTCAAAACTCTGATCGAGCCAATTTGGACATTTCCTTTCACACCGCCGCCAACACGATAGGCAACCATACTAATCGAGGAGCTTCTTGGCGGTACAGCCCCATATTGCCGCTCTAAAGAGTTAACTATTTCCTCTCCGATTCCTGAGTTGAACAGGCGTTCTCTTATAGCTGGTTCTGTCATTTGGAATCTGGCACGCAATAACGTCTGCTGCTGAATTTGACTCGGCTCACGAATCAATGGGCCAAACTGCACGATTCCGGTGCGCGAGTCAATGATGTAATGGTGATCTTGAGGGCCTGAATTAGCAAAATCCATTACCTCGTGCCATCTTTGGGGCAGTTCCCCAGGCGGAGTAACTAGGATATATTCTGTTTCTCGTCGCTCTAGAACCGGAAAACCCATTAACTGAAATGTTTGCCCAGGTTTGCCATTGCTTTCTCCCAGCGGCTCATTGGCAATTAATTCGCTTTGGCTGGCTACGATACTGCCGCCAATAGAGCGCACAGAAAGACCGACAATTCGGGGAGAGCTAATATAGCCTGGTTGATTGAATAATCGATCAGCATAAATGCAGCGCAGCCAGCGACCCTGATAAGTTAAAAACTGGGTCACCGGCCAAAACTGGGGCATATGTAGCACGATATCTGCACCTTGTAGCGGATTGCCACCAGCACGAGCTATTTCGCTGAAACTGAAACCTTTAGTGCGATCGTCTGTTTCTCGCAGTAAAACTGGTTCCCAAGAACTGCCATTCCAAGCTTCCCAGCGACGCGGCGGTGCTTCTGGATTGATGCCAGTAGATGTGGCGGCTTCTCCCTTAAAATTAACTGCGATTACATTGCCGTCAATAGGCTGTCCTGGATCGAACACTAGATAAAAGCAATTGCCAGTATGGGGTTGTTCGTTAAAGAATGCTAGCTCTCTGCCGCTCCACTGGCCATCAGAACTGAGCGTCCACAATCCAGTAAAGCGATCGCGCAATATTTGCGGAAAATCCTCTGCGATCTGTGCCGTGAGAAAATGACGAATGCTGGGATTGCCAATTTCTAACTGGCGATCAGTGCTAAAGACGATCGCTTCTTCGGTTTCTGTCCGCAGTGTTGCTATTTCTGTTCCCTCAGGAATCGTATAAGTCTCAGGCAGAGCCGCACTGAGATAAAAAGTAACATCAGTTCTTGCAGGCACAGGTGCTTGCAAGCGAATCCCTAGTAACTCCAGAAAAGCAACATAATTGCGTCTGGGAACTTGATTGAACCGCAGCATCATTTGGTCTGTTAACCAAGCAAACAGTTCAATCAAGGAAATTCCAGGGTCGCTGGGGTTGTAATTTGTCCATTCAGGACAGTAACGAGGAATGCGGAGAATGCACTCTTCTACTAAGTCCTTAAAAGTGCGATCGTCTAAATCCGACTTCGGTAACTTGGGTAGAAAATCAAATTCCACGATTATTCCCCTCGCGGCAACAAATAAAAGGGATAGACCAAACTACGAGCATCATGGCTTCCCTTAGGGTGATATTCCAAAATAATCTCTACTCGTTCCCGAACGGGATCGGGTTCAGTACGCACTGCATCGACAACAATACGCGGCTCCCAAATTTTCAAAGCCTCCTGCACATGGAGTCGCAGCAGCAGTAAAGTTTGAGTATTCATCGGTGCGAAAGTCAATTCTGAAAGACGCGACCCAAAGTTAGGCCGATAGACCCGTTCACCTAATTGCGTGCCCAGGATCAGCCAAATAGATTCCTCAATATTTCGCTCTGCTGAACTGAGTTGGATACTTCCCTGTACATTCACCCGTAGAGGGAATGACCATCCTGTACCCAGGTAGGATTGTTGATTATTAGTTGCATCTGGCATACAGGTTACTCTAGTGCCTAACTGTGCGTTACTATATTGGAGAGCAACTGCCAAGAGTATTAGCCAAAAGTCGAGTTATGGCAACGGAAAAAAATGTTAAGACAGATGTAGGTTGTAACCTTGCAGCAGAAAACCTATGCCATCTAAAGTTGTCCTAACCCACTTGGTTTTTAAAAGCTACTCTTTAGTGTATTAAGGTGCAACTAACACCGTCACTCCGGTTGCAATCACAGGCAAGGATATTGGTACTGGCACTGGTATTGGCGGAGTCACTCCTACGGCCATAGTCCCCATGTGCGCTACGGGACGTCCGCAAGCAAGAACAGTTACAGAAGAAGGCATAGTTAATACACCAGTGGCAATTGTTGGCCCTGCTACAGCATCTCCCATACAAGCTATAGGTCTTCCCATAACTAGGACATTTGGTGCTCCAGGCCCAATTATCGGACTGCCACTAGCCAGATCCCCTAATAGTGCGACTGGTAACATTAAAATCTTCCTTTTGCTAATTATAAATTGATAGTTTTAAACGTTCATTATGTATTGCATTTTGTTACTCAGCTATTAGCCATTAGTAGGTATATGCCCTATATTGCTAGCTCATAATAAAAGTAAAAAGTCTTTTAACAATTAAGTCGAATCAAAGGTGCTGTAACGCTAGCAGTAATAGCTGCCATCAGAGCAGCAGTAGCCCCAGCTTGTAAATTTAGTGCTGCGCCAGATTGCACACTACAAGAAGCACCAGCCTGTATTGATAGAGTAGCTCCAGACTGAAGTGACATCGCGCCTCCAGCTTTCATATTTGCAGTACCCGCAGCCTTAAAATCTAACATTCCTCCTGCCTCAGCACTGATTTTGGCTGGAGTTTGCATCTCAATACCACCGGGGGCAATTTTTATAATGCTAAGGCCTGATTGTAAATTAATTTCCATAGGCGCTTTTATACTAATTGTTTGAAGTGCCTCTATGCTAATACTATTGCTTGTATCACTCATAGTTATTTTTTGACCGTTAGTGGTTTTAATTTCAATTTTTTTACTAATATCCTCCATCGTTATTTGATGACCGCCATTCGTTTGAATTTTTATCTTTTTACCTTGGTCATCCATAAGCACTTGATGACTACCATTTGTTTTAATTTCAATATTCTTGTTTTTATCGTCTAAACGCACATAATGACCGTCTGTGGTTTTAGTTTCCACAAACTTATCACTATCATTCATGTGAAATTTATGAGCTTTTGTCGTCTCCATGTAACAGCCAGATTTACTGTTATCTTTATCCTCTTCCACAAATTGCAGTTTATGGCCTAAGCGAGTTTTAAATGTTCTGAGGCGTACTTTGCCATCAGCAACTGATTTTTCCACAGTTTCTGGTGGCGCATCCTTACCGTTCCAAACTCCCCCAATTACGTAAGGGCGATGAATGTCGCCATGCTCAAAAGCTAGCAGTACTTCGTCATTCACCTCTGGCAGACAGTCAAAGCCGCGATCGCTTGCTGCTCCTGTTCCCACGACTCTCGCCCAATTGCTTTCATGTTCTTCAGTCAGAGTCGGAAACTTTACCTTTACTCTGCCCCATTTTTGGGGATCGTTATTGTTAGTAACAATGCCCACTAAAGGAGTTTGACCTGGTTGCAAATTACTTTGGGTAACACGAGGTAACCAATTATTTCCTCGCAAACCTCGGACGGTAAATTCTGTTGTGTAACTACCTTCTTGATATAAGTGACGGGTCTGGGTAACGTAATAGCTTCCGCTGTATTTGCCCATTCCATCTAGTTTTACAACTTTTCCTGTCCGCAATAAAGGATTGCCTTCGCCTTTAGCATCGGCATGGACGAATTCTCCAGCAATCTCGTTACATACACCTTGGGCGATCGCATCTGCTTCATCAACAGTTGAAACCGGGCGATCGACGATGATCATTGTCGGCAAACTCGGCTTACCGCTAAAGCTGTTACTAGTGCTACTGCCTTTGCCAAAATCTATTTCTGTAACTACTTGAGGCGCATTTTTATTAGAGACAATTACTTGCTTTTGGCTGTAGTCCCAAGCTCGGACTTGGACGGAATTTATTTGTTCGGCACTCGTGACACGCACTGCCAAACTATGAATATTTTTTAACCACTTGAGGTTTAAAGTATCCCCTGCCGTAGGTTTGCGAAAGTGCAGTTTGTTATCTTGTACGAAAAGCTCAAAGCCAATTCTGGCTGCCCTCTCGTGTAAAAATTCCATATTAGTCTGATTTTTCTGAAAAATATATCCGGGAGGATCGTCAAAACCGTGAGGGCCGCTACTATCATCAACAGTGCCGATAGATATTCCCACTTCACCAGCAATTTTTTTGGCAATATCGCTGTCTTTAGCATTCTGAAAAGAGCGATTGAAGCGCCCCCGATGTAAGCGGTGAGATGTATCATAACCGCGAATAATTAGGGGTGCTTGGGATTCACTATTGAACTGAGTTTCTATAGCTGTGATTTCCCCTTCGAGAATGTAACTTTGCTCCTGCTCAGAAAATTCTTGTGCTTGTGTAATGCTAGATTTAAAACCAATTTTTACTGATTTACCAATTGCAAATAAGTCTTGGTAACGCCAAGCTGAATCCTCTTCTCGGCCAGGAAAGTAATCGTTGCGAATGACTAAAGTAAACATTCCAGGTTGATGCAAGCTTTCTTCGACAGATATTTGGAGAATATCTTCAAGTAGTTCCAATGAAGCATCGCTGCCATCAATCTGCAACATTGGTTCTGCAATATAATTTCCCATTACAATTTCTTTCTCTTAGACTAGTTTTTATTTAGTATTAATTTTTAACAGCTGCCCCTATCTTCGGCTATCTCCACGATTCACATTTGCCGGAGTACCCATACCAGGTTGAGAAATTGATTCATCTACTTCTTCTAAAGTCAAATCTAGCTTGGCTCGTACTGGTGTACCGTCAGGCAGAAACATCATTAAGCTGTAGCTAATGTTGGTGACAAAGCAACGTATGTACTTTTGATCTCCCCAAGTAAATATATATATAGGTGGGCGTTTCTCCTTGCCGTCTCCAGCTTGAGCAAAGTCAACGGCTTTTTGAAATTTGCTGATGTACGTTAATACGCTGGTGCCATCTTCATATGTATCGAAAAATATATCTCTGATGTTGAGTGTACAAGGCTCTGGATAGGCAAAAGTCACTTTTGGCAATCCTCTACCAGTTCTTGCTCCAGGATTTTTGTTTAAACTAATCGTCTGCCCAAAATCTAGCTGGATGGGGTTGAACATAAATTCGATATCTTCGATCCCTTGATCGCAGGCGATCAGTTTGGCTTTAACCAGACTAGAAGGTGACATACAATTTTCCTCAAGGAAACTTTTGCAGCATTTGTAAGAAAGTCTTTACCAAGGCAGTCGGCCTGAAGAGGATTGACTGTGAAACTCTGGCTCTATTAATAATTGCTGTTGAATAAAAGCATAAACTTCTTTAGCTAAAAGTTCTAAATTACGTCGGTCTGGTTTTTGTGAAGAGCGACGTAAAGAAGTAATTTGCTCAGTAAAAGTTTCCGTTTGCTGTTGAGGAGTTATTATAGTTTTAGTTGGTGGCTGACTTAACAAATAAGAATTTGCTGGCATGACATGATCTTCATTTGCGATATCTGCGCTATCAACGTTAACTAATAAGTCAGTAATGCTTGACCAAGCTTCTGGTGCCGTGATAGAAGTGGATGATTTTAAGTTGGGCTTGGTTTCCTGCCAACTGTTAGGAACAGGTATGGGAGAATAAGGTAAGCGATCGCTCGGTGCAATCTTAACCGTCTTTTGGCCAGTCTGCGCTAAATTTTTTTTAGTAGCAGGTTGCATCTGGATAAAGTCAGATTCCATAACCAAAGGACTGAGGAGGGCTAAATTTTGCAAAACTTGAGGTAATTGCGGCGGTTCTAACTCTAGTTTGACTTCAATTGCTCTTTCTTGAGATTGTGCAACTGCCGGGATCATCCTCTCTGAGGATTGGGATTTCAATGTGGATGCGGCGATCGTGATATTTCCCAGCATTTCAGCACAAACCAATTCTATAGTCACGATTTGTGTTTGCAGCCAATTTTGGCCTAGTATGCTAGCTGGCACTAAGGGAGCTTTAATACCAAGAGGTTCTAAGAGTTTCGTTTCTCCTTCAGGCTTACCATTTGTGGGGTTATAATTGAGTGCTTCTCTCATATTTTAGTAACTAGTGAAATATCCCTTATCGTCGCGTCCGTCCTTAAGAATAGAAGCACCACTGCCGCTAGAATTTGATTGCTGATTACTCACCTTTAATCCTTCATAGATTAAAGTTAATTCTTCAATTGCTGCTGTGCTGCTATCTACATTTAAGGACGGGGCTTTCCACCCAACAGGAACTGCACCAATAAGTGTCCAACGCTGCATAGTTTCCCCCGCTTGATTGAAGAGCAAAATATTGACATTGCGGCGGTTTTTAGTGCTGTTAGCATAGTTGCGACTGGGATCTTTTTGGGTTAATATCTGCTCTAGCCAATACCAAAAAACCAGATCGTTAGTGATGCCCCGTTTGAGTGTGACGGGCGAAAATTTGGCTTGCCCTAAAAAAACTCTTTGCTGATCGTTAACACCACCTTCATATTGAGTTTTGTACTCCAAGTCCACACCCAAACCCGAACACTCAGTAAAACAGGCAGTAATAGTACTCTCTATTTCTACATAAAAGCGATTGGCTGTAACGTAGCTAAGTTCGCGGGTGTTATTGCCATTTTTTTCTGATTTGCTGTTGGGTGTGTTGGGTGTGTTGGCTAGCATTGTTAGCTGAAGATGATGCAAATATTAAAACAATCTTGTGTAGTTTTTGACCGTTTCTCTTTGGTTACGCATATCTGACTGCATCAGTTGATAAACCCGTTGGCTGAACTGCCGCAGTAACTGTGGATCGCGCAGTATTTGACTTGCTAACTCAGATATAATAGTTAGGTCATCTTGGCGATCGCTACCTTGGGAAGAATACTTGACCATAAAGAAACACCCATACTCATTGTTAGTATAGAAAGATAGGTTTGTCTTTGATATTAGACAAAGGTCGAAGTTATTACAAAGGGAACAGGGAACAGCTACTACAATCTTCCTTAACTCAAGCGTATTGAGTTATAGATAACACACATTTCATTTCTGGAGAAATCAATTTTTAGCTAAAGGTTGCAACGGTATCAGCCCCGTTTTGCTAAGAAGTTCCTGGCTTTCTCTAGTCTTAAGGATATTAGCAAACTTGGCACCAACGGCAGAACGTCTATTATCTCGTGCATAGACTACAGTAATTGGATATGCCAAGGGATATTTTCCTGTATTAAAAAGCTGTAAATTAGGATAATAGCTGCCTTTATTATTGCACAAGTCTGTAGTTGGATCTATTGGTAAACCGTTATTTTGGACAATAGATTGGACAGGCTCTCCTTGGTCTACTATAGCTAGAGGATAAGCAGAACATTGACCAAAAACTTTGCTGAGTGTCCCAAATGCAATTCCACCAACTCCATCATCCTCAAAATCTTTAATCACCCTTGTCAAAGTAGCAAAAGTAGACAATTGAGTAATTGATAAAACTGGTGTATTTTTAGATGAATTAGTTTCTTTATTGCTGTTTTGCCACAAACTTCTAAAAGTCTCAATAGATGCTTGGTCTTTAAGTACGCGCTGCTCAAATATTTGCAATACTTCAGTTTCAGTTGGGATATATAGTTTAACTGGTAAATCCGGGCCTCCAAGTTCTCGCCAATTTACGATTTGTCCTGTATATAGTTTACGCAATTGCTCAAATGTAATTTTTCCCTTCAGCGCGTTAGGAAGACTTTCTTGCCTTTTGGAATAGCTGAAGTTAACGAACACTACTAAGCCATCATAAGCAAATTCTTTATAAGTTAAGTCATCGCTTTGCTTATCGATTAAGGTAGTGATGGCAAAGTCAGTTTTTCCTGCACGGACTTGTTTAATAACTGCATCCTTAGCAGCAGATAGATTGGCTGTATGATCAATAGGTTCATAGAGCAGTTGCGATTTTTGTAGACGTTTTTGCAGTTCTGTTTCTAAAGTTTCGCCCTTGGCAATTAGATTTGGATTTTGCAGTACATAAGTCCACGTTCCGTCTGCTTCACCAGTATAAGTAAATTTGCCATTAGGCAACGGCGGCGCGTCCTTAATACAGCAAACAAGAAAGTCGTTTTCAGTTGTCTCCTTAGCGTATAATTTCGAGGCTAAAAACCAAATTAGTCCTCCGAACAAGAGCAAGCTAAGAGTAGTACCAAAAATAATTAAGGGAGTACGAGAAAATCTAACTGGTTCTGGTTTTTCTTCTTCTACTATCAAATAATTAATTGCAATTTGCTTTTCTAGTGACAGTTTCAATAAGGCTTGGCGGGCAGCGCTGGCACTTTCAAAAGGAATACCCATGCCAACCAAGCGCAGGATAAATTCTTTGAGTTGAGGGTTGATTGGCAACCACTGGGGGTAATCTTTGGGGTTAAGAGGTTCGCCAGAAACAGGATCTACTAGTTTGCCTATAAGTAAATTGAAAGCGACGTGCCCCAATGCTGACAAGTCATCTGCTGGTATTGGTTTGGTTACTGGAGTATTTGGTGAATTAAATAGATTTTCCCAGAGAGCAAGGTCGCAAAGATAGATAAAAAATGATTCTTCATCTATGAGTAAGCTGTGGAGATTGAGATTGCCGTGGGCTAATCTTTGTTGAATTTGGCCTGAAGGCAGAGAAAATTTCTGTTCGTGAAGAAATTCCAGTGTTTGTAAAACTTGGTTGAGGACATGCTGCACTTGGGCAGGAGTCATGGCACCCTTATAAGCAAGGTAATTGCTAAGAGTTGGATAGGTATCTAATTTGGTTTTGGTTATCAGGTAGCAGCGTTCTTCAACTAGATTGGTAGGATCGGCGATCGCTTCCCAAGGGAAGATCAAGCGAAAGTCTTGTATTCTGCCGTCAGCTAAATTCAATCCGGCCAAGCTGATAAAAGCGGCTTTGCGCTGAATTAATTCCTCGTTGTTAAAAACTTTTTGCGGCAGTAGATATTCTTTAATTGTCACTAGCTGGTTGTCATCGAGTTGAGTGCCTCGGTACAAACGCCCCATTCCCCGCCTGCCTAGTAAATTTTCAACTGTGTAAGTTCCCCGATTGCCTTTGAGCTTAGTTTTTTCTGCTAAGATGGCTGGGAAACTGCATTTTAGGCAATACGTAGCTCTTGCATCTTCCTGCACTGCTTGTTGAGGGAAAGAGCAATTTAATGGGTTGCGAGTTGGGCAGTCATACTGGATGTAAAGCGGTTCGTATGGTTTGACTGCTTCTGTTATTGCAGTTTCTTCAACATCTGGGGGAAATAGTTCTGGTTTGATTTCTTCCAGAATCGGCTTAATCCATAAAAATCGCCCTAGCAAGTTATAGCGATTCTGCCTTACAGGCGGATTCTGCCTCAGCAAGTAGGCTTTAAGTAAATTTTGGGGAATTTTTGTCAGCACAGAGGATAAATTAGGTGCTAAAGATTAGAGATCATAGGGGAAATTTAACAATTCAAAATTCAAAATTCAAACATTTTAGACATTTTCAGACGGGGATTTAAACCCTGACTGAAACTGATGCTACGTACATAGTTGGGGTCTTAAACCCTTTAATTTACGATAAAAATCCGATTTGATTTATGAAAAAATTTAGGTATGTGTAGGGAAGCCAGCTGTGTGGGCGGGTTTCCCGACTTGAGCGGACTGGCGTTGTGTTATCGCCGAGAGTACGGCACCGAAGCCTTTGGATGGTGCGTTATGCCGAGGGCTAACCCGCCCTACGTATATTTCAAAAATCAAATATGAGTCCTATATCTTCTTTAGTAACAATGTAAAGCTATGTATATTTAATTTTTTTATTTTCGCATCTACTGTTTATCTCAGCGACTAGACTATAGTCGAATTTATTTGATAAATTATTTTTAATTTACGCAGCTAAAGAGCGATCGCCTTAGCCTTTAGGATAGTATATGCTAGATTCAATGAAAATTACAATATTTTAAATTGCTAATAATTTCACCTACATATATCATCAAAATAGTTGCAAAATATTGTGCATTTGTAACGGCTGAATAACTAGACATTTAAATTAGGAATTATGGCTAAAGAAGAAGTAACCAGACTATTTAGATCCGTTCAAGCTAATGTATCTTTACGGGAAAAGCTCAACTCAGCGCCTAATATAGAAACATTAGTTCAGCTAGCTCAAGACCTTGGCTATAACTTCACAGTTGAAGAATGGAAAGAAGTTACTAGCTTCAATGTTGAAGAGTTGAAGTGTAAAGTATCTGAAATTCCGGGAATTTAATTTTGATTGTTTAAGAGGTTGTTTGAAAAGTGGTTGGCTATAAGTGATGAATCAGCATTTCAGCCGATACCATAAGTTAAGAGCAAAGCGATCACCCTGAAACGAAGACTGCTTCCCCAAAATTTACTATGGCTAAGGGACTTCCAGTTAAAAAAACATCCTATCGTAGGGGCGCATTGGACTGTAGGGGCGCAAGGCCTTGCGCCCCTACTGACGTTACCATTTTGAAGGATTATAGGGATGTAATTGATCTGTATTCCAAGATATTGGATTTGTCTGCACATATTCACGAATTTTGTATAATGCTGCCTCATTGCGAATGATATGTTCGTAGTAATTGCGTTGCCAGATCGGGACTCTTGGTGTCCCTCGCAATAAATTAATTCGCTTTGTCACGGCCATTTTAAACCCAGCAATGAAAGAGCCAAGCGATCGCGGTTTTCGGTTCGGCATATTGGTTGATGCATCGGATTGTGGCAACCCATTGGATTGTAGGGGCGCAAGGCCTTGCGCCCTTACTTGCGCCCCTACCGCGTGGTCATTGATCCCAACGTCATGATTGTTTGCCCCAAGGTATGCGACAGGTTCAATAAAAACAATCCCATGAAAATGGTTGGGCATGACAATCCAGGCATCCAATTTAATCTCTTGACGCAGATTAGGCGATCACTCCCATTCTTCTGCGATAATTTGCCCGAAATCATTTAATTGCATTGTCCCATCAACTATCTCACCAAACAAACATTCTCGTTGGTGGCTGCAAATGGTGATAAAATAGCCACCAGCAGACGCATAATCGTATTCTTTTAGACGGATCGATTGACGATGATGTTTATTGCGATCATATTTCACGGGTTATGAAAATCAATATCGATATTTTTGTATTGTTCCCCGATAACCCCAATTAATTTCTACTACCTTTAATCTCGTACAGGTGTTCGTAGGGGCGTAAGGCCTTGCGCCCCTACCGCGTGGTCTATTTACCTGAAAATAGCTGTAATTAGGTAACAAATTTAGCTGGAAGTGAAGTCTATAGTGAAACTTATACCCAGCCTTTGACTTCTTCTTTTGTCAGAAGTCTTTGCAACTTCAGATAATCTCGTTGCGTTGCTGTGAGAATATGTTTCATCATTACTGGTTCATCGGCATCAGCAGCGATAAAAGCGGCATTCATGGCAATGTTGCGGATATTGCCTCCAGCGACTTGTAACTGTCCGAGTTTTTGATAGTCTAGTCCTTTGATTGGTGTCTGCGGTGGGAAAATGCGCTGCCAAATTTGCGATCGATATTGTGCGGCTGGGAAGGGAAAATCTACCATAAAGCGGATGCGGCGCAAAAAAGCGGTATCAAGAGCGTTTTTTAAGTTAGTGGTCAAGATTGCTAAACCGCCGTAGGCTTCCATGCGCTGAAGCAAGTAACTTACTTCTACATTAGCGTGCCGATCGCGACTATCTTTAACTTCCGAACGCTTGCCAAACAAGGCATCGGCTTCATCGAAAAGTAAGATAACTCCTCCGGCTTCGGCGGCATCGAAAATTCGCGCTAAATTCTTTTCGGTTTCGCCTATATATTTGCTGACAACGGCGCTGAGGTCGATGCGGTAGAGGTCGAGGCGAAATTGCTGTGCTAATACATCGGCTGCCATTGTTTTACCTGTACCGCTTTCGCCGTGAAACAAAGAGGTAATCCCAAAACCGCGATTGCTTTTGCCAGCAAAGCCCCAGTCTTGGTAAACTTTAGACCGTTGTTGCAGATGAGTGGCGATATCGGAAAGTACCTGACGTTGGGGTTCTGGTAGCACTAAATCTTCCCAAGTAGATGTGGCGTTGATGCGTTGGGCTAAGTCATCGAGGCGAGGGCGGGCTTGAGTGCGGCAAAAATCCCAAAGTTGGGAGGAGATCCCCCCTAGCCCTTCATCAATTGGGGGGGAAATATCTGAAGAACTGGTGACTTGAAGGCAGGCGGCTTTAATGGTGGCTGGGCTGAGGTTAAATTGGGATACCAGCTTGTTCAGTTGTCCGTTGAGTTGGTTTGCTGCTGTACCAAGATGAATTTCCCAGAGGGTTTTTTGTTCGTGGAAGCTGAGGGGAGGAACATCAAAGCTGACGAAAGTTTGTTGTCGAGTCGGCAGACGTTCTATAGTGCTGATAATTGCCGGCGTCTGGAGATTTTCAATAAATAGAGAAATCGCAGTTGTTTTAACAGGATCGGCAGTGGAGATGGAGTCACAGTCGAGTAATAATACCCGATTTCCTAATATCGCTTCTCTTTCCCACTTTTGCTTGAGTAGATGCAGTTCCTGGGGGAGACTGGGAAGGACGGCGGCGGAAATTATGCCGAGGTTAAAGCCGAGTGTGTCGCAAATATTGCTGACGATTTGATATTTGGTGGTAGATTCGGAACCGCATAATTGCAGAAGAGGATAATAGTGCGGGGCTTGCGACCAAGTGGCGATCGCGCGATCGCAAATTCCGGCATGGGAAGGAGGCAAAGGTAGGGTTTGGGGAACTGGATCGGGGAAAGTGACAATTCCTAACAGTTGTTCGTCAACGGCGGCTTCCCCTAACAGATAACAGAGAATGCGTTTGTCGATTCTAATCGCCGTTTGGGTGAGGGAAAAGCCAGGGGCGAATTCAATTAATTGCCATCGTTGCAAGGGATTTTGGGGAGAGAGGACAGAGAAACTGGCAGAGGGAAAAACAGTAAGGGCTAAACTGAGGGTGGGATAATTGCGATCGCTGTTGCCATTGGCTTCGGCGCAAAGGTTGGCAAATGTGGAATCGGTTTCCATAGCCACGCACAGCAAGAGGATATCCCGTGCAAAGGCAGAGAGATTAAATTTTGAGCAGATTTGAGCTAAGGCACTGGTTGGGTAGATTGTATCGGATATTACGTCCTGGGGTTTGTTTTCTATATATGTTTGTAACCACTGACGAATGCGTTTGATTTCTTGCTGAATGATTTGCCAGTTGGTTTGATACCAGTTTGGTAGTCCGGTATTTATCATAGCTTGGTATAAATGATGCGGTTGGTAAATGTGGGCGCAGATTGTTTGAAATTCTGTAGAGGAGAAGCGTTTTCGCGGCAACCCAATACTAACCCCGCCTGCGGCGATCGCCTTAAAAGGGGGTAAAAGAGAATTGAGAGCCACCCATTTTAAGCCAATACGGTTCGGTTAGCTTGTTTTTCGAGCGAAGATCCCCCAACCCCCCGATAAATTGGTGGGCTATTTTCTTGCTTTACTCCCTTTTTAAGGGGGTCGCCGCAGGCGGGGGGATCTTAACCGAACCGTATTGCATTTTACAGCTATTTTCAGGTAAATAGACCACGCGGTAGGGGCGCAAGGCCTTGCGCCCCTACAACAGATGTGGAACAAACACGAGAAAACTGCTGTAAGCGATGGTGGTTACACAAGTCAGAAAAACTCCATCCAGCAAAGATTTGCGGTGAAGCAGCGCTGCGGGAGGGTTTCCCTCCGCAGGCGACTGCTGAACCCGTTCGCGTAGCGTCTCCGATAGGAGAAGGGTGCGTGACGCTGGCGTGACAAAGCTAAATTGTTGCAATCATGACGATGCCTGCGACGGGCTAGGCCAAGGCAAAAGTTATTTCGACGAACCCATTTGTTATTTCGGCGAACCCATTTGTTATTTCGACGAACCCATTTGTTATTTCGGCGAACTCATTTGTTATTTCGGCGTACGCATTTGTTATTTCGGCGTACGCATTTGTTAT
>NZ_CAXTNE010000095.1:0-25475 GCF_964245445.1 uncultured Nostoc sp.
TTTTTAGCGATCGCTGGTTTTTGATCCTACCTCACCAAATCGCGTTGCTCCCGTCATAACCGCCTTGAAAGCCCAATGGTCTGATGGCACATCAGTAAAGGGATTCGGTAAAGTTTCTGCTTGATTCTGAACACAAGCATTCAAAACTTGATTCGATTTTGCTGGAGTGTCGGTACTAGGTTCTTGAGATTTAACAGGGGTAACAAAGCTAGTAGTAGCTAGCACTACGACTGTTGCCAGAAGTTTGCAGTTCATAATTTGAGTTTTTTAGGGATGGAAGTCTACCCTATGTTAGTTCCCAGGCTCTTGCCCAGGAACTAGAATAAACTCGCTGAGATTAAGCGTTAGAAAACATGGTAAGCATTACTAACATAACAACTAATGCACTGATCCAAAGAGCTAACGATCCCCAACTAACTGAATCTTTTTGTACTCTTTGCCAGAAATTGGTAACTAAGTTATTCCGAATTGCCATTTTATAACCTCCAATTTTTATTAAACTTGCATTGACTCAATGCATTAAGCCTGTATTGAGTAAATAAAAGTTAATATTTAAAGGTATCAGCCTTTATTTACTGAATCCCAGAGATTAACCTACAGAGATTTAAATTAATTCATGCAGCGAATGCCAATGCATGTGTCTCAACGCATTACTGAAACCTAAAAAACGAACAAAAATTTACAAAAAGATATTTTTGATGCTTAACTTGATTGTCTCATACGTAACTGTTTACACTGAAAAATTTGGTGATTTTGAGAGAATTCTTAACGTTTTATTAATTAGGTATAAAAGTTACTATTTTAAAATCATGAACTACTTAAGTATTGACTCTGTTTCGCTTTTACTCGTGATTTATCTAGACTTGAAAATAGACACAATTAACAGTAAAAAGATAGGTAAATAATGGTGCAACAAATAAGACATAATGAACCGCAATATATCTGTATCATTCCAGTTGAGAGAATTACAGCCAACCAAGACGAAGAAATCATGACCTTTGGAGCATCAGCCGACGATGCAAAAAAACAAGGTGAAGAATTGTTAGCATCTATCTATGGTTGTAATCAATCACAAGTTTTGGAATTAATCCAGCAAGCACGAATTGAAGCAATAGCTCAGTGGTGTGTCCCTCAAGAGCGCTAAAAATACTTATGACGGTGTTGGCAACAGCAAGTATTAGCAACCAAAATGGTATGCAAATATCCGGCTTACCTGTATGAAGGAGCAATGAATCTATGACCGATGCCAAGCAAACTTCGCCGCGCCGCCGTCGCTCTTGGGCAGAGCCATATAAAATCAAGGTGGTTGAGCCATTAAAAATTACTACTCGCGCTGAACGCGAACAGGCGATCGCCCAAGCCAGTTACAATACTTTTCTACTACGTTCTGAAGATGTCTACATTGATTTGCTTACTGACAGTGGCACTTCAGCCATGAGTGATTATCAGTGGGCAGGGATGATGCTGGGTGATGAAGCTTACGCCGGCAGCAAAAATTTTTACAACTTAGAAGCAAGTATCCAGAAGTATTACGGCTATCGTCATATTGTGCCCACTCACCAAGGGCGTGGTGCGGAAAACATCCTTTCGCAAATACTAATTAAACCAGGTGACTACATCCCTGGCAATATGTATTTCACCACAACCAGGTTGCATCAGGAATTGGCAGGTGGCACTTTTGTAGATGTGATTATTGATGAAGCCCACGATGCCCAATCGCTGCATCCATTCAAGGGTAATGTAGACTTGCAAAAGCTCACAAACCTAATCGAGCGAGTTGGGGCAGAACGTATTCCCTATATCAGTGTCGCTGCAACCGTGAATATGGCTGGCGGACAGGCGATTTCAATGGCTAACCTGCGGGCGGTACATCAGTTAGCCCAAACCTACGGTATCCGCATTATTCTTGATGCCACCCGCGCTGTAGAAAACGCTTACTTTATCCAGCAGCGAGAGGAAGATTATTCTAACCAGGCGATCGCCACTATCTTACATGAATTTTGCTCCTATACCGACGGCTGCACTATGAGCGGCAAGAAGGATGCACTAGTTAATATCGGCGGTTGGCTGGCTCTCAATGACTATCACTTTTACGAGGAAGCACGTAACCTAATAGTAATTTATGAAGGTCTACATACTTACGGTGGTATGGCTGGGCGAGATATGGAAGCGATGGCGCGGGGTATCGAAGAGTCAGTTAAAGATGATCATATTCGTGCCCGTGTCGGACAGGTTGAGTATCTTGGACAAAAGCTTTTAGATTGGGGTATTCCAATTGTTGTGCCCATTGGCGGTCATGCAATTTATTTAGATGCCAAACGCTTTTTACCGCAAATCCCCCAAGAACAATTTCCAGCACAACGTCTAGCAGCAGAACTGTATTTAGAGGCAGGTATTCGGGCAATGGAACGGGGTATAGTTTCAGCAGGGCGTAGTAAAGAAACAGGCGATAATTATTATCCAGAGTTAGAATTAGTACGTTTGACTATTCCACGCCGCGTTTACACCCAAGCTCACATGGATCTGACTGCTGAGGCAGTTGAAGAAGTTTATTATAATCGCGATCGCTTACGCGGACTCAAAATGATTTACGAGCCAAAATATCTTCGCTTTTTTCAAGCAAGGTTTGAATTGCTTTAGATGTAGTAAAGGCACTGAAATAGAAAAACTAATATAGAGAAGTGTAAAAAACAGCGCCGCACTACCAACTAAACTATGCTACCGTTCAAAACTTTGCTACGCGTCCGACACTATGAAATGGACGCCCTTGGGCATGTAAATAACGCTGTCTACCAAAATTATCTAGAACAAGCAGCCATTGAACACTCAGAATACCTGGGCTTAACTTTGGATGTATATCGGCAAGTAGGTGGCGTATTTGTGATGCGGCGGGTAGAAATTGACTATTTACGCCCAGCAGTGGCAGGCGATACTCTAGAAATCACTACCTGGTTGAAGGAAATGCGCGGGACTCGTGCCTTGCGATGCTACGAAATTCGTAAACAAAACCAAGATAATTTGTTAGTAACGGCAGAGGCGCTATGGGTTTGGGTGGATGCACAGACAATGCGCCCACGACCAATTCCCAGTGTCATGTTAGACAAATTTTTGCAAATCCAAAACCCAGGTGTTACAAGCTAAAAATGGTTTGTTATTCGCTATGTAATGAATCTTAATTCTTCTCATGAAAAACAAATGATTGATTTTTTACCCAGGTAATGCTGACGATCAAGAATACACAACTATGATGTTATAAGTGCAAAATTTAAATTTGTAGGAACTGCAATCAAAATTAGCTTAGTAAATCAGGATTTTCAAGTCACTATTATGGAGCAAAGTCAGCCACAACAGCGCCGTGTCGCCGATCAAGTATTTCAAGAATCTCTCGATCAATTGGAGGATATCTTACAAGAAAGTTCAACTGAGGATGAAGAAATCCCCCAAGCACAACTGCATACTAATAGTCTCAGTGAAGTCGAACTCGATCAAGACTTGACAGATATTGATTTAGCGGCTCTTGAGGACGCAGTTGCTGATATTGAACAATATCTCGAAGAAATAACAAAAACTAAAGAAAATTTATGAGTTATGAGTTCTAAGTTTTAACTCCTAACTCTTGACTTATTTGCCGCCGAGCTTCGTACAACATTAAAGCGGCTGCGATCGCCACATTCAAAGATTCCACCCCAGGACTCAAAGGAATTTTTACTTGTTTGTCTGCGATCGCTGCTAATTCTGCCGACAATCCAGCACCCTCATTTCCCAGTAAAATCAGACTGGGTTTGCGCCAGTCCACCTCCCAATAAGTTAAAGTCGCGCTGGGTAAGGTTGCCACTACCTGCATTCCTGCCTGCTGACTTTGTTGTACTGTAGCTTTTAAATCTTCGGTTACGGCTGTTGGTAGGCGAAACCATTGCCCTGCTGAAGCCCGGAGAACTTTGGGGCTGTCTAAATCTACACTATCTCCACTTACCCACAATCCTGATGCTCCAGCAGCAGCAGCAGCGCGGATCATCGTACCCAGGTTGCCGGGATCTTGCACTGTTTCTAAAGCCAGAATTATACCAGTAAATGGTAGTTGAGTTTGGTGATCGCTTCGTTTTGCCGTTGCAACCACACCATCCGGTTGGACTGTAGTAGCGATCGCATCCAAGACTTCTTTACTGACAATTTCGGCGCGATCGCATCGGCTACAAGCTTCTTCCCAGAGTGAAGAGTGGGCTGCTTGCCAATCTGAAGTACAACACACTGTTTCTAGTGGGTAATTTACCGCACAAGCTTCCTCTAACAGGTGTGTCCCTTCTAGTAAAAATAACTGCTGCTCGTGCCGCTCCTTGGTGGAGTGGAGTTTGCGGATTTGCTTGACTAGGGAATTTTGTAAACTGGTCAACATTAAAAAGTTAGGAGTTAAGAATTAGGAGTTAATTTAGTTTTCTTTCAACTCATAACTTCTAAGTCCTAACTTGCTAGTATGCGGAACCCGGGACTTGAACCCGGAAGCCTTGCGGCACTAGAACCTGAATCTAGCGCGTCTGCCAATTCCGCCAGTTCCGCTGGCAATTCTCCATTATTGCGTATTTTTTTACCTTTGTCAAGTTAAAGCATAATCCCTCGTTTAAGAGCCTCATACTGGAAACAAGTTTTTCAGGGGATTAGGTCGAATCAAAATATTAACTAAACTGTACAGCATTGATTTTTATAAAACACTTAAGTTATTTTACTGAGTATTTAATTTAGCTTAAAACTACTACTTGTTAGTTTATCTTTGGTAATTTTTTAAAATCTTAAAATGCTTACTGTTGCTTAATTACAGCCTGTGCTACTCACAAAAAAGCAATTTTTTTATGCAATATGCTGCTCTAAAATGTGGACAATTTGAATCTTTACTGTAGAATCAAAACCAACTTCAAACATATAAAATACGTATTACTTTTGGAGGTAGGCTTATCAATCCTTCTACCAGCTTACCAGATGTCAAAATTGCTCCAGAAGCAGACTCCTCAGTCTTGCAAATTTGGGGTGGGCATCGTTTGCGAGGTCATGTGAAAATTAGCGGGGCAAAAAATGCAGCACTGGTAATCATGGCTGGAGCCTTGCTGTGTCCGGGCGATTGTCGTATCCGCAATGTCCCCTTATTGGCGGATGTAGAGCGGATGGGTCAGGTATTATCGGCTTTAGGTGTAAGCTTAACGCGGCAAGGCGATATTTTAGACATCAACGCCAGCGAAATTAAAACATCAAAAGCTCCCTACGAACTAGTTACCCAACTGAGGGCGAGTTTCTTCGCCATTGGTGCCATTCTGGCAAGATTGGGAGTAGCGCAGATGCCCTTACCAGGCGGTTGCGCTATTGGGGCAAGACCAGTTGACTTGCATGTTCGAGGATTGCAAGCAATGGGAGCGGAAGTACAAATTGAGCATGGCATTTGTAATGCCTACGTCCCTGGCAGCAGCCGGAGATTAAAAGGTGCGAAGATTTACTTAGACATCGCCAGTGTCGGAGCTACGGAAAATTTGATGATGGCGGCTACCCTAGCAGAGGGTGAAACGATCATCGAAAATGCTGCCAGAGAACCGGAAGTAGTTGATTTAGCTAACTTCTGTAACGCGATGGGAGCGAAGATTAAGGGCGCGGGGACTAGCAGGATTATTATCGAAGGAGTTCCCAAGTTGCATTCTGTTGACTACAGTATAATTCCCGATCGCATTGAGGCCGGGACGTTTTTGCTAGCAGCGGCAATTACCCGTTCCGAACTTCTTCTCTCGCCCGTGGCTCCAGAACACCTTATACCAGTGATTGCCAAGCTGCGGGATATTGGAGTGAAAATAATTGAGGAAAAGCCTGAACACTTACGCATTCTACCGGCAGAAACTCTCAAGGCAACGGATATTGAAACTCAATATCATCCAGGTTTTCCCACAGATATGCAAGCGCCATTCATGGCTTTGCTGACATTGGCCGAAGGCGACAGCGTGATTAACGAATCTGTCTTTGAAAATCGCTTGCGTCATGCCTCAGAGTTAAATCGCTTGGGGGCAGACATTCGTGTTAAAGGCAACGCTGCTTTCGTTCGAGGAGTACCGAAATTGTCTGGCGCACCAGTATTAGGTACAGACTTACGAGCATCTGCAGCCCTAGTCATAGCAGGACTGGCAGCAGAAGGAAAAACGACAATTCAAGGATTACAGCACCTTGATCGCGGCTATGATCGACTTGATGTGAAGTTGCAGCAATTGGGCGCTAAAATCCTCCGCGTGGGCGAAACATCAGTAGATTCAAAAATCGCTCCCAGCATCAGTAGCCTTTCAAGTTGAAGAAGAGGCAAGGGAGCAGGGAGCAGGGGGGATGGAAAAGAGGAATTGGGGCAGGGTGCGCTTTGCTGAGGAAAGAGGAATTGAGGACAAGGGAAAAGACTTGTTGCAAATTCTCACCTCTTGTCACCTAGTCTCCCCTGCTCCCCTGCTTCTTCATTTCCCCCTGCCCCCTGCCTCTTGGTTGAGACTGAGGCAACAACAAGCAAAATGAGGGAGACAAGGTAAAATTTTCTCCCCCTGTTTCACCTGGGCAGCCTAGTTAAATCGTTATACTAACTGTGTATGGCTGTTTATTTAATCAGCCAGATTCCATAGTTAGTTGTGTTTTTTATAGCTTGCTGCACTATGTCCTTTTTTAAAACCCCGCTAATTGGTTTAAAAGCTGACTCATTTCGTCATCCATTAGACCTGGAAGCTACCAAAACGCTCAAGCAAATACCAGGCATAGATATGTTGGTGCGAAATTGGCTTGGACCAATGGCAGAGCAGGTTTTTTATGTGGAAAATATTGCCTCCAGCATTCTGGTGGGTGAAAAGCAACTGCCCGATTTATACAGGCTGTTGTTAGATGCCTGTAAAATCCTGGATATAGAGCCTCCCCAGTTGTACGTCCGGCAACATCCGGCTCCCAACGCCTATACTTTTGCAGTGCGAGGTAAGCAGCCGTTTGTTGTGTTACACACATCCCTGATTGATATCCTCACGCCAGAGGAAATACAGGCAGTAATTGCCCACGAGTTAGGGCATCTCAAGTGTGACCATAGCGTTTACTTGACTCCTGTAAATTTATTAATATTAGCTGCGGCGATTGTGCCCAATGTTGGAACTTTCGTTGCTCAAGCGATACAGGCACAGCTTTTAGAATGGGTACGCTGTGCTGAGTTTACCTGCGATCGCGCCGCATTACTAGCAACCCAAGACCCCAAAGTTGTCATGTCAGTATTGATGAAACTGGCGGGTGGTTCCCCCACCTTAGCGCCACAACTGAATCTTGAAGCCTTTGTTGCCCAAGCCCGCGCTTACGATGATATCAGCAAGACCGAACTAGGTGAAATGGTCAAAGCTGCCCGCACAGCCCAATTAACCCATCCAGTGCCAGTGCTGCGGGCGCGAGAAATTGACCGTTGGGCAAGCAGTACAGAATATCAATCTTTAATCCAAAGTCATGGACTGAAGTCTACAAGTAATGAAGTTGCACCCAAAGGCGGATGGCGAAACTGGTAGAACGACTAATGAAATTTGGTTATGTAAATTAAATGTGTTTTAACTTACAATACTCCAGATGATTCGCTCATGCGTTGGCGCAGCCCGTCGTAGACATCGCACTTACTAAAGTTCTTTAGCCAAAGTGTGGGCGATTCACTGTGATGTAAAATACTGGTACAGCCAAAAAATCAGCTAATGACCAGGTTTCCTTACGACCAATTCGCCAAAGACTATCTTAAAGAATTGTTACAAGCATTGGGAGAAGTGGAAACAAGTCGGAAAGTTCCAGCCCAAATCCGAGAGATTGATGTTTATTTTGTACCTTTACCCCAATCGACAAATACAATAGAATTAGGGCTGTTAGGAAAATTTGCGGCTGAACCTGCATTAGTTGAACCATTTAGAAATGCAGCTACAATTGCGGAGATCCGTAGTTGCATGAATAAGTTATTTGATATCTTTTCTGAATTTAAACGTCAAGCTAAAGGTGATAAAACTAGACTTGTAGAATCAGAATTACCACGTTTGTGGATTTTATCACCCACGGCTTCTGAATCTATATTAGATGGTTTTAGAACTAACCTAGATGAAAAAAATTGGGGAAGAGGAGTAAATTTTTTAGGCGATTATTTTAGAACAGCAATTGTGGTAATTCACCAACTACCGTGTACAGAAGAAACACTATGGTTGAGAATTTTAGGTAAGGGAAGAGTCCAGCAACAAGCAATAGACGAACTAGAAGCACTTCCCCAAAATAATCCCTTACGTTCCAAAGCAATTGATTTATTATTGAATTTAAAGACTACCTTAGAATTCAATCAAAATATAGATGAGGAGGATAGAGATTTAATTATGCGCTTATCACCTATTTACGAGCAAAAATTAGCAGAAGTTAAACAAGAAGGAATTCAAGAAGGAATTCAAGAAGGAATTCAAGAAGGAATTCAAGCAGAACGTCGTAATGTTATAGAAAATTTGTTACGAGTTCGCTTTGGTTCTTTAGATGCAGAACTAAGAGGAATTACTGAAGCTTTATTGGCATTATCTCCAGAGGAATTTACTCCTTTATTGCTGCAACTATCTAAAGAAGAATTATTAAATAGGTTCCTTTAGAAGAACTCAGTCGGAGATACTGGTTTTCCACCTTTACTAAGAAATCGATGATTACTTAGGAACGTGAATTAAATAAAATGCAAAACTTTATCAATTATCTAGCTTCCCTCTCGAATATATCGGAGAGGGATTGAGGGTGAGGTAAGCTGTCGGACATAAATTGTATGTTATTTAATTATTATTCCTTAAGCTTCTTCAATCGGACAATCGGATTAAAAAACATCCCATTGCTTAACCCACAGCCTCTACCATGACAGTTGTACCCAGCGACCATCGTTTTCTTCAACCTATAAATCTGTTTGAGTACGAAAAACTTGCAAAAGAGCATCTCTCTCAAATGACGCTTGACTATTATAGTAGTGGTGCTTGGGATGAAATCACACTACGGGATAATCGTGCTGCCTTTGAGCGAGTCAAACTACGACCTCGTGTATTAGTCAATGTTAGCGATCGCAATCTTACTACCTCCATTTTAGGACAACCCCTGCAACTACCTTTGTTAATTGCGCCGATGGCTTTTCAATGTCTAGCTCATCCTGATGGAGAAATCGCCACGGCTCTAGCTGCGGCATCAGCTGGAGTGGGCATGGTGTTAAGTACAATGGCCACAAAGAGCATTGAAGAAGTGGCAAGTGCATCTGATAATTTTCCAGATTCTCTGCGATGGTTCCAGCTTTACATCCATAAAGATCGGGGATTAACTCGTGCTTTGGTAGAAAAAGCCTATAAAGCAGGCTACAAAGCACTTTGTCTAACTGTAGATGCACCTGTTCTCGGACAGCGAGAAAGAGATAGACGTAACGAGTTTGCCCTACCCTCAGACTTACATCTGGCTAATCTCGCCACAATATCAGGGCTAGATATTTCCCATGAAAAAGGTGAATCTGGATTATTTACCTATTTTGCCCAACAGCTAAACCCAGCAGTAACTTGGGACGATTTGGAATGGTTGCAGTCTTTATCTCCACTACCTTTAGTCATCAAAGGAATTTTACGGGGAGATGATGCTGTTCGGGCTGTAGAATATGGAGCCAAAGCAATTGTTGTTTCCAATCATGGTGGCAGACAACTCGATGGTGCGATCGCTTCTTTAGACGCTCTAGCTGAAATAGCAGCAGCAGTGGATGGTAAAGTGGAAGTACTGTTAGATGGAGGCATCCGTAGGGGCACAGACATTCTCAAAGCTCTGGCATTAGGAGCAAAAGCAGTACTGATCGGACGACCCATTTTATGGGGACTAGCAGTAGCAGGACAAGTTGGTGTATCTCATGTCATATCACTGCTACAAGATGAGTTAAATCTGGGAATGGCACTTAGCGGCTGCGCCAAACTACAGGATATTGACCCTAGTTTATTGATCCTGCCACGCCTGTAAGCCAAAAAATTCTTAAACCTAAATTATTCCAGCAAAACTTTGAAAATAAATTTTCAAACTTGTTACAAAATCACTTAATCACAGTATACTAGTTAAGGTTGGATATATGGGCGGGTGGCGAAATTGGTAGACGCACCACACTCAAAATGTGGCGGCCTTGCGGTCATAGGAGTTCGATTCTCCTCCTGCCCACTACCAAACAAGTACGAGAGATAAAAAAGTTATGCAGCTGAAAAGATGGGAGTCTCCCCGTAAAGAAGGCAGGAATGACAAAGGTAGAGGCGGTTCTGCAAGAAAGAGGCAACTTAAAAAACAAAGGCAAATGTTACGACAAAGACTCAAAGAAGCTAACAACCCAGAGAATAACAAAAACAATAGAGCAGGGGAAGATAAATTTATCTTCCCCTTATTTTTTGGGCTTTTATTTCAGAAAAAAATAAAATTTAGGGATGTTTCAATATATAGACTAAGGGAACTCCAAGAAATAAATTATCCAATCTTGTAGGGTGGTCCGATAAGCCCGCCCAGTTTATATGGCGATCGTGTCGTCCACCCCACAATAAATAAAAATAATTGAATATTTTTTATTTGTCAGTCCCTAAATTAAATTTGTAATAAATTTGGAAAGTCATAATAAAAAACTATTAGCCATTCTTTAAAAGATACTAATTTGAATTAGACCTCTTAAGCGCATATTTACGTATCAAAATCGGCAAGCTGAGTGTCTGGTATTGCACCTTATGTAGTTAAGGCAAGTATAAAGTACTACGTATTGTTATAGGAGTTTATCACAATTGTAATGCTTGCATGAACAAACCAAAAATTAATTATGAAGGAAGTATGAATTTTGTCAAGCAGCGTCTGAAATCCCTAGCTTAAAACAGTAAACTAGGACACAGTAGTAAAAAAATTCTAACATTAACGGTTAAGTCAAAAGTATACTAAGAAAGCAATTGTATCTCCATGTGTTAACTTCCAACGATCACACAAGGCTACAAAAAGTCAGGAGTCATTTCATCTGAATTATTGAATATTCGGAATGGTCTAGGTAATCTATGGATTTTTTTCTTAGACACAGGAGTTATTGATGGTGGCAAGAGTGCTTCTACCTACTAAAAAAGTACTGGATTTTCCCATTACTGCTTTACGCTTTGACGATCAAGTACAAACAATGCTGAAGTGGGCGAGGAGACGTGAAAGTAAAACTGTATATGTAGCCAATGTACACATGCTCATTGAAGCTCATTGGAATCCAGCGTTTGCTAGCGTATTACGAAATGCAGACATAGTTACTCCTGATGGTATGCCTCTAGTATGGATGATGCGAAAGATGGGAGTGCTTCATCAAGACCGTGTGGCAGGAATGGATATTTTCTTAGCATTGTGTCACCTAATTCAAACACAAAATCTTAGTATTTTCTTTGTAGGTTCCCAAACAGAAGTTCTTTCTCGGATGCGAAAAAGGTTAGAACAGGAATTTCCGCAGATGAATATTGCGGCGATGGAACCTCTACCCTTTCGCCCTCTGACTGAAACTGAAGACGAAGCTTTGGTTCAAAAGATTAACTCTAGTGGTGCTAGCGCCGTATTAGTATCTCTGGGATGTCCTAAGCAAGAAAATTGGATAGCTCAACATAAGGGTAAGATACAAGCTGTAATGATTGGACTGGGTGGAGTTTTCCCAGTTTATGCAGGAATTCACAAGCGGGCACCCCGCATAGTTCGAGACTTAGGGCTTGAATGGCTGTATCGATGGATTCAAGAACCACGCCGACTTTGCGGCCGCTATGCTAAAACTATTCCACTATTTATATGGCTAGCTACGAAGCAACTACTATCATCAAGTCGTATTGCAGCAGTCTTCCTTCACGAGACTGGGGATTAAGAAAAAGCAAAGAGAATATGTATTCTGTGGAACACAACATTATTGAGACACATATCAACTCAGTAACCAAAAAATCAAAAATTTTATGTTGTCTTAACCACTGATTAGCAAACTTAGATACCACTTAAAACCAGAAAGTATCAGTAACAGGGCGTTTTATATAAAAATTCAATAGGCTGGATCATCAGTAAATTTTATGCTAATAGTTTCTTGAATTGCTGCCAATTTACAAGAAGATTGTGGTAAACTCTTCTATGAAGAATTACTTAAGCTCAAAAATATTTTCTTCACGATAATCATTGCCTTACGCAGTTTTTATGTTATTTTCCGAGTAAAAAATTTTGATTATAACTAAAACCTAAATCAAATAAGGTGTAGTTGATTGGCGTGAAAATAAATAATTCAGATGCTCATAGCTAGCAATATCAAAGCTATATACTCTAGGTTCTTTCATCGGTAAATTATGTAATGGAATCACCTAAAGATTCATCAAACTTACGACAAAAAGCTGTTAAAAGTGTAATTTGGACTGTTATAGAAAGTTGGGGACGCCAACTAGTCTCTTTAGTTGTTTTCTTTATTTTAGCTCGTTTACTTAATCCAGAAACTTTTGGTTTAATTGCTTTAGCATCTATATTTATTGAATTTGTACAAATTTTTGTTGATCAAGGATTCTCTGTAGCAATTATCCAACGTCAAGAGATAGATTCAGAGCATTTAGACACTGCATTCTGGACAACTTTAGGAATCAGTATACTTTTAACTGTATTAAGTGTTGCTGGCGCTGGATTAGCAGCTGATTTCTTTAAACAGCCGCAGTTAGTACCAATCATTCAATGCTTATCTATAAGCTTTATATTTAATGGATTGAGCAGCGTGCAGCAAGCGGTTCTTGAACGTAAGTTTGCCTTCAAAAGTTTAGCAATTCGCTCACTATTGGCAGTGATGATAGGTGGAATAGTTGGCATTTGGATGGCTTTTTTAGGTTTTGGCGTTTGGAGTCTCGTAGGTCAACAATTATCAGGTAGTTTTATACAGGTTATAGTCTTGTGGCGAGTTAGCGATTGGCGACCAGGATTCCAATTTTCTAACATACATGTTAAAGAACTTTTTAGCTTTGGAATTAATATATCTGCGTTTAACATAATTAACTTTTTCAATCGCCGAGCCGATGACTTATTAATTGGCTACTATCTAGGACTAGTTGCATTAGGTTATTACTCGGTTGCCTATAAATTGCTGCTAGTAATGATGCAGGTTTTAATCAGTACTACAACTAAAGTTGCACTACCCATTTTTTCTAGGTTACAGGCAGAACCAGAACGATTACTAAACGCTTTCTATACTGCTACTCAGTTCACAAGTCTCATTGCCTTTCCAATATTTCTTTGTGTACCAGCATTAGCAACTGAATTTATAAAAGTATTTTTTGGTGAGCAGTGGATTCAGAGCATTCCAGTATTGCAAATACTATCTCTTATTGGCCCTGTTCATCTAATTTTCTTTTATAACAATTCTGTAATTCTGGCGCTAGGCAAACCTTCGTGGAGGCTATGGATACAAGTGATAAATACAGTTACTAATGTCATTGGTTTTGCTCTGGTAGTAAAATTAGGTATTGTAGCGGTTGCTTCTGCTTATGTAGTTCGTGGTTACCTCATATTACCTATTTCGTTATTAGCTATTAATAAACTTGTTAAGATAAATTTAAATAACTATCTGCGTTTATATATAGTACCTTTAGTAGCTTCTGGATCAATGATTGTAACTATATTAACTACTAAATATTTATTAGGAAAATTTCTTGAAGCATGGATGTTACTAACTATTTCAGGGATATTCGGAATCTCTATTTATATTCTTACTCTTTCAGTAATATCGCCCAAGCTTTTCAGACAGGTACTTGAATTAGGAGAAAGTTTGAATATCAAAATTAAAACAAAAGTATAACTTTGTTACGTAGGAATAATAGCGAATTTCAATATAAATATATATTGATGAATTAATTTAATATACATCAAGCTATGATAGGTTAACGAAAAAATCAAATCTATCTAATCTAATAAAACTAATTAGTTAAGACAAAATTCATAGTTTATCAGTTTATCAAAGGGAGCAAAGATGAAAATCGGAATTCTAACTTTTCACCATGTAGACAATTACGGAGCAACACTCCAGGCTTGTGCTCTTTGGAGTTTTCTTAACAGTCAAGGCTATGATGTTGAAATAATAGACTATCGGCCTCTTAAAATAGCATGGATGTATTTCAGAGCTTTACTTCCGATCAAAAGGGTAAAATCTAGCACTAGTCAAACTAAGAAAATTCGGATTAATGAAAAATCTTTGATTTATATTTCAAGATATTGGAAGATGAGACGTTTCCTGCTTTCTCATGTTAAGTTAAGCAATAAAAAATTTTATGATAAAAAAGGCTTGAAATACTATCAGGATAAATATGATGTAGTAATATGTGGCAGTGACCAAATATGGTGTATAGATTCCTTTAGAGGATATAATTCTTCTTTCTTTTTAGATTTTGTTAGCTATAAAACTACTCGTAAGATAAGTTATGCAGCAAGTTTTGGTAATACAACAAAATTAGGGTCTTATCAAAAAGAAATATATACATTAATTAATCAGTTTCAAACTATTTTAGTTCGTGATTCTAATAGTTTAGAAATTATTGCTAATGAATGTAATAAAAAAGCGATAAAAGTTTTAGATCCTACTTTTTTAATTAAGTATGATACGCTTAAAAAATCGCCAAAAATGACGAATAAATATCTTCTATTATATATTCAAGCTGACATACAACCACAGGAAGAAGAGTTTATCAAATTCCTGGCAGAAGAGCAAAATTTAATTATAGTTTCAGTCGGTAGAGATGAACCGCTAGCACAAATAAATTTAGAAAGTGCTAGTCCAAAAGAGTGGATTGGATTACATAGTGAAGCTTCTTATATTGTAACTAATACTTTCCACGGCACTGTATTTTCTATTATTTTTAATAAACCTTTTACGGTATTTCTTCCTAGTGATAAATCGAATAAGGTAAGAGATTTGCTTAATGATTTTGGCTTAACCAACCGTATATTTTCGGAGAAATTAAAACCTCAATTATTCAGCAAGGAAATATTTGATATTAACTATGAATCAGTATCTACAATATTAGAATCAAAAATTATGGAATCAAAAAAGCATTTAATTGAAGCTATTTTACAAGGGAGCGATCAATAGGAAAAATAATGTTTAATGAAAGCAGAAATAAAGAATAACTAATGTTTATAAAATAGGGTATTTTATGAGTGTACTGTGTTTGCTAAATGGCAAGCCAACTGTTTATCTTTATCTAAAATCTAAAAGGAGTAGAAAGAATTAAGATGTCTAATTTAAAGATTGAGTCTTTAACATCAAACAGTCTTTCGCACTATAGAACACAACATTACTTTGAGCGAGTAGGAGAGATCAATAGTGTAGATGACCTTCAGGAATACTGTAATTGGGCCAAAGAAAACAAAGTAAAGATTTATATAATTGGAAATGGCTCTAACACGCTGTTTGTTAAAAAAAATATCCAATCATTGATACTGAAAAATAAACTACCTAAGTACACAAATCCTTTACCTAATAACAGACTTGAAGTATCTTCTTCTGCTTCAGTGATGGAAGTATTAAAGTATTGTTATCAAAACTCCATGAATTCTTTCTATTATCTTGCATCTGTACCAGCAACTATTGGTGGTGCATTAGCAATGAACGCTGGTAGAGGAAGACAACATGGATGTACAATATATGACTTTGTTGAAAGTGTAACCTTCTTTGAGGATGGATGTATAAAAACACTTGAAAATAGTCAAATTGTACGAGATTATCGAGAAACTATGTTTACTGGTATACACTCAAAACTGATATTGAGTGCAATTTTCAAGTTTGAACCAACAGAATTTACCGAAAATCCTCTAACTTCAAGGCAAATTTGGGCAAAAGAACATCAAGATAATACAGCACCTAACTGCGGCTCGGTATTTAAAGCTGCTAACTATGCAATACTTGAAAAGCTCAAAGGTCTATCTATAGGTAAATCTATGTTTTCAGCTAAAACTAGTAACTGGATACTCGCTAAATCACAAAGTAGCTATTCAATAATTATGCTGATTAAAATAGCTAAAATTTTGCATTTTATAACTCGACAAAAAATTGCTCTTGAACTAATTACCATTGATTAATTAGTTGCTGCCAAAATACTACATAATGCCTAAAGTTTGAGTTTTTTGCGAAAATTAAGTTACAGATATAACTTTAACTATCGCTGAAGCTTTTGCCTGTGGTCTAGCTGTACTGATGTCCAGATTAGGTAACATCGTATAAATTGTAGAGGATGGAGTAACTGGTTTACCTTTTGAAGCAAAGCTAAATATGTTCCTGAAGCAAATATATTAGCAGCTAATGGCACTTTAGCAACAAGCCCTGGATAAGATAAGAGAAATCAAAAAATTAAATTACTCAATTCCTCTATCAAGATGACTATTAATACCGTTCGGTTAAGGAATTTTTGGGTTGAGGCAGGCAGGGAAAGAAAAGAATTTCTGAACAATAACCCTCTTTCTTTCCTCAATAACCTTCCCTGCCTCTCCGATTTATTATTTTTAGTATAAGGATATACTCTGATTATCTGCCAAAGCCATTCATACTTAAACAGACCAGAAGCAGATGTAGATGCGAAGGCATTACAGGTATCATGCTCGTTAAACTTTCTGCCTTTGCCTGTTTGCGTAAACTTAACTTGAAGTGTAGGAATTTAAATCAATCAATTTTCTACTTTAAAAACCCTTTGTCTGAAATTAACTATAAAAGTACTTGACAATAACCTAGGTCTAACTGTTATATTAAGTAGAGTAAAGTTGTTGGGGCGTAGCCAAGTGGTAAGGCAGCGGGTTTTGGTCCCGCCATCCCTAGGTTCGAATCCTAGCGCCCCAGTAAACCAAAAGACAGGCATAACAGCCTGTCTTGTGAAGTGTTTAATTAAATTTTTAAGATGCATCTCAATGCATCTAAGCCTGTAAATGTTACTTATCAGGCGATTTGAGAGCTTGATCCAGAGTCTGCCGAGCCTGTTCTGCTTTAAATCGCGCTTCTTGGTAACGCACATTAGCTTGGGCAAAATTTTTGAGAACTTTAAAACCTTCCTTGAGTCGAGTAATTTCCTCTTCTGTCACCGATTCGTCGGTGAACAGAACATCAACCGCTTTGCGAATTTCCAAAGCTTCATCTCGTGATTCTTGAACTTTCAGCTTGAGTGTAGCCAGGTTACTTAGAACCTGGACAGCTTGTGTAATGGTATCCTCACCGCTAGCAGTATCAATAGTTGACTCTTTAACCTCAATTAATTGTTGAGGGCCAAATCCTTCTTCTAGTTCCGTGGGTAGCTTTCCTGAATCCATCAGTTCCATCAGCTGATCCATTGCTTTATCACGGGCTTTTGCCGAATCTTTTCCAGAAACAGTAAGGATAATTTCTGGGCTTTGAGCGAGAGTATACTGAACCATATTTGAGCAGAAAATTTGCTGGTTAACCAAGCTGAGGCAAACAATTATAACATACTGTGTGTCCGTTTATTTATTGGTAAACATACTTGTCGGTTTGCCTAATTTATGTATTTTCTATATTTAATAATTCCTGCTTCATCCCTGCTCCTGCCAAGTCGCTTCAAATAAAACTTTATACTTAAGAAAGGCAATTAAGTTTCAATAGGAGGGGAGAGCAATGGCTCCTAGTCCCACCATCATGCAAGCTGTGGAAAAACTGGGCTACCGTGTCACTGTTGGTGATGTGGCAATCCAGGCAGGATTGAATGTCGCTGAAGCTAATCAAAGCTTGTTAGCCTTAGCATCTGATGCTGGGGGACATTTGCAAGTAGCAGATTCAGGTGATATAGTTTATCTTTTTCCACAAAACTTTCGAGCAATTTTGCGTAATAAATACTTCCGGTTACGATTGCAAGAATGGTGGAAAAAAGTCTGGAGTGTTCTGTTTTACCTGATTCGCATTTCTTTTGGAATTTTCTTAACTGTTTCCATCGCCCTGATAACTATTACCATTTACATTATCATTACTTCTACCAATTCAGACCGTAACGGAGACAATCGGGGCACTAGTTTCGGCGGTGGGGGGTTCTATTTTCCAAATTTATTCTGGTATCTTAGCCCAAATTATGATACGCACTATCAGGAACGACGACGTGAGAGGCGAGAAGAAAGCAATCTGAATTTCTTTGAAGCTGTGTTTTCGTTTTTGTTTGGCGATGGTAATCCTAACACCAACTTAGAAGAACGTCGGTGGCAAGAAATTGCTACGGTTATTCGGAATAACCGTGGTGCAGTGGTAGCGGAACAAATTGTCCCATATTTGGATGATATTGGCGAGGGATATACAAGAGAGTACGAAGATTATATGTTGGCTGTTCTGACGCGATTTAATGGGCAACCAGGGGTAAGCCCAGAAGGGCAAATTGTTTATTATTTCCCAGAGTTGCAGGTGAGTGCAGTTAAAAAGCCCCGTTATGCAATATCAGATCACTTGGAAGAATTTCCTTGGCGTTTTAGTGCTGCAAGTTCAGGGCAAATTATGCTCAGTGCTGGGTTGGGCGTATTAAATTTTGTTCTTGCCTTAGTACTGGGAAGTTTGTTGAAAGATGGCACTGTTACCGTCCAATTAGGTGGACTGGTAGCTTTTATGCAAGGAATTTATTGGCTGCTATTGGTTTATGGAGCAGGTTTCTTAGGTATACCGTTATTGCGTTATTTCTGGATTCAGTGGCGTAATCGCAAAATAGGCGATCGCAATCGCGATCGCCTTTCCAGATCAAGGCTATTGGCAAGTCCTGATGCACCTTTGCAACAAAAAATCGACTATGCTCAACAATTTGCCAAAGAAAAAGTTATTAGCAAGGAAGATTTAGTGTATTCTAGCGAAACTGACTTACTTGACCAAGAAGTTGAGCGTTCCGCAAAAATTGACGCTGAATGGCAAAAACGCTTGGAACGCGGGAGTGGAGAATAGGAAGCAGACGGGTAGGGGAGACAAGGTGACAAGGGAAATAATCAATACCCCATGCCTAATACCCAATCCCCAATCCCTAATCCCCGATTATTTCGCCTGAATTGGTGTTAAGGCTACACCTTGATAATAATGTCCCAAAATTTGCAAGTGGTTTACTCCCTGCCGAGCCAGATTGTACGCCCCCCATTGACTCATGCCCAAACCATGACCGAAGCCAAGCCCTTGAAGTATAAAACTACCATCGCCTCCCTTAGTGACGCTAAAACGGGTACTTTTTAACTTGAGGGCTGTCCGCACTTCCTCGCCCTGTAACACCTTCGTACTTTTGTTACCGACAATTTTCAAGACTTTAACACTGCCAAAAGGCGAGAATGTTTCTGGAATCATTGCCGTCACACTGCCAACTTCAGGGAATTTAGCGCTAATCTCACTGGGCGAGAAGGTTTTCACCCAATTACACTCGCGGATATTTTGATCGTAATCTTGAACAGCACGTAGGTAAGGTTCGCTGCTTCCCCAAACATCTTCAACATTTTCGGTATGCCCCCCAGAACAAGCGTGGAAAACTGAGAGAATAATCCGGTTTTTGTAAGTTAATACCTGTCCTGCTGTTTCATCAACTGCTTTGTAAGTCGCAGGAGCTTCACTGATAACGCCTTTGTAAATTTGCCAGCGATCGGGGGTATTGCCTAAATCGTAAACGGGATTACTTCGTTGTTTTTCTCGCTCGTAGAGGGCATAGGTGCGAGCTGCGATCGCCTGGGCTTTTAAAGCTTCTTGGGGCCAGCTAGCATCCATTTCGCCACCAAGAACACTGTAGAGATACTCTTGATCATCAACCCAGTTAACAGCCGTTAAGCCTTTGTCTGTGGGGACAACCAGAGTTCTACCCCGATACCAGCGATCGCCAATATAAACGAATCCTTTACCTGTTGGCTCAATCCAAAATAAACCAGACTGCCACTTATCTAAAGCAACTCCGCCAGGAATAGCTTGGGCATAATATGCACTCATCGCTGGTAACTGTCCGAGAGTTTGGCCGGTACTATCCTTGACGATTCCAGTGGTGGAACTGCCCACTTTTACCTGATTAACGCCCCTCTCAATTGCCACACGCAGAATTACAGACGCTTGAACTGGGGCAACCAAAGCAATCCACAAGAAGACACTTACCCACCAATGACGTACTTTAATCTGGGAAAATAAAAAGCCTAAGTAAAGTTGGAATTTCATGCTGATCATCTAATCACATTAGTATCTAATTGACGCTCCGAACTATGGCGTCTACTACTTTAAGATGAGACAGTTCTCCAACGCAGGAGGTTGCCACCTCCTACTAATTATGCATTTTGCTTTAGCTATAGGGTAATTTTGTTCCACAAATAAATTTGCTTGCCCTCAGACCTGATTTAAATTTTGAATCTTCAATTCAAAACTTAAAATTCGCTAAAGGAGTTAGTGATTTTACCCTTGAGCAACTGTTGTCAGCAGTAATGTAACTGACAACCTTTAACCTTTTTTCTCAAACTTACACCTGTCAATGTGTCAATGGCTTCAACCCCAGTCAACTCAAGCGAATGGAAAACCAGCCTTGGCAGGACGTGATTCGCTACGACTTCAGTGCCATTCAAAAAATTGATCCCCACGGCATTTTGCCCAAATTGATTGAGGCTCGCTTCTGTCTGGAAGAGCAACAACTTACCCCCACTCTATCGAATACACCCCTACGGCGAAACCCAACTTCAAACTTAACGCCCTGGCGATCAAGACTGGGAATGGGCGAAGAAACTATTCCGTTATACTGAATTTATCTACCATGAAACGCGATCGCACTTAGCCCGCACCCACTTAAATATTGATTAGTACGCAATGGCGTTTTATCGCAACGTCATCAACAATCCCATTCAGAAGTTACTCGAACCCCATCTTGAAATCGTCCTGAATATGAATACACGCGGGGTATTTGCCATTCTGGGATACAAGGATAAGGATGGCAAAGATGTAGATGGTGCGATTACCTTCCTCTCCTGTTTAGATATTGACAATATGTACATCCTGCCAAAGCAGGAGTTGAGTAATTCCACTTACTCCAACAGTCATCCGCGATCGCAATTTCTGCCAGATTACATTACCAACAACCACTTTGACCGCAGTGCAGCAACAATGTGGCACATCATCACTGGGTATGTTATTCGCTTCTTTGCCAATAACCGTGCAGGCATTCAAACTTACTGGGCCTAAATTTTGGGTATGTCTGAAGACCTCAGTGCCAACACCATTTTTAAAGGGGAATTATCGGGGAGAAAACCCTATTTAGGCGATCGCATTGAAGAAGAGGCAGGGGTGTATCTGTCTGATTTTATTCTTGTTTGACTTTTCTATTTCAGTAATTACTGATTGTTACACTTCACGGTGCGGAATGTGGGGTGTAGGCATTCTCTAAAAGAGGACGCGAGGACTAATTTCCCCGCGTCTTCTTCAGCCTACGATGCCAATAAATTTTTAGAATTGCTCACTTCATTAGCGATAATTCCAATTAAATTCAATTTACTCAAAATTTCTGTTGCTTGAATCAGTTCAGTTTGGGTCACTTTCCCCATGCGCTCTACCATTACGATCCCATTGCAAAAAGCTGCCACAATTCTGGCATCAACTGTACCTAAAATAGGTGGAGCATCTATCAATACTAGGTCATAACTTTGCTCAAACAACTCAATTAGTTCTTTCATCCGTTGAGAACTGAGCAACTTCACCGTGTCTTCTGCTTCAGGTCCAGCAGTCAAAATATCAATGCAGGGGTGAATAGGCTGGATGTAATCTTGAAAATGAGTTGTCGTCTCATCAAGTAATAACAGAGATAGTCCCCATTCATTGGATAGTTCCAAGATTTTGTGCAGGCTAGGATTATGTAAATTAGTATCAATAACTAATACCCGTCGATGCATTCGGGTAGCGCTAGCTACAAGCCCTAATACTAAAGTTGTCTTCCCTTCCCCTGGTAGTGCTGAAGTCAACATTAATGACTTGAAAGGTAAGGGATATTTTAATATTTGAATATTTTGGTAGATCATGTCCAGGGTTTCATGGACAGGTAATCTAGTACTGGCTTCTACTATAGAGTAATCTGAGTTTCGTCGCCCATTCCAAGGCAGGGCCAGCCGCCGCTTTTTGACATTACATGACGGTAGTTTTGGTACTGACCCCAATACACGTAGATTGGTCAGTTTCTTTAAATCTCCAACACAATAAATAGCGTCATTAAACTTTTCCAAAATCAGGGCTGCTAAGATACCTAGAATCGGCCCAATTACTGCCCCTCCAACCAAAAATAATAATCTGTTGCTCCCCATATAAGTACCCAGAGCAGGTTCTGCCAAAACTTGCCAGCTATATCCTTCCTGAGCAATTTTCAAACCTAAAGACTGTTGCGCTTGAAGTAATTGTTCAAGGGTTTTACGACTAGTTTCCACCTTTGGCAGCAGACGGTTATACTCTGCTATTAAGCTTGGGTATTTGTTTAACTCAGAGCGAAGTCGCTGTTCTGACTCGGCTAGATTCTTTTCATTAGCAGTTAGTCCTAAGACAGTTGTCTGTAGCAAAATTAACTCGTCTACTAGCTTTGGCTCAACCCCTAGCATTTGCTCTTTTAAAAGCGGTTCTCCCTTACTGCTAGTAGTAATAGTTTTCACCTCTTGTCGTAATAGCGACAGTTGACTTTGGCGTTGCTGCTTTAGTTTCTGTACCGATGGGTAATCGTCTGTATAGCGCAGCCGCTCCTTAGCTAACGCTAGTTCAGTTTTTTGAATTTCACTCAATAGTGTTTGGTAACGACTTGACTGATTTAAACGAGAAGAAATCAGTGCATTCTGCTGAGACGAGGAGGCTATTTGTTGCTCTAGATTCTCGTAGCGAACATTTACATCTTGAAGGTGGGCACGAGTACTTTGTAGCTGTTTTTGAATATCAGCTAGAGATTCTAGCAGGATTTTACTTTGGACTTCGGGATCGAGTAATTTATGTTTATTGCGAAACTGTTCCAAATTTTTCTCAGCTTTACTCACCTCTTTTTTTATTTCAGGTAGGCGAGCATTTACAAAAGCCAGTCCTTGATTGAGACGTTCTTTTTGTTGCTCTTTATTATAGTTTTGATAGACTTTTTGTAGAGCTTGAAGTACTCTTTGCGTTTTGACTGGATCGTCATTATTGAAGGAAACCTTAAATAATTGACTAAAAACTTTATTAACTCCTATACCTCCCTCTTCTGGAGTCACTTCTAGAGGTGCTTTTTTGTTCTGTTCTATTTGACCATTGATATCCTTTAAGGTAATATCAGGATAATCAGAATGAAGTAAATCTACGGCTTTCTGAAGCAACTTAGAACTCAGCATAAGTTTCATCTGAGTAGTGGAATCAACAACTTGAGAATTTGGTTCAGTAACCTTGGTGTCTACGCTTTCTGGAATATTATTTGACTGTGTGCTTTCAGATAAATTGGAATTCACCAATATCCGCATATTGCTCTGGTAAGTAGGTTTGGCAATGAAAGCTAGGAAGCTAGCAGTTGACATAACTACACAGGAAACCCCCAATATCAGCAAACGTCGGCGAAGCAAAATAGTAGATATTTGTCTGATGTCAACTGCGCCTTGTGCTGAAGTAGTAATCTGTTGCTCTTGATTCAGACTAGTCTTAGCCACTATCAAACTCCTCTAATATCGAAACACTATATTTATTTGGAAGATTTATGAAAAATGTGGAATGTTTTTTTATACCTGTAGCTGTAATAGCATACTTAATTATTCTTCCAATAATGACAAGCTCACTTGGCACAATATTATGCCAATTGGCGCTTTCATGTTCATCAATTCATGCATAGAAATTCTTAATCAGTGTTGGAAGAATAAATTTTTAATAAATATTTTATTTAAGGAATAAAAATCTTGACGAAAAATTAATTATTTTTCTTAAGTATAAAATTCTCTGATCTACAATAGTACTATCCTATTAAAGTTATTTTAATAACTTGTAATATAAGAAATACATTGATAAAAATATCTAACTCATAGTAGTTGTAGATTATTGATACACTTAGTGAAACGTAAATTATTAGGTAACTATTTGACTTACTCCTCAAGGCAAACTGCTGTCTATTTGCTAGACGTTATAAATTAGACTACTAAACTCCAAGATAGAGCCTGGTTAATTCTAGATTAGAAGGGTTCAATAGGAAATCTAAAATCAAAAATTTAAACGCTTACCTTGGTTAAATCTACTTCCCGCCGCCTGGGTACTTCATGAATCATGAAATCATAAGCCATGTCAGTACGGGGAAAAATAGCACGGGCTTCCTGAAGAAGATCCTTCAATTCCAAGGTATTGCCAGGAGCATAGCGGGGACTGAAATGGCTCATAATCAGTCGATGTGCCCCAGCAGCTAAAGCTGTTTGCGCTGCCATTGTAGTTGTGGAATGTAACCGCTGAAAAGCCATGTCTGCATCTTGATGAGCAAAGGTTGCTTCGTGAATTAATACATCTGCATCTTTTGCCAATTCCACTGCACCATCACAATAAATTGTGTCCGTACAATAGGCAATTTTTCGACCAATTTCTGTAGGACCGCATAATTGAGTGCCATCAATCACCCGTCCGTCCGTAAGCGTCACTGTTTCACCGCGCTTAAGTTGACCATAAACCCGACCAGGAGGAATTTGCAACGCCTTGGCTTTTTCAATATCAAAGCGTCCTGCTCGGTCTTTTTCGGCTACGCGGTAGCCGAAAGCTGTAATGCGATGATGCAAATTACCGCAGCTAACGGTGAAGTCATCGTCTTCATAAATTACCCCTGGACGGATGGCATGGACTTTAATGGGATAGGAAAAGTGTGTGTAGGAGTAACGGGAGGCGGCTTGAATGTAATCATTTAATCCAGGTGGGCCATATATATCAATCCGTTCCACATTGCCAGCCAAGCCGCAAGTAGCAAGAAGTCCCATCAAGCCAAAGATGTGGTCGCCGTGCATGTGAGTGATAAAAATTCGCGAGAGTTGGCTAATTTTCAGTTCACTCCGGATAATTTGATGCTGGGTGCCTTCGCCACAGTCAAATAACCACAGTTCTGCCCTTTGAGGTAATCTCAGGGCGACACTCGAAACATTGCGCAATCGCGTGGGTACACCGGAACTTGTACCTAAGAATGTTATCTGCACAGGTTCTTTAATCTTCCTATTGCTACAATTTGCTGCTCTATTTTCTATAGTGACACGCTTAATAAGCAAAATACTTTTGAGAGGAAGTCGCTTTTTAAACCCAACACCCAATAAAGATTATAAGGCTTACACAAAAATTCTCTAACAAGCATAATTTATTGAACCGCGAAGACGCTATCACTAGATAATTATCCACACAACTAATCCCATTAGTTAATTGTTTAATTCTTTTACGGATAGCATTTCTATCCTAATCCTTTTTAGGAAAAACAAAAGCCTCCTCATTGTGATGAGAAGGCTTTTTGTTAGTATAAAGA
>NZ_CAXTNE010000096.1:0-25402 GCF_964245445.1 uncultured Nostoc sp.
TTGGTATCAATGTTCTCACCTTCCAGTCTCAACCTCTTTAATTCACATTAGGCGTGTTATATAAAAAATTTACAGCGACCCAAAAAATGCCGAATTAATCAGTTATTTTTGGTCAGGAAAAGCCCATAAAGCTATTATTGACTTAAATTTAATCACTTTATATTACAGCGATACTAACGGTAATTCAGTCCCAATAAATTACAGAATATATGACAAAAAGGAGGAGAAAACAAAAAACGATTATTTTCGAGAAATGGTGAGCGAAATAATAAGCTGGGGAGTAAAGCCAAGAATAGTAACAGGAGATAGTTGGTATTCAGAAGTAGAGAATTTAAAATTTCTAAAAAACCAGAAGCTGGGTTTTCTATTCGGAATTGAAAAAAATAGAACTGTCTCAAATGAGCCGCATAAGTATTGTCAGGTAAGTACTTTGGTGATTCCAGAGTCAGGAGTAAGAACTCATCTGAAAGAATTTGGATTTATAAAGTTGTTTAGGAAAGACTTCAAGAAAGAAGACTCTAGACACTATATTTTATATCTGCCTGATGAGGAAAAAATCAAGGAGATAACTAGAAATGAATTTATCACAATTCATGATACCCATTGGGGAATTGAAACCTTTCATCGAGCTATAAAACAAGTATGTGGAATTTGTCGGTTCATGGTTAGAGATACCTATGCAATCAAAACTCACATATTTTGTTCACTTCAAGCTTTTATTAGATTAGAGTTTATGCGGTCTGAAAAAATAATTAGTAATTGGTACGAGGTACAACGGAATATGTTCACGTTAGTTGTACGTGAGCATATTTTTGCAAACCTTAGCAGTGATGGCATTATCTAGACTCCATAGATGATTCTTTTTGTCAATGCGTAAGTCCTAGTTATTTCCGTAACAATAATATATTTTTTGCTACATTGTACTCAACCAAAGCTAGATTGTAACCTGCTAATAAACTGTTTTTTACTTCCAAAATAAGATTCTACGTAATTTTTGCACTTCCTACTTATTCGGATGCAAAATTGCCATAATTGTTCAGAGGCTTAACCAATCCTGTACTCAGACTCTAGAAGCGTCAACAATTTCTCTTCGACAGCCGTTAAATAAGGCCGTTGATTTCAATCGGTGAGCAGGATGTGGGAATCTTAGAAATTAATTAATAATTTCTCCTTTGTTATTGGCCAACTTTTCACGCCATTTTTGGAGTTCTTCAGGTGTTTGTCTCACCCAATCTGTGACTTCGCCAACGATTTTTAATGGTGCTTGGGAGCGATATGAGCGTGTCGGATTGCCCGGAAATTTTTTGTCTGTAACATTCGGGTCATTTTCAAACTCCCCTGTTGGTTCAACGATATAAACACGTTCACGCTTATCGCCTTTTGCTAATGCAGCAGCTAGTCCCGCCCCATTGACAAGGGCTGTGAAATAAATGTGATTCATTTTGAGTTCAAGTTTGTAATTAGAACTGCCCCCTGCTGTCAGCAAATCGCCAACCTGCAAATCTGCTTTCGTTCCATGATAAAAGGGGCCTTTGTCAGAAGGTTTATCCTTAAACGAAGTTGCTAATTCATAATTCTTTCTTGCCTTGTCAGGGTCGCTTAAGTCCTCATAGCATTTGGCAATGTTTGAATATAGAGAAGGGAAAGCACTCTTAACAGTGTTGTTATTTATTTTTAATGCAAACTGCAAAGCCGTTTCGAGCCATTTTAATTTGTCAGAAATATTTTTCTGATATCGAGCTACATAATGGGCTGAAATAAATTTTTCAAAGTCGTATGTCGCTTCGTTCCAGGCTTGAAGAAACAGTTTACTTGCTTCTTCTGGTTTGCCTTTTTCTTCCATGCCCATACCTTGAAGACAGAGTTTAACAACATTGTTGTTTGGGTTGAATTCCATGATTACTTTGTCTCGTAATGATTGTAATTTCGATTTAGTTGCTTGTCCTTAGTCTGTTGAAGTGCATCGTAACTACTGCTAACGGTTCGCTTGAGCGGCTGCAAATAACCTTTACCTCACACCAACACTCACCCTTACCCCTGAGTTCGGGGTTGTCCTTGGCTAAAACTTGGCATACTTCGCCCAAGTGGTAGGTATTTGGTACTCTGGTTCGCTCCATTATGCGCTGCACAATGTCTTTGACGATTCTACCACTTGGGACTTTACCACCCGCTTCCTCTACTGCCTTCGGCAACGTCAAGGACGAACGCATAACTCCATAAGTGCTCCCGCCTCAAAAAACGCCCGTTCTACCTTTCGCTCCAGGTGCAAGCGGTAAGCGTAGCCATGCGTCAGGCTTATCGCTAATTTCTTGCTCGGTTAACTCTGGAATTTCAACAGCAGTAACGGTAATTGTTACTAACCAATCAAGCAAGCTTTTTCATCATAAATACGCTGTTCGGGTCATCAATGTATTCACCAAAGGGGCCTCGGTACTCAAACCCATACCGTGTATACAAGGCTCGTGCTGAAGCGAATTCTGGAATTACCCCCTGTTTCTAAATTCAAGCAATCGTAACCACGCCGTTGGGCTTCTTTAATAATCTGTTCCAGAATCTTTGAGGCGACACCCCTACGTCGGTGAGCCTTGACGGTACGCATTGATTTGATTTCACCGCTTCTTGAATCTAGTTCTTTCAATGCCCCGCATCCAAGCAGTTCTTCGCCATCCCAAGCCGTCCAAAAAGTAATATCAGGCGAACGCAATGCCTCTATATCAAGAGCATGAACACTTTCGGGTGGGGTAATCTCATGCATGTTTTTGAGATGTTCCCTCAGAAGGTCAGCAATATTTTTACCTGTCAAGTCATCTTCACGAATGTGCAATCGGCTCATTTCCTTCATTAACGCCATATTCCTGCTCAATCACACCCAACAGCTTCTCTTCAACAGCAGTCAAATACGGCCGCTTCAACTCCCCCAAGTGCTTCAGCACAGCACGGGCTGCCTCTTCCAAGTTCTCGTTTTCCCGTAATCTACTGATGCGATCGCAAATCACCTGCATCTGCTCACACTCGGCAGGCAGGTAGTTGAAGGACTTCAGGTGCTGCAACCCAATGGTGTACTCGCGCCATCCCAGGCTCTCACGCTGCAACTAAAGTCATTCACTGCGCTGACAATTGCCCAACACCCACCCTTGCCTCTGAGTTCCGGGCTGTCTTTGACTATAATTTGGCACACTTCGCCAATTTGGTAGGTATTGGGTACTTGGGTTCGCTCCATGATGCGCTGTACAACATTTTTGACGATCCGGTGTGAGGGTACTTTGCCGTTGGCTCGTTGTACACCGTCTGCTAAACCTCTTGTTTTCGTCCAGATCACATTAATTAGGTTTAGCTTTACATTTACTAATCCTTTAGTAGAAGTATATTCCCGACCAAAACTTTTCTTAAGAAAGAGGTATTAATTAAAATTTTTATTAACAATTGTAAACATAGCTCAAAAAATCAACAAAAATCTATGCAATCACCAGAAGCTGAAACAACAAAATTCGAGAGTAAAGCTCCTTTGTCAAAGGATACTACTTCCCCTATTCAGCCCGAATCAAAAACTGAGCCATTAACTCAGGTACAAGCAGATAGCGTGCTTACCCGCGAACAATTGCCTAACAAGGGATTTCGTATTGCCCTCACCCTGGTTACTAGCGTGATTATTCTAAGTGTTGTCGCTATTTACTTCGGCATTATTCATCCTTAGTACATTGTTACAAAACCGAATGGCACGCCCCTTAAAGCTAAATCGACTATAAGACCTATGGGTGTGGGGTTTAGTAATAAAGGAATTTATTAAGGTTGCACTTAATTTTGGCTTTTCTGATTTTTTTTCCTACACCCTGCACCCAACCGTCTACACCTAGCCACAGCAAGAGTTTCACGTTTTCAAGCGGGATATACCTTTTCGCTCTAATAAAAGGTGATTGCTCTGTTTTGGCTGATTAGCCCAAAGATTTCAACAGCCGTTGGGGTGACAGCTTCAGAATTATCATTTTTTCGCTCCCAATAACTGCAATATCTCCTTCACTGCCGTTTTTTCCCACTCCATCTCCTGAATCCGCTTCAGTAACCGCTTGGGAATGTACTTCCACGACTCGACCAAGCGATTGCCCTGACTCTAAAATTCATAATAATAGTACGCCTGTGAGTAATCCTTGCCATTCCTAATAATCATTCGCCAATGAATACTACCCCTAACTTCCCCCTTGTACTGTCGTATTTTCTAGAGTGGTAAAACTTGCTAGAGTAGATTTTTCATGATTGAAATAGGCGTAAATAGGTAAACCAAAATTTTCAATAATAACGAATTTACTACGTTTAAGTTTTTGCTCTAGCTAGTTTTGCCACGCTAGCGTATTTTACTAGGGTTTACTGCAATACTCAACAGCGATAATATCGATAGAGTTGGGCGGTTGACGGTTTCAGCTTAACAATAGCGAGTAAACTACCTGCTGCGTCAATTACTTCAATCCGGGTAAGCGCATAGACATCTTTACTAAGAAACAATATGGCAGACCTTAGCGGTAATTGGTTAGGAACTTACTGGCAAGATGACATTCCTAGTCGCTTTGAAGCAACCTTTGTTCAGAGTGGAAATACTTTTAGTGGTTCCATTTTGGATGACAACTATTTAGGAGAAGCTCAGGTCAATGGCGAGGTAATTGGGCGCACTGTCAGTTTTACTAAACGTTATTTAGTTACCTCACCTGTACCAGTTAGATATACAGGCATGGTTTCAGAAAATGAAGATTATATGCAAGGAGAGTGGAATATAGGTTTGCAGTATTCTGGTGTATGGTCAGCCCGACGCAGTGGAGAAAACCTGATTGTAGATTTACAAACTCGGCTTGAACAGCAAACTCCATTGACAATGACTTAATCGCTCACATAAATCCCTGCCTTACCCCCAGATTCCTTTATATGTAATTTCCGACTCTAAGAGACTCAGCACTTTCTCTTCCAGTCCAGTCAAATAAGCACGATTCAGCTTCCCCAACGACTCCAAAAACCTCAGCACCGACTCCTCCAGCCCACTAGAATACACTCGACTGATGCGATCACCTACGGTGGGCGGTTACGCCATCGCAAATTACCTGCATTTGCTGACGCTCCGCAGGTAGGTAATTGTAAGACTTGAGATGCTTCAGCCCAACAGTATATTTGTAATGTCAAGTTCTCACGATCAACTGAAGCCTTTCTAAACATAATAATTAAATATGATTATCTATGGAATTAATGCTGAAAAACATAGAGTATCTTTGTAAGAAGTGGGCTGCAAATCTGGGGTGTAGTTAGCACACAAAGTGATGTTTTTATAACCGTTTTCTTGTAAACAGGATATAAATTCATCCCTGCCAAACCAATGCAGTGGAAGACGTTGAAGTTCAGTAGCTATGAGGTTGCCATTTAACCACTTTTCATAGCGAATGAGCGTCAAGTTCAGTTGCTCTAAGGGGTCAATACTAGAAGAAGATTGCATGAGGATGATTGAGCCGTCAGCACACTCAATTGGCTCCCGTTGCTTAACAATATTTTGGGTTTTGAAATCTTCAACCGGAAGTTCCAAATCAATAAAAATCAGCCCCTGTGGTTCCAGGTGTCGTGCAAAGGCTTGCAATGCCGCGATAGCAGCAGAGCGTGGCAACAACATGAACGAGCCAAAGGTCACGACTATTGCATTGTACTTTCCAGGCAAGTCCAGATTCTCTACCTCACCTTGGTAAATGACAGGCTCCAAACCTCTTTCTAAACAATGTTTGCGGCAACAAGCAAGCATATCTGGTGAAGCATCGATGCCTTCAACGTTAAGACCTGCTTCTAACAGTGGGATGAGTAATCGTCCTGTACCCACCATTACTTCGAGAATTCTGCCACCAATTTTGGAAAGATGTTTTATGTAGTATGGAACGTCAGGATATTGTCCACCAATGGGCTTGCTAATATCATATACTTCCGTGCATAAGGCTCCATATTTTGTCAGTGTCATCTTTAGCCTTCCATGTCACATTCAAGCTCTATCAAACTTAATAGTTTTTGTTCCACCTGGGTTAAATACGGTCGCTTCAGTTCTCCCAAATATTTCAACACCGCACGACTAGCTTCTTCCAAGTTCTCGTTTTGCCTCAACCGCGTAATGCGATCGCTGATTAACTGCATCTGTTCACACTCGGCAGGCAGGTAATTGTAAGATTTGAGGTGCTGCAAACCAACGGTATACTCCCCATCCCAGAGTTTTACAGTGCAGCTAAAATCATTCACCTGATTAACGATGCCCCAGCAGCCACCTTTGCCCCTAAGTTCGGGATTATCCTTGGCTAAAATTTGGCAGATTTCACCAATTTGGTAGGTGTTGGGTACTTTAGTACGTTCCATAATTCTTTGCACTAGATCAGTTACGATTCTGGCACTGGGAATTTTACCGCCAGCCTCCTGTACTGCCCGTTGCCAAACTTTAACCTGCTGCTGGGGTTCTAGCTGTGCCAGAGGGCGCACTTGTCCTTCGTTAGTCGGCAGGATTCGTGAGGGGTTAAGTCGAGTTTTGTCTATTTCCTCGTTTTGGGAACAATTTGTTCCCGCCACTATGTTGTCAAATACTACAGAACCAGCTATTAGATAATTGACTCGGCAATGGGTGTATCCAAATCTATCACGACAATACTCCTCAAATGTGCGATGAGTGGATCTGTATAACCTGCGATCGCGCAACTGAGCCAATGCCTTGCCTGCCTCAAAAAATGCACGTTCCACCTTGCGTTCTAAATGCAAGCGCTCACTAATTTCCTGCTCGGTTAATTCGGGAATTTCAATAGCAGTAACGGTAATTGTTGCTGTAGCTGGGTCTTCTTCTTGAGCAAGATTATCTGGTGATGTGCTGTCAGTGGATGAAGAGAAGGTGGATTTTTTGGGCTTTGAGGATGGTTTAGCCATGATTTCACCCTTATTAAGGGTATTTGCTCAGACTGGCTCACTCTCATTATGGCTGTAGTCAGGGCTACAAACGCTTAAGAGCGGCTAATTTCAGCTTCTACCGCCAGAACCTCAACTGAACCCCTAAGCGATCACTTCTGTAGAGTCACTGAAAATAGCGCGGAAGTTAATGGCTTGAGGTCAAGCATCCTTTAACTCTCCATTATTCCTGGCACGCTCCAACTCTTCTTCGCAAAGGACTTCTATTAAATTTGACAGAGAACGCTTCCTAATCTTAGCTAGCCGTTCTAAGTCTGACTTTAATGCTTCGTCCAAATAAAGCGATATTCGCTTTTTGGCTGTAACCACCGACAACACCATAGCACTACTCCAAAACTATACTTCCTCTATTGTAGCACGAGGGTAATGCTACTTTAATGCAAAAAAGATGTTTTAGTAGCATTAAAGTAGTGCTACCATGTAAATAAAGAAAGCGCTACCGACGGTCAATCTGAAGCGCTTTCTGTCCCGTTAGGAACTGATTTATTATGACTCACGCTATCTACACTTATCAACAGCTGCAACTGAAATCCATTGCCCGACTCAAGCAAATCTACAGCGAAATTGCCTGCACAGTCGAAGTAAGCGACAAACGCTGCAAGGATGCCTGGATTTGTGCCATTGTTAACTATCAGGCAAGCAAGATTCAGAAAGTCACCCTCGCTGCCCCCGACAACCAAGCGATCTCCCAAGCCGAACTCGACAACTACATCGCCGACCAAGCTCAAGCCGTAGCTCCTGAACCCCTCAGAATAGTCGAAATCTCGTTTGACCATCACGAATATTGCGCTGATGACAAACTGATAGCCAGCATCAGCCATGACGACAACCACTTAACGCAACGCTGGGTAGTCATGGTCAACGATAAAGAATTATTCCGTGCCAACACGCTAATGCGTTGCGATCGCTTCATCTGCACTCATTACAAAGATGGCACACTGCCAGTGCAGGAACAACTTGCAACGCCCTGCACTACTGGTAACGAAGTCATGGCGAAGATTTTCAACGAATGCGAGAAGTACGGTTACGAAATCCTCAACGATGGCATTTACCAAAATGACGAGAAATTAGGCGAAGTAGGACAGACTGACGGCGACTGGTGGTTCACACGCGCAGCAGACGAAACCCAGCGCATACCCTGTGATTCTGCAATGGAAGTAGTTCAATCGCTGTCGATGGTGGACGTGTCTACTGATGGTAAATCCATTTTTGATGATTATTTTTTAGATCAGCCGTTAGAACAGCTAACTGGCGATAAATTGCAACGGCTGCTGGAGAGAACGGAGTTAGTCACGGCGTAAGGAGGCAGGGGTGCAGAGGGGAAAGAATCTGTACAAATCTCTCCTCTGCTCCTCCGCTCCCCTGCTGCTCTGCTTCATTGTCCCTTCATTCACCAATCAATATGCAACCCACAATATTAATTCCCCAACACTGGGGCTACCCTCACTTTGCTTTGGATCAGCGCACTAAAGACGGCATCATTCTGGGACTTTATTACTACCCGAATGGTACTGAATTAGCTGAACAATTTGATGAAGGATGGCGTTATGTATTGATGCCTAACAAGAATTCTGACGAGATATCGTACTTGCAAGAGGATCAAATCCAACCGCTCACACCAGAAGAATTATTCAAGCAAATTACCGCAGAGATTGACTTTTATCAACGACAGATAAGCATTCTCAACCGACAGTTAACCGTATTAACTCAAGGTGCAAACAATGGCTAATTCTACAAACAGTTTTGACCGTAGAGCCAATCATTTGCTGCGTTCGATTCGGCTTTGCGGCGGTTGTGTTCCATTGCATCGGCTACAATTCCAATTCTCCGATTCAGTCATTCAAACACTGCTGGATAGAGAACTGGTGAAAGTACAGAACACGGGACGCGGCTTTTTGTTGGAGATTGCCGAGGATTTTTAGGTTATTAATCCCAAAGGACACAATCATGAAACTTTACGCGAAGACCATTTCAACTACTTTGCCAGATTGGGCAAGCGTCGTTAAACAAAGTGCAGATTTGATTGAGATTGAAATTAATGATGAACACCCAAATTTTCAATCTCTCCTTGAAGAGTTAGAAACGGAGATTGAGCCAGGAACTTTCGGTGTTAAGGCGGAGGATTTATGTTCACGGCTTGGCATTGAAATGTCTAACCCCAGTCTCCACTACTTAGTTGAACAAGCTCAAACTCTAATGTCCGAAATCGCTGTACACCCAGACTACAAACAAGTGTTGGAAGCAGGATATCAGCCAGATTTAAACATTGCTGATGCTCAAACTGCCCTGACTTATTTGCAATGGAAGTTAGAGCGTAATCGAGAACCTTATGTTTAGTAGAAAAGCGATTGCTTGAATATCAGCTTTTCTTCAAGCAATCGTAAAACGCTGAAAGTTTACGCTACAAAACACTAATTATTGCACAGTTCAACAAAATATGGTTACTGAAATAAAACTAGGTTTATGCAACCCTCCCGAACCCATTTATTTATATGTCAATCAGGGGGAAGTAGATGGTGAATCTTACATCTGGTACAAGTTCAATATCAGCCAGGATAAGAAAATTCCTGTTACCCAAAGGGCATTAACTGGGTATTTATCAGAACTGCGATTGACTACTAAAGAGTTCAAAGGCAAGGATAATCTCAAACTTGATATTGTCGTGAGTGCTGATGAACTTTACATCATAAGAACTGGTGTTAAAACCAATTTTGCTAAAAGCTTTCTTCTAGCTACCTCATTAATCCAAGATTTTTCTAAACCCTTGATTATCGTTGCTAATGCTGGTGACGAAAACACGGTTTTCTGTAATCTTTACGATGCTGCAAGTAAGACCAAGATTTACAGGGAATGGAGTAGAGATTTGGATTGGGCAACTATTATTCGTGATATTCAATCTCTTTTAGGTGGCATATCCTCTACTACTCCATCCACACCAAAACTCAGCGTAGTCCCTCAAGCAGTACATCCTCAAGACCTACGAATTAAAAATATTCGCACTTTGCTTGATTATCCACTTGATTTGGTCAGAGAGTGGTTGCAATTCCAGGATGTTGACCGCCCAAGCTTACTTGATATTAACCAGATTAATGAACTAATCAAGACCATGTGTTTGGCTTGGGCGGCAGACAAGTGTGAATATCCTAATCATGCCGAGTCTTCGTATCAAAAACTAGTTCTTGATGCTGTTGTTAGCGGTGCTGATGAATTAGCTGCAATTAACGCATGGATGCAACAGTTGCAAACAGCAAAAGCTAGGGCAATGTAAATCAAAAACCAGAAGTCAGGAGTCAGGATTCAGAATTATTCTGATTTCTGACTCCTGACTCCTGAATACTTAACGCCAGAGGAATTAGCCATGAAAGTCATTGTCACAGTAGTAGATAAAATCACCCGTGAAGCGCACCTAAATATTCCTGATGGACTCTCGGAGTCGGCATTAAAGCAGCACATTACAGACTTATACAACAGTAGGTAAATGCTGATTGATTTGAATATTTATCAGGTGGATTTTGAATCTATCAGCGCTCAGATTGTCAAATAACATTCTGATGCTAAATCTGCCTAAACATTGGAGGTAATAAATGCATACGAAATGGACTGATGAAGAAGTAGCAATCATTGAAGAAATGGCTTGTCTCAACACTGTCAAACAAATAGTATATCGGCTGAAAAGAAGGGGATACATCCGCTCAACATCAGCTATTCAACACAAATTGCGCTTTTTAGGATACTCCGCACGTCCAATCCTTGATAACTACAACTGCTGCGAAATTGCTAGGGTTCTACAACTCAATTCGGCTACTGTTTGGAGTTGGGTAAAAAAGGGGTGGATACGTACACATAGGCGGTCTGGCAGATATCACCAAATCAAGAGCAAAGACTTAAAACGATTTCTTCAAAACCCACCTCAACGTATCAAGAACCGCATTGCTGCAATTGATAAAGATGCTATCGAGTACTTGGTCGGGAGGTTGGAATGACACAGCAAATTACTTCCCAAGACACTCAAAAAGTCCTTGACCTCTGCTCTGGCATTGGCGGTTTTACCCTTGGTCATCTGATTAGCGGCGGTTTCGAGACTGTAGCTTTTTGTGAAATTAACTCCTACTGCCAACAATTGCTACATCTGCGATTCCCAAATATTCCAATTATCCCAGACATTCATGACATCACAACTGAGTCTCTTTACCGAGTGGGAACTAGAAAAGTTGATGGGATTATCGCCGGACTCCCCTGCCCTCCCTTCAGCCTCGCCGGAAAACGTCAAGCGTCAAAAGATGAGCGCAACCTGTTCGGAGAGTTCTTTAAAAACATGCGCGAAGTTCGACCGAGATGGGCGATTGTGGAAAACGTACCCGGATTGCTCACTGCTGAAGGAAGTCAATTTTTCCGTTCCATACTGTGGCAATTTACCTCGTTGGGGTTTGATGTTGAATGGGGAATTATTTCGGCAGCTTCGGTGGGAGCCGTCCACTTGCGAGAACGAGTGTGGATTATTGCCCACTCCCAAAGCTCAAGACGGGGTACATCCTGGAGTCAGTACACACAAAGCGGGACAAACGCTGCATCTGTCGGCTGCGGTAATGCCTTGGAGTGTTCAATACAGCGACAAGAGCGACAACATCCAAGGCTACCGAAACAAAGCCCCTCAGTTAAATACAGCGCGTGCGCTCAACCCACATCTGGTAGAGGCGATGATTGGAGTGCCACAGGGTTGGACGGATGTCTGCTTACCCACCCAGGACTTAACCCTTGGCTGTGTGCTACCACAATCCCCAGTTTCAATCGGCTCACTCGTAATGAAGTTGCAGCGCTTACGAGCAATGAGCTTGCAGAATATCGCCAACTCTATGCAGAATACCAAGCCATCAGAAGACAACACACAGAGCAAATCAAAGCTTTAGGGAATGCCATTGTCCCCCAATGCGCTGCACTAATTTTTGACCGACTCAAAAGAATTTTATCCCAACAACAGAAAAACTCATGATTGACAATATTAATGCTCTGAAGACAAGTTGGTATCTTTCTCCACCTTGGGGTCGAACAATTCCACCCGTTGAGGTCAATTTACTGGAAAGAGTATACCTCAGAACCACGAGAACATTCGGCTATTGCTGCGGTATTCAGTGGAAACACGAATGTTGGATTTATTCAATTGATTGCCGTAATGAAATTCTTCACGCTACACAAAACCAAATCATTGGGACTGGAGAATTAGAAACTCTCAACGTGCAAAAACCTGCTTTTGTTTTGGGCGAAAGAGTGATGCTCAGTTCTCACAATAAGGGAACAAAGCAACGGCTGATTTTGGGGATTGCGCTGGTGCATTATTCTTGGTTTTACCTTGTTGAATTGATGTCACCAACGTTAATTAAGACACCGACTATATCGAATCGTTTCTCATTAGTTGGGGAGAAAAGTTTGCTGCGGGTAAATGTTTAATTCTTTCTAATCACACAACTAAAGTTATGTCACAAATTGAAATCGTCGAAATCATTGAACAGATAAAACAAGAGATTGAAGTTGACGCTAATGGTCAAGCGAAAGCTAGCCTTTGGGCAACTGCAAGACTTGCTGGGGTTAGTGATAAAGCTATCGGTAAAGCATTAGAAAGCGCGAACCTGGAACCCTCTAAACTGGCTCAAATGCTTATGCAGCAAACCTTTGATGCCGCGAACCTAACTGACTGGAGAACCAGTGGTATTCCCGACACTGCGATCGCAATTATCTTAGAGTACTACGCTTACGAAGCTGGTAGATACTGTACCAAGCAAGCAAGATTGGTATGCCGTTCATTCTACAGAACGTTACCCTACGAATACTTGCTCTACAGTCCCAAAGTCTCCCGTCGCAACGATGGACGATTACGCGATCGCGATTTGAATAAGTACCAGCATATTGAACTAGGCGGCTGGTGGTGCAATGGCATTGACCCCCTCAACAACTACGCACAGATGATGTGGGGCTGCTTCAAACCCGACCATCCCCGACGTGACCGCCAGAAAATTCACAAGTTCATCAAGTACGAGCATCCTTACAGAGAAGAGACACGCGCTTTTTTCCTCTTAGTACCAAATCGTATCTGGGTGAAAGTCTCCCTACGTTGCGGCATCCCTATCACCGAAGAAGACCTACAGCATCCTGGAGGCTTCTGGCATTGGGTTTGGCGGCACAACGTACCAGTGACCATCGTGGAAGGTGTCAAAAAAGCAGGGGCGTTACTGACTGCTGGTTATGCAGCGATCGCAATTCCTGGCGTTAACGCTGGATACCGCACACCCCATGATGAGTACGGCAACGCTACTTGTGTTGAGCAGAGTCGAAACATTGGTAAACCCTTTCTGATTCCCGACTTAAAATATTTCGCAACACAGGGGAGACAGGTTAACATTTGCTTTGACCAAGACAATAAACCTGAGACTGTCCAACGGGTGAGAACTGCTATCAGTCGCATGGGACGGCTGCTGGTAAATGAGGGCTGTTCGCTGCGAGTGATTGATTTACCTTTTGGCCAAGAGAAAGGGGTTGATGATTTTATTGTTGTCAAGGGTCAGCTGGCATTTGATGCACTCTACAACACTGCCGTTGCACTGGAGTTGTGGGAGATTAAGCTGTTCACTCTACTGACTTATCCTCCAGCGATCGCACTCAACCAAAGATTCTTGGGCCAGCTTCTCGTCCCCGAAGGCGAAAAGCTGATTATCCTCAAGGCTCCCAAGGGAACTGGTAAAACCGAATGACTGGCAACTGAGGTGGCCAAAGCACATGACCAAGAGAGACGGGTATTAATCATCACCCATCGGATTCAACTTGGTGAGGCATTATGCGATCGCTTTGGAGTGAATTATGTCACAGAAGTTCGCACCAATGAAACAGGTGCATTATTAGGATATGGCGTGTGTGTGGATTCGCTGCATCAGGAAACTCAGGCGCGATTCAACCCTAACGACTGGGCGAATGATGTCATTATTATTGATGAATGCGACCAAGTATTCTGGCATTTGCTCAATTCTGGTACTGAAGTGCAGAAGCGTCGGGTATCTGTTCTCAAAAACCTCAAACAACTGGTACAAAACGTTTTGGGCAGCAGTCAAGGAAAGATTTACTTGTCTAGTGCGGATGTGTCAGATACAGATGTAAAGTATGTTTTATCACTCGCTGGTGAATATCGTGTTAATCCGTTCGTAATCGTCAACAATTATCGGCACGTAGCTGGCAACTGTTACAACTATTCTGGTAGTAATCCGAAGAATTTGATTGCGGCACTGGACAAGGCGATAGCTTTTGGTGGGCATCATTTACTATGTTGCTCTGCTCAAAAGGCTAAGTCTAAGTGGGGGACGCAAGCATTGGAAGAACGTTTTCGCCGCAAATTCCCACACCTGCGGATACTGAGAATAGACAGCGAATCCGTTGCTGATCCATCTCATGCAGCGTTTGGTTGTATCGCTCATCTGAACGAAATTCTTACCCAGTACGATTTAGTTATCGCCTCCCCAAGTTTAGAAACTGGCGTATCCATCGACATTCGAGGACATTTTGATGCTGTTTGGGGGATATTTCAAGGTGTGCAGCCGGTTAACTCCGTGCGTCAGATGTTGGCAAGGGTTAGGGAGACAGTTGACCGTCATATCTGGGTTAGAGAGTGGGGCATGTCGGTTGTTGGCAATGGTTCTACATCCATAGGAGGATTGCTCAGAAGCCAACACGTTGCTACACAGGCTAACATTGCGCTATTGTCGGCGGCGGACAATGACGATTACAGCTTTGTTGACCAGAACTTCCAGCCAGAGTCATTGCAGACTTGGGGTAAGCGTGGTTCTGTGATTAACGTTGAGATGCGGCGTTATAGAGAATCTGTGCTTGCGGGTTTGGTCGAAGATGGATATATCGTTATTGATGCCGACGATGCTGATGACGATGAAAGTGGGGCAGTAATCGAGTCGGTTAAAGCCGCGTCTGTTGAATTGTATGCTGCGGAGTGTCAGGCGATCGCGGATTCTGTCGAACTCTCCCCAACTGAACTAAAAAAACTGCAAGACAAACGGGCGAAAACGAAAACCGAACGACATCAGCAGCGCAATGCGGAATTGTCCCGTCGCTATGAAATTGACGTAACCCCTGATTTGGTCGAGAAAGATGACGATGGGTGGTATCCTCAACTGAGAATGCACTACTATTTGACCCTGGGGCGGGAATTTCTGACAAACCGTGATGCTAAACGGGCAGCAGCGCAATTAGAAGCTGGGGAGAATTCGATTTGGAAGCCGGACTTTAACAAGGGGCAGTTATTGCCTGCTGTGTTGTTACTGGAAAATCTGAATCTGTTGCAGTTTCTTACACCAGATGTTCAGTTACGTGGCAGCGACGAGAAGATGGTGGAGTTTAAGGCACTGGCTGTAACGCATCGGCACGTTATTAAGAATTACCTTCACGTGACTATCTCAGAAAAACTTACTTCCATAACGATCGCACAGAAGTTACTTGCCAAGATTGATTTGAAACTGGACTATGTGGGTCGGTTGGGTAAGCGTGAAAATCGAGAGTGCGTTTATCAGTTTGTTGTCCCTAACGATCAGCGTGATTCGATTTTTGGACAGTGGTTAAATCGGGATAAAGCATTAAATCGTGAGTTTGTGTCAGTCATGAATAATATAGTGTTAACCACACCAGTGATTGACACAACCTCCCAAATATTAGAAGAGGTGGTGTCCAGTCCCCAAGGACAAACCTGGAAAGGGCTGAAACTGAAATTGCAGCAAGGCTTGGACAGCGCTGGCTTGTTCTACAATCAGTTAGTCTCCACAATAGGCTCGGCTATTGGCGTTGCTGACGGAGAGCCTTACTGGAATGGGTATCTGAACCAGTGGCAGGTTTGGGTTAGCTTTGCTGACGGGTGTAGGTCTGTGGTGTGCGATTGGTTGATAGTGGTTTAATTGTAGATACATTTGGAAGGAGATTCCACAATTAAATGAGTCGTCAATTCATATCTACTGGTTCTATCTTTGAGCAAGAAATTGCTTATTCTAGAGCAGTTGTTGATGGAGACTGGGTTTTTGTTTCTGGTACCACGGGTTTTGATTACAGTTCGATGACCATATCTGATGATGTTGTAAAACAAACAGAGCAGTGTTTTAAAAATATTAATGCTGCACTGACAGAGGCAGGACTGGTAATGCAGGATATAGTGCGAGTTCGTTACATTTTACCGATTCGAGAAGACTTTGAACAAAGCTGGCCAGTAATTCGTAGATATTTAGGAGATGTCAGACCAGCAGCAACAATGATTGTTGCAGGGCTTTCAGATCCTAGAATGCGGATTGAGATAGAGGTGACAGCAAAAAAAACTAGCGGCTAGGTTTGAGGAGCAATTTTGTGACAAATCACGTAACTTCTTGGCTACTCGTATTGCTGAGAAACAACCCGCCGCTAGAAAGCATGGGACCAGGGGGAAAAAGACATAGGAAAAGGGGAAGCCTTACTGCAAAATTATCTCCCTTGAAAGTTGCTCCCTGCCCCCTTGCCTGATTTGCCGCCGTCCATACCCCCCAATGAAATAGATGGAAGTAATAATCGGGGGGTATGGACACAGATGCAGAATTCAGTGATTCTTGGTGGCAACGGGTTAAATATTACGCTCGGCTGGCTATTGAACGGGTTGATACGGGGTTGGTGCTGTAAAGGAATTACTCAGTACCCTGACGATTGATGAGCGGTTGGGTGTGATGCTGGAGTTTGAGGATCTTGACCCAGACAAGTTTGCTCAACTGGTTATATCTGCGCCTGATTGGGTGCAATGGATGGCTTAAATTACTCAAGCTATAGAATAGTTGACTGTGTTAATTCCTCAAACATCGCATTTTCAACCTCGCTTTATTGCGCTTGGCTCCATGTAAATAAATTGAATCTTCTCTACCAGACGCTGCGCGAATAAATCAGTGTTGGTTCTGTACCCGTTAATTAACAATTAAATAATTAAAAGATTTCTTGTATTTAATTGCGTTAGCGTAGCGGGGCGCAGCCCATTGCGAATTGCTCCCGTGCAGCGCGGCGTTCGCTTTTAGCGTATCGTAGAGTTGCCCATTGACAATTGTTCTGGTCAATCCCCCCTAATATTAGATGGGGCGGCTCAAAGTCGTTTGAACTTTTTCTGGAGAAATCTCAATGACCATTTCAATGTATCAAGCTTTAATACCCGTGTCTATTCGCACACTGGATAACCTTATAAACATTCTTGAAAAAGGTGCTGCTTATGCAGAAACTAAGAAAATAGATCCTTCTGTGTTGATTAATAGTCGTCTATTCCCAGATATGTTTCCATTATCAAAACAAGTGCAAACTGCCTCTGACATAGTAAATAGAGGTGCCGCGCGGTTAGCAGGAATAGAACCATCTAAATTCGAGGACAATGAAACTACATTTCCTCAACTTCTTGACCGTATTCATCAAACTATCTCTCATTTAAATACGTTTAAACCTGAACAAATTGATGGTTCAGAGGAGAAAACAATTACCCTACAGATGCGTGACAACACTCTCTCTTTTCAAGGAATGCCATATCTGTTCTATTTTGTTTTACCAAACCTTTATTTCCATGTCACAACAGCATATAACATTCTCAGACACTGCGGTGTCGAACTTGGCAAACAAGACTTCCTTGGGCAGCCTTAATCCAAGCAGTACATAACGCAATTTTTTCGAGAATTTCCGAATAAAACTTGCGTAAGATGAAGTATTGAGTTTTAAGAGTGTGTCGATTAGCGTTCTTGTTCAGTTGGGCGGATCAAGATTTCGTTGACGTTAACGTGTGACGGCTGTGTAACGGCATAAACGATCGCTCCGACGGGCAGCAATTACTACCGTAGCGCCAACTGATGCCAGCGCTAATGCTGTCGCCTCACCAATACCAGACGATGCCCCTGTTACAATTGCCACTTTGTCAAGGGAGCAACGCGATTTTGTGAGGTTGGGCGAAAAAGGTGCGATCTCGACCAAGTATTATATCTGGTACTTTTGTGATTCTGGTTTTAGGAGATTGACCAAAACAATTGTCAGGGGAGGAATTCGCAATTTTTTTATCGGCATCAGCAGGAACACCGTCGCCCTCATCGGCAATATATAGGATGGTTGGGTTGGTAAGCTACCTGCGTTACCGACCTGATATACAGTAGACATCTTGCAAAAGTTACTTTTGCAAGATGTTGGGGAAAGGGTAAAGGTTAAAGGGTAAGGAGAAATTCTATCCCTTTCCCCTTTACCCCTTACCCTTTTCCCTACTTCTGCAAGAAGTCTAGTATTAATTCCGTTGCTACTACTACCTTTGGTTGGGGGTGAGAAAACCGTGAGAGATGCGGTACACCGATTCGCTATAATTGCGGGAATTACTAGGATTTATGTAATATTTAGCATATGTGTATTTTCATGTAGTAGTTTTTATTCCTCGTACTCCCTGCGCTTTTTATCTATTCGGTATTTTTCTATTTGAAAGTCCCTACAGTCCAGTGGTAATGTCTGGGTTCTATCAATCTGAACACCTTGCAGTCGTTGAGGATTTAAACCTAGAACCTGTAATGTTGTTGGAGCAATTTGGGTAGTAGAAACGATTCGACTGATAGTTTTACCTTGCAGATTGTGGCAAAATCCAGTGCTACCTACAATCAGGGCTACGTGGGTGTCAGCATCAGTAAATCCACCATGCTCTGCACGCTTCTTGGTAGCTTTACCAAAAAAATAACCAGTTTTGAGTGGAATAATAATGTCAGGGGTGCGTTCGTCTCTGACGTTGCCGAAGGCATCGCTTGTCCTTGGATCTCCCAAGCCAGCATTGATTATGCTCTGACCATACAATACCTTTCCCTGAGCAGCAGCATCCTCAGTTGAAAACACCACCCCAGTATTTGGATCAATCGTATTATCAAATGAGTAATTTTTGGACTTTAGCAGGGCTACTGCTTTTCGGACATCAGATGGATTTTTCAAGAAGATCAGTGAGGAAGTATCCTGACCTCGCTCAGAAGCAATCTGGATGCCGTTTCTTACTAGGAGAGAACCAAAAGCAGTTAGGTTTCCATCGCCACCAGCAACACCAGTAACACTATCAAATGTACTGCTCAAACCAACAGTCGGATCTTGGACGGGATTTTGTCCGTGCTTGGCGGTCAAAATTACTAAAGTTGAACTGTCTAATCCTTTCTTTTTCAGTTCATCCAAAATCAGACCAATGCTGGCATCAGTGTGGGCTACTGCACTTACGAGGTCAGGACGGGCATGTCCGTCTTTGTCAATCCCGCCACCATTAAATTGAGAGGCTGTCTCTTTCTCGCCTACGCTTACAGCTTGGAAATTCAAGCCAAAAATTGCCGGAGTGACTACTTTTTTAGTGCCGGAATCGTTCAATCCATCAATCTCGTTTAATATCTGCTTAACTTTGAGATCGTCGTAGGCTGAGGTTGTAGCTACACTCGTAAACTGGCTGGCGCTAAAACCAGCAGGTGGAGCCTTAAATAGAGCCGGATTACCCTTTGTCGCGTCATTAAAGAAAGTGGGCGTGATTTTAGAGTTGGTGTTGGAGTAAGGAGTACCTGTTGATTGATCAACTAAAGCTCCAAGAGTGCTTGGGAGAAGTCCTGGCTTAGTTGGATCAATTGCCACTGCGGCGTTAATTTCTAGTGAAGAGTAATCGCTAATGCTGCCGACCTGACCTGTTGCCAAATTAAACTTCGTTGGGTCTTGTGTATTTCCAGCGAGGATGGTGTAAGCTGCGGGATGCTTGTCAGACCAAGCAGTAAGTAATCCAGCCGCGCTAGCTACGTCAAAAATGGTATTTACTTTCAGGTACTGGTTGGGGTAAACAGAGTTGCCATTGCTATCAACAGGCAATTGGGTTTTATCAAATCTCTGACCGCCATCTAAGGTGCCACCCTTACCATTAGCCCAAGATGCATCAACGTTTTCAGCAAATTCTACGACAGTACCTGGTTTGGCGGTGCCTGCGGTGATTTGGGCAGCAGTAGTGCCTGGGGCATACAAGGCGCGACTGTAGGATTTATCATAAAATACACCTGTCGTGCCGGGTTTAGCACCAGTGATATAGTTTAGCTCCCCAGGGAAGGAATCTGATGGTGCAGAAGTGAAAGCATTAGTGTATGTCACACCTTCTCTCTGCAACCGCTTAATATTTTTCAAAGAAGATTGCAGATTAGCAACTGATAGATCAGAGTTGTGCAATCCATCAATCGAAATAATTAGAACATGACTAAATTGAGCAGTTGTATTTCCGATACTGATTGCTTGAACACCAGGAATAAGGGTGTTGCTAAAAATCGCCGTCGTCAACACCCCAAAAAGTGTTTTCTTCATTGTGTATAACTAAATTGGAAAAATGGCTTATAATTTCAACAATCTGTAAAAATCCGGAGTTCAAGGGCTACTTCTTTTGGCAATGGCTTTCGCCCAGCATTTATTAAAGACTCCCAGAATCACCCCATTGAGAGTATTGAAAAGATAGAAGAAAAATACATTCATAGGTATTGATTACAAATATACACGGAAGGAAATGCTCGTAGTGGGTCTTACGTGATTTTGCTTATTGTTAGGAAGCACAAATTTGATTAAATCAATAACGATGCAAGCAACACAAGTATATTGAATATTGCTTCACCAAATCTTTATAATTACTTGTGATATAGCAAAAATAAATTCAGAACGATTTTATGCCGTTTGAGCAATTACCAAGATTATCAATAATTGTTAATTCCCATTTTTACAAGGCCTTCAGAGTTAGGTAATTTCAAATTTAGATAATAATTTTCTGCCTAGTTTTTTTAAAGTATTAGCAAAGTTAAGGATTTGTTAATGTTTAAATAATGTGATAATGCAGCTAAAAATAGCATTATTGCATGAATAGGAGAGTGAAAAATTTTGAGGGAGATGGGGTAGATAAGTCAATACCGTTCATGGGTAAACGTATTTAATTTTGTAGCGGAAAATACAGAATATTTGCTTAAGAAATGTGACTAGAGTGAATCGGATTTGAGTATTAAATATAGACACTACGTATCCCCTCAAAATTTCGAGGTAGGGAATTATTCAGGTATCCAAGACCAACCAAATGGATGAGAAGAAGACTTATCCTGAATAACGCTTGCCAAAGAAGGAACATCTCCAATTCTTAAAATACGGTGACGCATATACTCAAAAAAGCTGATACCCGACTTGCGAGTAGTAGCGACAAGCGTCATAAAAATATCCCAAGCTTTAGTACCTTATTGAGTCTGGGTAGCGTAACTAATGTTACGTCGCTGCACCATTGTCCTGGCAGCTAACTCCGCAGGATTGTTATACAATGGTAACTCCGGATGCTTTAAAACTAAAAGCAACTCGTCCGCTTTTGCAGCAGTTAGTTGTTTTCACTCATCCAAAAGCTGATAACCAGTCTCGGTGCCGAAAAGTTTCCAAAATTTAGACCTTAGTTCAATTTCAGTTTTCGGATTTGGAGAATCTTTGTAAGCAAGTAACTCTCGGTAGTAATTCCAGAACTCATTGAGAAATTCGTCTAAAATCTTTTGATGGCAAGCAACAAACGCAGTCAATTTCTTATAAGGCTAAATTTATCTTTGAGGATTTGTACTCGTAATGTCACAGTAGTAGTTATCGTATGTGCTTGCTCGTTTCAAAGAAAGTATTCCATGAACGAGTAAGCTTTTTCTACCAACAAAAATTTTTGGGCAACCCTACATCAGATATCCTAGAGCAATCGCCGCCATTTATGCCATGACTCCGCTCTCTGGGATTAAAAGCAATATGCCTTAAACCACAAGTCTCTGGTTTACTAGGCCGTTTTGGAGGATTTGGGAAAGAGAATAAGTAAGGATTCAGGTGTTTAAAACCCAGTCACAGAGGCAGTTTCAAATTTATAAGAATTTATTGCGGTGCGAAAAGTCTCTTGAATAATCGGAAATCCTAAAACTTCTACATAAAATTTTTTGGAGCGATCATAGTCATAACAAATAATAGCTACATGATGAAAACCACTGGTATTCATTGGTATTTTGCTTGTTTTGTGGCAATTATTAAGAGAGTGGACGTAGGTTATAACACAACCACATTACACTCTCTCAAGTATAGATTAAGCTTTAATCTTTTTAATTAAATTTACCTTTTTTTTGAGGAACAAGCCAATGCTGCCAACAAGAAATATGCTACCTAAAGTACTAGGTTCAGGTACTTGTCGATAAGAAACTGTACCGGAATCGGAAGTTTCGGAGGAAACAGAAAATAATGTTCCAGTAATTTCGTAACTTTTATCAGGATTAGCTTTGTCAAGGAAGCTGTACAGCAATCCAATTGGTGCATTATCTGCTAAGGAGACAGTGGGAAATGCAACGGGATAATCTGGATATTCAACATCATCTGTTGCGGTGTAAATATTGGGATCATTATCGAATTGAAAAGTTAGTGATTGAACTGGCGCTACTGGGATATTATCATTAGTGAAAGTTGCGTCATCAAAGCTAAATAGACCGTTACCCTTAGTTGTAGAACTATCAACAGTGAACGCATAATTAATAATTGCAGCCGATGCAGATTTAGTAGTTAAGGTAGCTAAACCCAGAATCAGACTAGTAGCGAGCGCTAATTTTTGAAACAATTTCATCTCAATTTTCCTGTTGCATTAGATAAATAAACTATTTAAACCCTGTAGAGACGTAGCAGTACTACGTCTCTACGTTTTCACCAGACATCTAAGACTTACTTCTTAGCGCCAGTAGAGTTATTCGTTTGACTCAATTGCCAATCCTTTAGAAGTTGATCGCGGTTTTGCCGTAAGTTTTTACCGTTACGTTTTTCAGGATAAGGAATATTACCGCCCTTAATTCCTGCCCAAAGAATTTCGTTAAATTCTTCTGCATCAAGGTTATCTTCACCGATAAAATTGAAACCCTTGGTCATAGCAGCCCACCATTTTGCATCATTTAGAATGGGCATAGCTGCTGTATTTTCAACATTAGGATCTTGGCAAGCTGGTACTAGTTTCGGATCTACAGGTGTAGCACACAAGTTACCTGGCACAATCGCTGTGTAAGGCTCAAAGTTCGGTTCTCTAGTGAAGGCATCTGACATTGGTTCAGCATTAGCATCAGTAATTGCCAAATACTTAATATTTAACAAATCCTCCATTGTCCGCAATATACTAATGGTGTTGTAGTTAGTGCTAATGAGCGCACCCCGTTTTGTGTAGGGTGAAATAACATAGGCTAACGAACGGTGGGAATCAACGTGATCTGGCCCATTCTGGGAATCATCTTCAATGATGAAAATTGCTGTTTCTTTCCACTCCGGCAGATGAGAAATTTTCTCTACCAGCTTGCCAATAGCATAGTCATTATCTGCCATTTGCAATTCAGGTGTATTTAGTCCAAATAAAGCAGTGCCAAAGGAACCAAAATGATCGTGAGATAAACGCACAAGCATTAAATTGGGTAATCCATTTTGCTTAAGATCCCTTTCCCATTCGTTGTACAAATAAATATCAGCATTATTTTGATCGAATGAGCGGAAATAAAGATCGGTTTTATGCAACAATGCAGTTTTAGTAACGGGAGCTTGAGGAATCTTATCAGCGTAGGGGGTTGGGGAAATGGGGATATAAGCTGGGTTTTTCGGATCGGGTTTAGTAGAATCGGTTTGGGTAGTAGTGTAAGGAATTCCGTTATCAACAAAGAAACCGTAATTGCGTACAGTCTTACCAGCACGTAGCGCAGTATCCCACAAATAACCACCAATGGCATCCGGCTCAAGATTACCATCCCCTTCGGGAGCATCAACATCCCTGTCTCCAGGTAATATGGAAGACTGCCCAGAAGGATCTAAAACTCCTGTTATACGGGTATTGATTGGCAAGTTATTCGAGGAAGTTTGCGGTAGTCCAAGACTGATATTCCGATTTGTACCTTCGTAATCGTAGGTTAAGCCGTTAAAGCCAGCGTTACCGTAAAGAACTGATTGACTTTTTTCGGTGTAGTCTGTAGTACGACCGTAAGTAGACCAGTTCCAACCTACTCCACTAGATTCGCCACTGTCGTAGAAGTTATCAAAAGTTGCAAAACCAAGGGACAGCTTGTGATGGTTGGGTGAAATCTTATAGGGAAACAAGGTAAGTGCTGGATCGCCATTACCGATAGGTAAGTCACCGAGTACTTGATCGTAGGTACGGTTTTCTTTAACTATGTAGATAACGTGCTTAATTTTGCCTTGTAAATACCTCATTATGCGGTCAGGACGACGATTATAAAAACCATTGTTTTTGTCTACCTGCGTTGAAAGCATAGCCAAAGTACTGCTACTTGGCACTGGAATAATTGAGATACCAGCTTTTTCTAAAGCCCAGGTGTAATCGTTTTTAAAATTGGTGTTACGTGTAAGTCCTGCTGGTGTCGTTCGATTGTTTGACGGGTTGGGGCCAGAATTACTTTTGGCATTGACAACGTAAAGTCTTTGACCATCAAGGCTGACACTTACAGAATTTGGATACCAGCCAGTGGGGATGCGTCCATTCACCTGACCAGCTTGCAAATCTACAACAGTGATCGCATTCTCGCCGCCTAGAGTAACATAAAGTGTTCGTCCATCGGGACTGAGAGTTAAAGAGTTGGGATTGCCACCTTTGTATTTATCACCTGGCCGAGACAGAGAGATGGTTTGAACAACCCTATTGTTATTTGTATCAATGACTGAAATCGAGTCATCATTACCATTAGCTACATATAGTCGATTTTGATCGGGCGAAAGCAGTACTTTGTTTGGCTGGCTACCTATTGGTATACGGGTGATTTGTCCAGAAGTAATGTTAACAGCAACTACTTCGTTATCGCGCTGGCTACTAATAAAAACTTTAGCTGCTTGACCGTTTTCTGCACTTTTAATAGCTACATCAAAAGGAAATTCACCAGTTGCTATTTTATCGCCTGCCTTAAAGAACTTAATTTCTTTAGTTACCTTACGGGTAGGAGTATCAACGATTGATATAGAGTCATTCTCAAAGTTTGCAGCCACTAAGGTCTTGCCATTTTGACTAACTGCAATACCCGCTACAACTGCTCCTGTACTCACATCCTTAGCTGGCGTATCCTTCAACAAACCACCATCATATTTAGGGAAGGGGGCAGTTTGGTTAGAATTGTGACCTAGTAAAATAAAGGGGGCATCTGGTACGTACTGGCTACCATTAGATGCATAAACATACACGCGATCATCAATCCCGCCTGAGACAAAGAAGTGCGAGCCATCTTTAGCCCAAGCCAAACCGTTATAGGTATTAGGAATATTAATCTGTTGTCTTTTAACTAACTTACCGCTAGTGACATCATAGACAAAAACCCATTCGGCTTGGGAGCAACGCGATTTGGTGAGGTAGGATCAAAAACCAGCGATCGCTAAAAAT
>NZ_CAXTNE010000097.1:0-25395 GCF_964245445.1 uncultured Nostoc sp.
ATTTTTAGCGATCGCTGGTTTTTGATCCTACCTCACCAAATCGCGTTGCTCCCGGGAATAAATCACCCTTTGACGGTGACTTAGTTTACTGGAGCAAACGCAACAGCAAACTATATGATGGCAGAACCTCAAAGCTATTACAGAAGCAAAACCATACGTGTGCTAAATGTGGGTTAAAAATGCTATCTGAAGAGAGAGTACATTTACATCACATCGATGGAAATCATGACAACTGGAAAGATAAGAATCTAACGGTTCTACACGAAAGTTGTCACGATTACATACACATGAGCAAAAAGGAAGAATAATCTTTTAGAAGTCCTGAGAGCGTGAACCCTTACTAATGGATTGGGACTGAAGGAAGAGGAAGCTAACCTTAAAGAATATCGGAAGCTGTATGCGTAGAAATACGCACGTACAGATTTAACTGAGAGGTGCGCTGGATAATACCAGCCATCGACTCAACCATTATCAAGCGGATCATCTTGCCAATACCGTTAAATTCCTAGAACGACACGAGGCAGAAGAATACGCCTTTCTTCATGCTGAGTTTGAAAATATTGGCCAGTATTTAACGCAAGTTGAGCCAGGAAAACGTTTTTATGCTTATCGCTTTCTGTTTGGCTGGTTTGGCAAGCTTAAGGGTCGTCAGCTACCCACTTATGAAAGTATGGCTCTCCATTTACAGGATGTGACAATTGACAGCCGACTGAATCGGTCGGAGGTAAATGCCATCGCACAGGCAAACGTCCAGTTACCACCGACTGTAGATATCAAGCAATTTCAATCACCACAGGTAGATATTGGGCAGACGAACCAAGCTGCTTCTCTTTCTAGATCGGCAGAGTTACAGTCATCAGCTGATGGGCTTGTACCAGACACTATAATTAATCTCCCTCTGACTAATAGGGCAAACGCACTGATCGCTGCTTTAACGAAAAGTGGTTTTCAAGTAGAAGACATGATGAGTTCTCAAGTCATTGCGATCGCTGGTACTCAACGAGGTGGCAAGGGAACCTTAGCAGCAATCTTAGCAACATTATCAACTGCACTTGACCCCGGATTGAACACCCAATACTTTACAGCCGGAGTGGACGTTTACCCCTTTGCTTGCAACTTGACCTCTGCCCTTAAGTACCCGGATATTGATGCGGATGGGGCTGATGAACTCGTCGCTCGTGATTTATTGAAATTTCTCAAGGGTTTAGATGGAAGCGAACCTTACTCCCATAAAAACTTACTGCTAGTAATTGATGAGGCGATGCGGTTGCTGTCATTGTTGGAGGAGAGCAACCGCACCTGGGCGATTCAATATTTACTTTCTCGCTTCGCTAAGTCTGGTGGTACATTAATTATCGTGCTGCATGGCTCCAACCTGACAAGCGTGGTCGGTAAAGCTACGGCTGGGCTGGCAGACACCTTTAAGCAATCGGTTAACTTTATTGGCTGTGTAGCTGTTGCGGTTAGCGCTGGTGGTCTACGTAAAATGAATGTTGCTAGTGGAGAATATTTCAAAGCCAACCCTAATAACTTTGGAGAACCTGTTAGTGGTGGCAATCTAGGCATGATTCCCGAATGGCTAAAGACCCATTTGCACCCAGGCAATGGGCAACCAGATCCAGCCAGAACATTACTTCAATTCTTCCCGGAATTAGTTCAACAGCATGAAAGGGCAGTCATACCCAGAGGGGAGAAAATTGCACCATCAGACGCCGTTAATCATCTGGAGTCCATTTTTTCAAAGCCTTATCAAGAAGTGGAATTTCTGGAAGTAGAAGAGAGTAGTATTTCTAAGGCTGATTTAGACCAAATTGTGGCAATTGTTGCGGCTACTGCTAGCCCTCCAACTTCTTTTGCTGCTATCAGAAACAGCCGCAAATGGGGCGAAGACAAAAAAAGTGTTCTTTACTTGAGGAATGCTTTGTCACAATTGATTGACAGTAACCGATTGTGCGGAAATGAAAAAGATGGTTTCAATGTAACGAATATTACTGGTTAATATTCGTTACACTGCCCGTTGAGTTCCGGTCAAGTTCCTGTCGAGTTCCGGTATTCTTACATCTTCAAATACTGTTGAAAAATAGAGTTTTTTTATTTCTCCAGTAAGATTTAATTTTTTCTAAACATTTTCTAAAATGTGGAAGCATGAGAAGTTTAAAAATGAGCAATAAATTAACCACAGCATTACAAAAATTAGCCATAAGTCCAGTTAAAGCAGACAGGATGGCTATTTGTAGATTGGAAAAAGAGTACGGCGCTTCTTTATCAGAAATCGTTGGTGAACTCGAAGATTATGCTATCGTTCACCAATCTATTCAAGACGAAAGAGCTAAACCCAGAAATCAGTTGATTATCGTTTGCTGTTATGGCTGTCTTTGGGGTGCAGTTATCGGAATTGCGACGTTGTTTATTAAGCCCGGTGTGACTGTAGCGGCGATTGGGTTGGGTTTTACGGCTGGAGTGTCTGGGAAATTGTTGGTTCAAAAAGGGGAATAAATCGAAGTAGGAGAAGATGGGTTTTAATTGTTTAGCTGAACTCTTGGATTCATTGGAGTAAATATGTCTTGGTCGAAATCTATTTCTCTTGGGGTATATGTAATGTATATACCCATTGGTAACGTCTGCCGTCGGCATCGCACTTTTTCGATTTGAAAAATTAGGCTATCACTTAAAAGCCATCGCCCATCCAAAACGAATCTCACGCATAGAAAACTTGTACTATTATTTCTTGCCTGCTTGCACACGCCCTTTTGTACCTTGTGTCACCTTCGGCTCTTCTTCTTGCTTACTGGAGTTAACCATTTTTACCAAGGAAGAATTCAGATAACTTTGTGCAGAGATATACAAACTTTCCCAAATTTCTTGATTGCGGCTGATTTTTGTACCTACTGTATTTCCTGCTGTTTTCTCTGATACCAAGTATTTGCGGAAATAATTAGTCCATAAGTGTTGGAGGAAATCTTCAGCGAATTCGTCAAATGGCAGAATCCATTTATAGTCCTTATCTATAAATACCCGATAGGACGCAATTATCGGTAGTGCCAAGTCAGTTGGCGCACCAAACCCAAAGGAGTATTTACTGTCAGGCAACAATGTAGTTTTACGTATATCTATTGATGCTAAATCGTTAGCACCCTTTCTTCTGGGGTTGCTGATATGTTCTTGAATGATTTGGTACAGTCTTTCCTCTATCCACAGAGCATGAGTCAAGAGAGGCAGTAAGGCGGTTAATTTTTCCCTTTCTGCGTCTGTAATGTTACTTGGAAGACTCATCCCTGCTGGGTGCAAGGTTCGTCTATTGCTGTCGGGATTGTATTTATTTCTATCGAGGCAATAAAGCAGCTTCAGCAAATGGGTGACATTGCACTGGGCATTTCTGGGAGCGCCGCTTTGGTTTTGGTAATAGGCAATGCGGAATTTTCTATCTTCTTGCTGTTCTAACTGGGCTAAATACTGCTTGATGAATTTGTAATCACCCCTGGCGTTGACTTTGGAGCGAGAATCTACTGGCGTTGTGGTATTTGAAGCCAGGGCTATGTCTAGTGCTGATTCTTCAGTCAGTCCGATGTGAATCGTAACTTTTACTCTGGCAACAGTTAGGTCATATTTGTAATTTTTAGCGAAATCGAAAGCTAAAACTGTATGCCCTCCGTTGATAATGCCGTCGCTTCCCCCCTCTGAGGCTTCTAAAACTTCTAACTCCAGTTCAGTTTTGTTCTTGCTAGGTTTAGCAATATTAGCTGACAGAACGATTCCACTGTGACGAGAGAAGAATTTTGCAGGTTCGGTGGTCAGTGAGTCGAAGATTTGTCTGTAAGTCGCGCTTTTGCGGTTCGGTTCCCGGATGTTCGGTTCTAGCGGCAGGTCTATCGGAAAGCTGTCTACATGGGCGGTGGCGATGATGCAATTAGGGTTGGCTTGAAAATAGTTATCTATTTTAATGTTCCAAGTCTTGGGCATAGTTTGTTTTGAGCCGAGAGTCAAATTTCATGTTAACCCTACTCTTGGGCTACAGATACCAAATTTCTCTGGAGGGACGAATAAAATATATTGAGATTGCCCAAGAGGAGTAGAGCAAATATACGTGTACTATAGTATAAAGAAAAACATTATATAGCCTACATTCCGCAGGTTGCTCAACAAAGTAGATAATATTTCTGGCAAGCACAACTAAGAAATTGTAGTATAAACTTTCGTTCATGAGTGAGGTTAGAAATAAGCTTGACCTCAGAAACGACAACTAGATGCACAGCTTGAAAACATTGAAAAATCCAACGGAGAGTGGGAGCTTGAGTAGGAAAACCACGTTGATTGGGAATAGTTTTATTTTCTTCCAAGAGATGGGAACGGAGTTGTCGCTGCCCAATAGTGTAAACAAGCAAACATAAAGCCATAATCATAGCTAAAGCGGCAACCCGCTTTGAAGACTTAACAAATACGCTAGAAGCGAAAAATTGGGTCTTTAAGAAATTTAAAGCCACGTTCAGAAACAGACTGCTTCTTATACTCTTGGAGAATATCTGTAGGAGTCCAAAGTTCTATATCGGTTAAATTAGTTGCGAGAATAAACCGTCCTGCTTTGTTTTGCGAAGTAGTAACAGCCTGAGTATTGAGAACTAAATTAGCTTCTTCAGTTTCTAAGGAGTTTTGGACCTTGACCATCTCCTCAAACGTATGTCGTTGCACTCCAACCAAACGTTTGAACTGCCGATTCGATAACTTTTTTGTGAGTTCGTATCGCATAATTAGATCGATTCAACGGACAAAACCCTCAATCATAACACAAAATAATTTTGCAAGAGGTCTATTGTCTGGGTCGATGCTGGTGAAAGATGGCAACCCCTTTATGCAGTGGGTGATGGATTTCTGCCGTTGGATTGTCCAGGTAGTTCTGCGATCTAAAGAGTGCAAGAAGTTTGTCTTGCTGCCCAAGCGCTGGGTAGTGGAGCGAACCAAAGGATGGCTGACTTGGTGTCGCCGATTAAACAAAGATTACGAGCTACTACCACCAAACGGCAGAGACATTTGTCTACCAAGACAAGATCCGGATTATGGTGAGACGATTGGCATAATATTTGACCCCTCATAACTTTTCAAACATCCTCTTAGCTCGACTTTATCCAAAATTAAGAACTTGGTTCTCTTGATATGGCAAAAACCCTAGCTTTTTGGCAAAAACTTTTTCTATGTCACTGATTCTCGGTGAAATCGAAAAAGTAAAACTACCGGACCGCAAAGGTTTGGGCGTCAGCTTGAGCGTTGTCAAAAAATGGATAAAGTCGAGCTTAGCTTTTGTGAGTTTTCGGGTTGAGCGGTTGGTAGTAGATGCTTTTGTCTCATTATTGTTTTTCCTGTGTTCGACTCCTTTATTTTCAGAAACACAAGAAAATTCTTCCTGAAAAGATAGCGATCGCTTTGCTACCCATTCACTCAATCGCAGTAGTTTCTCAGGTAAAAACTTCTCAACTCTTTGGGTTGTGAAAGCTTGTTGTGTCCATAGGTCAGTTTCCGTTGCAGGTAGAGATAAAAATCCTCCCAATAGACTTTCCACAGTTACTTTAGTCTCCTGCCCAACTTTACGAATTTGTAGTATTACAAGTCACTGACCATACAGTGGGTGTATGGGATTGGTGATGGTGACATAACTTCCCAAAAGAGACTTGAAGTTATGTGCAGTCTTATTATATTGTGCCCATCAACTCTACCCTACTGAAATTTAGGCTTCTGAGTAAATTTCTTACAAGACTTTACATCATGATAAATTATTGCACGTATCTTGTCTTTACCCGATAATTCATTTACAACCAGCTCTCGATTAAGTCGCAAGCTGTAATTAAGCCTTGTTCAGCTTTGATTTTTTCACCAACTGCAACAGATCGTCTTTTATAATCAGGTGTCAATACTTTCTTGTGTAAAATATTAGCTATTCCATCCACTGTTAGTTTCTGTGAGTCCATTGGAGCTCCCACTCTTAATTTCAGCAGCTGTAACGCATTATAAAATTGATCGTTGCCTAAGGGTTCCACTACCATTGGACAGCCATTACACAAAGAGCGTGCAATTGTTCCAACTCCGCCATGAGTAATCAGGGCAGCTGCATGGGAAAACAACCAATCTTGCGATATCAAACCATCTATAAACATGACATGATTTTTATCGATGTCTGATGGTAAATAGCTTTCATTGAAATTTGCCCAGCCTTGCTGAATAAGAATTCGGCGGTTTAATTTAGCCGCAGCGCGGACGTGAACTTCTACAAATTCTTGAGGATTTTCCACAGGCACACTGCTATATGAAAGCACTAAAGGTGCGGGTTCCCCTTCAACAAATTCCCTTAGCTCTTGACTAGGTTGCCAGCTGCTCCAATCTGGATCTTCATAAAACCAGAAACCTGTTTGATGTACTTGAGAATATTCTGGAAGTAACTTGCAAAAATAGGGACTAGCAGCAAAAATAAAACGGTTTAAATTTTTAGCATTTTGCAACCCATAGGGGGAAGCTTTTTGACGTTCATTTTCTGACCTAGGAAAGCAAAGATAAGACGGAGTAACACAAGAGCGAACCAAGCAAATATTTATCTTGTTTGTTATCATTTCTGCAACTTTGTATTGGAAAGGACAAGAAATTAACATATCTGCATCATTAGCTGCTTCTAACACAGAAGACATACTATCTATTGGATCATACGTAAATCCCTGACTCTTAATTTTAATTTCTCCTATATCTGGCGACTGCGTCCTCAGTCGTGTCCAGTGGTTCCATTCATGTGCATAACGTTGCACTTCTTGAGGCCCCATCTTTGGACGACCGACAGCAAATACTTGCAGTCCAGCTTTGAGAACATAAGGATGCATGGCTTCATTTACTGCCATACGTACTTGATGTCCTCTCTTTTTCAAGGCTTTTCCAAGTTCAATATAAGGCAAGTTGTCTCCCAATGTACCGTAACTTGTGATAACTATAGTATTCATAAGACTTGACAGAAATATTAACTTAGGAAAAGAAAAATGGTAGAATGCCTCAGGAATTACGCAACGGGCATAAAGTGAGGGCGAGCAGGCAGAGCAAATACCTCTGAACATGACTTGCATACGGGTATTATGGGGGATTTGCCCTTCAAGGTCTGTTGACAGACAGGCGATCGCCATGCGGCCATTTGATTAGACCAAACATATATGAACGTCTGGACGTTTTAATTGTTGAATTAAATAGTTAAAGAGTAAGTTGTGTTTGATTTGATAAACAGTTTGACCTGTTTGATAAGCTAGATGTTTCAATCTTAGCCAAATGAACATAGCACAAGCAATATGATTTCTCTGAATTTCCTGTTTCTCATTCGTAAAAAGCAAGTTGCAATATTTAAAAGAGCATTTAAGCAATATGATTTCTCTGAATTTCCTGTTTCTCATGAGGTTTTAAGCATTAATGCTTAAGCTAACTAAGATGTCCGTAATCCAACTTCAGAATGCGAGATGCTAAATGGAAATATTTATCATCATGACTGATAGCTAGCACGGCTTTGCCTTTGGCTTGAAGCATTGGTAAAATTTGTGTATAAAATATATCTTTAAACAGAGGATCTTGATTTGATGTCCATTCATCAAAGACATAGAAAGGGCGGTCTTCCAAATACGCGGTGAGTAAAGCCAAGCGCTTACGCTGTCCGCTAGACAAGGCAGTAGTAGAGAGTACCCCATCCTTAACTTTGACTTTATGATCTAGATGAAGTTGAACTAAATAGTCCTGTGCCTGCTTATCAAGTTCAGAAGTTTCTAATCCTAAAAGACTATCGAAGAGGTAAAAGTCAGAGAATACAACAGAAAAATGTTGCCGATACCAGTCTCTGTTTTGGTCGTTAATTGGCTGGCCATCTAAATACATCTCTCCAGTTTCAGGAATATAAAGACCAGTCAGGAGTTTAGCAAAAGTAGTTTTGCCGCTGCCGTTATCCCCAATTAAGAAAATTAGTTCTCCAGGAGAGAAACTAAGATTGATAGGACCAAGAGTGAAATTATTATCTTCCCGTTCACGGTAATAACAATGGGTAATATTAACTAGATTAAGATGCTTGAACGAAAGTTGGGAGTTAGGCTGGGTAATTAAATTTTCATCGCTAGTACTAGCTAACTGTAAACCTAGCGCTTCTATTTTTTGAAAAGCAATATTAGCACGGGATATGGCAGGTAGACTACCCATAATAGAGAAAAGCATCGATCTGATATAGAGAAGAGTGAGGATGTAACCAGTCAAGGTTTGAGTGTTGATCTTAACGAGCGTAGGTAAGACAAACAGCAACAAACCAGTAACAAAAAGCAACAGGAAACGCCCCCATGTATTTGTCAGCGAATAGAAAGCGCTCCAGACAAAAAAGCGTCTTTGTATAGAAGCGGCGGTCGGTCGAAGGATTTTGTTAAAGAAAGCTGTGCGACGGTGGCTGTGAAGTTTGAGTTCTTTAATTCCATCAGTCAGAGCGCGAAAATGGTCAAATAAAACACTAATCTCATCTCTAGCCAGTAGGAGGCTTTTTTCTCCTTTCTTGATTAAGATTTTATAAGAAATTCCCCCAAGGATAATCACACCAAGCGTAGCCAGAAACATGCTCCAGGAAAGCCAGCACAGGTAAGCCAAACAGACAGCCACAATTACGGTATCGGAGCAAAGAGGGAGAATTGGCAGCAAAGAGTTGCCGATTGCAGTCACATCATCGATGAGAATGGCTAAAAGTGGAGCGTTGCCAATTTCTTCTAGTTGACGTAACGGAGCATTGATAATTTGCCGACTCAGGTGCATCTGCAAATCGAAAACTGCTTGACGATAAAGATGCGATAACAGTAACTGAGAAGTAACAGCAGTCAGTAACGAGAACAGCGCCAGTCCAGCAAAGCTCCAACCTAACAACGATGTTACAACTCCAGAGAAATTTAAAGCTTTGTGAATAAGAGTGATCAAGCTAGCATTGCTCAGGCCACTGAGCAAACTAATAACTATTGCCAGAACAACAATACGAGGAGAATTACGTAGCAGAGAACGGATAAGATTCATGGGTGATCAACACCTTAGTTATTAGTCTGAGCCTGATTTAAACAATCTTTTAATTTTTCAGCCAGAACTTGTACGTGAGGTTCATTGAGGAGGAAATGGTGAGAACCAGGAACGTAGCGGATCTCTAATTTTCCTGCTACCAATTGACCCCAACCCAACTGCGGATCAAAATCAAAGCCCAGAGCTTCTATTCGCTGCGAATTAGTCGTCCGCAAGAGGAGTACTGGCCCTGGATAAAGTTGCATTGTATATTTGTCGCTAGCTTTTCTATTGTTCTCCATAATATATGTGTGTCTTAGGACACGAGGTAAAGGACGACCAATATCTAAGTAAAATTTGCAGACAATTTTTTGGAATTTTTCGAGGAGCAAATAACTCCATTGACTAGCCTTTTGCCAAATGTAGCTAGGCCCAAGTTTTAATAACTGATTCAAATGAAGCGGAACTCGTTTGAGAAATGGTAAGCGTTTAGTACAACTTGGACCAGAACTGTCAAACAGAATCAACAGAGCTACTTTTTGACCTTGACAGTGTAATTGCTGGGCCATCTCAAAAGCAACTGTACCTCCAAATGAATAACCTGCTAGAAAATAAGGTCCGTTGGGCTGGAGGGTTTGGATTTCTTTAAGATAGTCAGATGCCATATCTTCAATTCGGCTATGGGGAGGCTGTTTTCCATCTAATCCTCTGGCTTGTAACCCATAAACTGGGTGCTCTACACCAAGATAATGTGCTAATTCCCGGTAGGAGAGAACATCTCCGCCAAGACCATGAATACAGAACAGCGGTGGCTTGGAACCGTTCGGCTGAATTGCTATTAAGGACGACCAAGGCAACCATCCTGGTCGGCTTTTTTGACTAGTTAAGTTCTCATCTTCTAGGCGTAGAATATTAGCTAGTTTCTCTATTGTTGATTCTTGAAATAGCGTAGCCAGAGGTAGGTTTTTACCGAATGCCTTTTCTATCTGGGCAAACAGGCGCACAGCTAGTAATGAATGCCCTCCCAAATCAAAGAAGTTATCTTTGATACTGATAGGTTTTACACTTAAAATATTTTCCCAAATCTTTGTTAGACGAATTTCTAACTCATCTCTTGGAGCTACAAAAGTAGTTGCTGACTCTTGCTGGATTTGATCGGGTGTGGGTAAAGCTTGGCGGTCGATTTTGCCGTTGGGAGTTAGAGGTAAAGTGTTGAGGAAAACAAATGCATTAGGAACCATATATTCTGGTAGTTTCTGTTTTAAAAAACTACGCAGTTCGCCGCTCGTAAGTGCTTGTTGTTGTTGCTTTAAGACAATATAGGCGACTAGACGCTTGTCGCCTGATAAATCTTGTTTATCGTTAATCACACTTGTCTGGATATTAGGGTGTTGGTTGAGTAACGTTTCAATTTCTCCAGGTTCGATACGTACCCCTCTGATTTTAATTTGATCGTCTTGACGACCAAGAATTTCCACGGAGCCGTCAAGACGATAGCATCCGCGATCCCCTGTGTAGTAAATTAAATCTTGTTCGTCATCCCGAAAGGGATTTTTCCTAAATCGAGAAAAATTTTCTTCTTGGGCGTTAATATACCCATTCGTTCGGAAAGGAGTTCGCAGCACAATTTCGCCTAGTTCCCCAATTCCACATAGCCGATGATTCTCTCCTAAAATTAATGCTTGAGTTTCAGGCAAAGGGAAGCCGATTGGCTGAACGCTCGGTAATATATCGGCAGGCACATAGTAGTAGCACTTAGCTAAAGTAGTCTCTGTGGGGCCATAAAAATTGGCAATTTCCCCAGAGTCAGGGAAAGTAGAACGCCAGTGACGGACCAAGCTGTCTGTTAGTGGTTCACCAGCAAAGAATACCCAACGTAAACTTCGTAAACAGACTCCTGGCGGTACATTAATTAACCATGATTGTGCAAGTGTTGGCACAGTATGCAATAAAGAAATCTGCTGGCGTTCTAACCAGAGAAGAATACTCCCTGGTGTCAGGTTATCGGACTGTGAAGGCAAGCAAAGAGTGGCACCACTAGTTAAAGGTAGGAAGATATCTCTGAGGACCACATCAAACGAAAGTCCTGTCAACTGGGCAACGCGATCTTGCTGTTCCACAGTAAATGTTTGCCGCTGCCAAGATAGAAAGTGAGATAGTCCTTTGTGATATCCTAATACACCTTTAGGAATGCCTGTGGTGCCTGATGTAAAGAAAATATAAGCGGCATCCTCAGGGGATATGATCACAGGGGATGGAAAATTGGCAAGTTGAAAATCGCCTACTTTTGGTTTTCCAGTATCTGGGTCAATTGCAACAATTTCTAAAGATTCATCTATGCTTTGAGTTTGAGGCAGATTCACACCAACGTATAATATATGTTTGACTTTGGCTGTGCTAAGCATGAGATGCTGTCGCTGCTGAGGCAGATTCTCATCAAGAGTCAGTAACACCGAGCCACTCAGTAGCACACCCAACATACTGGCGATGAATCCAAAGCTCCGAGAACCAGACACAGCTACGACCTGACCTCTTTCAACTTGGTGATTTTGTAAAATCTGTACTGTTAGGTTGGCAGCTTCAACTAGTTCTTGATAAGACCAAGTGCGTGAACCTTGATTAATGGCTGGTTGGTGTGGTGTGCGGTTTGCCCTAGAGATAATTTGGGTCGTAACTGGTTGGTGCTGTGGTTGTGGCAGGGCAATTCTAGGATCAGGAAGTAAGGTTTGAGTTTTTGGTGTTACCAAAGAATAAGACTGAATCGAGCTATTTGGTGCAGTAATAATTTGCTCTAGCAGATATTTAAATTGCTCCAAAAAGCAGGTGATGCGTTCTGAAGAAAATAGAGTTTTTCGATATATGAGGTGTAAGTCCAGTTCATTTTCCTGTTCTTGCACATACAGAGTCATCATGAATTTTGACTCTGGTTCTCTCAAACTGGAGAAGGGAATAACACTAAGTCCAGGAAGTTCTAATGTTGTCTGTCGGGTATTTAAAACATTGAGCATCACATCAAAAAACGGATGTCTACTCAAAGACCGTTCTGGTTGTATTTCCTCTACCAGTTTCTCAAAAGGTAAGTCTTGGTGTGCATAAGCTCCCAAAGTTTTTTCCCGCACTCTGCTGAGTAGTTGCTCAAAAGTCAGGCTGCCAGACAAGTTAGTCCGTATTGCCAGTGAGTTCAAAAATAATCCAATCAGATCTTCTGTTTCTACCTGAGTGCGTCCAGCAATCGGAGTTCCTACAATAATATCTTCTTGAGAAGAATAGCGGGAAAGCAAAATCTTTAATGCCGCTAACAGAGTCATGAACAATGTAGCTCCTGATTTTTGTGAAAGACACTTGAGTGCCAAGACTAAGTTTTGCGGCAGATGCAGAGATTGGTATGCACCTTGGTAAGTTGGAACTGGTGCAGAGGGATAATCAGTAGATAATTGGAGAACGGGAAGATTACCACTTAATTGTTGTTTCCAGTAATCTAGTTGAGATTCCAAGACTTCGCCCTGTAGGTATTGACGCTGCCAGTGGGCAAAGTCAACATACTGGATGGGAAGTTTTGTTAATGGTGAAGGTTGACCAGTACAGAAAGCTGAGTATAGTGCTGCCAATTCCTGAAAGAATATACTGTAAGACCAGCGATCGTATACAATATGGTGCATTGTTAACAACAACACATGTTCAGTCACTGTCAGACGCAAGAGTTTGGCGCGAAACAATGGCCCATGCGTTAAGTCAAAGGGTTGTTGGGCTTCTTGACTAGCAAAGCGTTGCGCTTGTGCTTCTGTGTCGGCTTCTGGTAGGTTTTCTAGGTCGATTAATGATAATGTAAAAGTTAAATCTTTTAATACAACTTGGTTGGGTTGTCCATCCACAGATGGGAAGATGGTTCTGAGGATGGAGTGTCGTTGTCCAATTTCATTTATACTCTGTTTTAGAGCTGGAAAGTTAATGACACCAGTTAGCCGATATGCACCTTGCATATTATAGGCAGTACTGTCAGGTTCCAATTGATTGAGAAACCAGAGGCGTTGTTGAGGAAAGGAAAGGGGTAAATTGCCGTCCTGTATTGCTGGTGATATCGAAGAGTAATTGGGATTGACAGCAGTATTTGCTTGGTTGAGAAAGGCCAATATCTCTGCTTTACGCTCTCGCAATTCTTGCAGTAAGGTAGGTGTGAGTGTTTTTTCAGGAGCTTTGTAACGCAGGCGATCGCCTTGTGACCATACTCTGATATTTTGACTGCGTAGCTCAGATAAAAACTCATCAATAGTTTTCATAATTCGCCCTCTTCATAGTTACCCATTATGTCAACCTGCGACTGTTGTGTTACCCACTGAACTGTTTCAATGCGGTCTGCCAAAAGTGCTACAGTCGGTGCTTCAAATAAAGTACGTACGGGCAAGTCTATTCCGAAGAAGGCTCGTAAACGAGCAATCACCTGGGTGGCAAGTAGGGAGTGTCCTCCCAAAGTAAAGAAGTTGTCGTGGATGCCGATTTTTTCTAATTTTAAGAGACTCACCCAAATGTCGGCTATTTGCTGTTCAACTTCGGTGCGAGGTGCAACAAGAGTTTCTTCTAGTTTGGGTCTTGAAGAGTCCGGTGTTGGTAAGGCGTTACGGTCTATTTTCCCATTAGGTGTTAGGGGAAAAGTGTCTAGGAAAACAAACGCACTAGGCACCATGTACTCAGGCAATTTCTGCTTGAGAAAGCGATGGAATTCGTCTATGGTAGGTTTATGTTGTGGTTTAAGAACAATATAGGCAACTAGGCGTTTGTCACTTGACTCATCAACTCTAGCTGTGACGATTGTTTGCTGTACACTGGGGTGGTGCGCGATCGCAGTTTCAACTTCTCCAAGTTCTATCCGAAAACCGCGTATCTTAACTTGGTTGTCAAGACGACCGCAGAATTCAATGTTACCATCGCTCAAATAACGAGCTAAATCACCAGTTTTGTAAAGCTGATCACTGTTTATGTTAGTGAATGGATTAGTAATAAATCGCTCTTTAGTCAATTGATGATTATTCAAGTATCCTTTAGACAAGTAAGGAGTACGAACATATATTTCTCCTAGCTCTCCTATCCCGGCTAACTGCTGTGTAGCATTGAGAATTAGCAATTGAACATCTTCAATTCCTTTACCTAATGGCAGGTGATTTGTGATACTTGCTGAGTGAGCATCCTCAACCTTGTCTTCTTGATTAGGGATGATGAAATAACCCATTACCTGAGGAGTCTCAGTCGCCCCATAAAAATTAACACAGGTGGCTGTTGGCGCGATGGATTTGATTCTGGTGACATCATATCTAGTTAAGCAATCACCACTAAAAAAAACATAACGAAGCTGAGGAAGTTGAGTGATAGTTGATGTTGTTTCAGTTATAATTTGTCCCATTGCTGGTGTCAAATGAGCAATGCTAACTTTTTGTTGCTGCATCCAAACAGCTAACTCACCGCCTGTTTCAATATTTTGTTGCTCAGGGATACATAAGGTCGCTCCCAACCATAGCGGTGTGAAGATATCCCGTAGTAAAGGGTCATGGGAAAGTCCCGAAAGTAAAGTAAACCGATCTGATTGATTCAACCCAAAAGTCTGACAATGCCATTGGAAAAAATGGGACAGAGGTCTGTGAGTGCCGAGAATTGCTTGCGGCTTGCCTGTGGAACCAGAGGTAAAGGCAACATAAGCCAAATTGTCTGGATCAATTTCTATTTCTGGATTTTTAGTTGAGTAAGTCGTTAGGATTAAGGACTGAGGAAGTTGAAGGTAACAATGAAATGATGAAGTAGTTACAAACTCTTTCAAAGCATTTGGTATTTCTCCGACATCTGTGATTTCCAACCAACCACGAGGCGATACAACACTTAAACAATCAATCAAGCGGTTTTCTGGATAAGCAGGATCTAAAATCACAAAAGCTGCACCTGCTTTGAGAATGCCAAGTACAGCTACCACCAGCCACCCACTACGCTGACCATAAATAGCCACAACATCATCTTTATCTATGCCATTTTCTAGTAAATAGTTAGCAATTTGATTTGTATGTTCTTCAAGTTCTGCATAACTCCAAATCTTTTGTGTATCTACAACTGCTAAATTTTGCGGAACTTTTCTAGCCTGCTGAGTAAAGCGTGTATGGACAGCAATTGACCATTCAGAATTTCGTGTCTGAGTTGGCGAAGGTAAAACTAATTTTGCTTTAGTAGTTACTAAAGAATAGTTGGTAATTTTTTCTTCTGAATTTTCGCTAATTTGCTCCAGTAAATGCTTATACTGAGCCAACATTTCTAGCATGAATTCTGATTTAAATAGCGCAGTTCTATATACTAATTGCAGAAAAATTTTATTGTAATTCTCTTCAATATAAAGTGTAAAATCAAATTTATAACTAGTTATTAAAGCAGGGATATACTCTACTTTTAGCTTTGATAATTCAAATCTACTTTCCGTAAAATTTAGCATATTAAACCACACTTGAAATATAGGTGTGTGGCTTAAAGAACGTTCTGGGTGTAATTCCTCTACCAATTTATCAAAGGGGAAGCTTTGATGAGTATAGGCTCCTAAAGCAACCTGTTGCACCCGATGCAATAATTCTCGAAAACTCGGATTTCCTGATAGGTCAATGCGTAAGGCCAAAGTATTGGTAAAAAAACCAATTAGAGACTTAATTTCGCTGCGGTTGCGGTTGGCGATGGGAGAGCCGACAACAATATCTTCTTGCCCACTGTAACGCGACAGTAAAGTAGCAAAAGCCGCCAGCAAAGTCATAAACAGAGTCACCCCTGATTGTTGACTTAAGGTTTTGATCTGATTAGTGAGGTGAGGATTAAAATCAAATTGTTGCTTACTACTTTGAAAACTTTGTCGTGCAGGACGCGAGCGATTGCTAGAGAGTTCCAATAATGGCGGAATCCCCGCCAACTGTTGCTTCCAGTAATTGAGTTGATTTGCTAACACTTCCCCACTCAACCATTGACGCTGCCAGTGGGCAAAGTCAACATACTGGATGGGAAGTGGAGGAAGTGGTGAAGGTTCGCCATATAAGAATGCTTTGTAAAGTGTTGCTAATTCCTGTAGGAACAACCCTAGAGACCATTGGTCAAAAATAATATGGTGGATGTTCAAGTGCAATACATGGGAATCTTTAGCTAGACGAAGGAGTTGGAAGTCCCACAAAGGCCCTTTAGCTAAGTCAAACGGCTGCTGAGTCTGCTGTGCAACGTATCTCTGCGCTTCTGCTTCCCGTTGCTGCAAAGGAATTTCTTCAAAGTTGATAATAGGTAATTTCCAAGCGACTTTCTCAGCAATCACCTGTCTAGGCTGCCCATCTACTACCAGAAAAGTAGTTCGCAAGACTTCATGACGGTTGACAATTGCAACTATGCTTTGCTCTAGTACAGTTACATTGAGTAAACCAGTCAACTGAAAAGCTGTTGACATATTATATGCAACTGTGCAAGGTTCAAGTTGAGCGAGAAACCACAACCTCTGCTGAGCAAAAGAAAGTGGTAAATCTTCCCCTCGATCAATCGGCACCATCAACAGCCCGTTTCGAGATAAACTCAAAACAGACCGAACTGCATTCCAAAGCTCTTTTTTACCTTCTTTCTCATGCATTTTATTTGTATAAAATATTGGTACTTTACAAACATCCTCTTAGCTCGACTTTATCCAAAATTAAGAACTCGGTTTTCTTTATCCGGCAAAAACCCTGGCTTTTTAGCAAATACTTTTTCCAAGTCACAGATTATCGATGAAGTTGAAAAAGTAAAACTACCGTCCCACATAGGTTTCAGTGATAGCGTTCACATTGCAAAAAAAATGGATAAAGTCGAGCTTAGAATTGAGCTAAATTCATAAATTAAATAAAACCTAAATTTGCTATTTTTTAAAGAGCAAATTTAATGGAAATTTTGTTATTCTTAACAAAAGATTTAGCATAATTATCTGTATAATTAATTGTTTTTTTATCTCGATTTAAAATATTTTTGTGCAACTTTTCTAAAATTGAAATATCATAATCCATTGCTTTCCATTGATTATAGCTGATTCCATATCCTAAATATTCCCAGATATCAGCATTATTTTTTTCAGCATAACCATAAGGTTCTAAAAGAATAATAGGAGTAGCTGAAGCCAATGAATCAATGAGAGTTCCACCACCTGGTTTGCTAATTATAGCTTGGCTTTGACTGATAACATCATACAATTCATGATATTCTTCACGGTTTTGAAAAGAGGTTTCATCCTTTACCTCTCTAAAAGGCGGAAATTCATAATCATCGCTATTATTTTTATGCCAAGGAAACCAATTAGGTGATACCATAAAGTATCGATTCTTCGGTTTTCTCAAAGTAGTTTCTGAAACATCATAAACTACTATATCTAATTCAAATCCTCTATTTTCCAAGTCAGGTATTTTACTATCGTATGTACCAATACCCCATCCACCACCATGTATAACAAAACGATTGTTTCTTTCTTGATATGGAATAGAAGGTTTATTAGTTACAGGAATTTCGTAAATTAATCTTTTTTGCTCCCAGTTCCACAGCCAAATTTCATTATCATTAAATTGGCTATTTGTATAAACTTTGAAAGATGCAGAAATATCAGCATCAATTCGACAAATATCAACATTTAATTTTTGGGGTACTACTCGATTTCTATATTCCTCCAAGATAGGCATCCAAAAGCCAGACCACACAATAAAATCAAGTCGATTTTCTGTCTGCCAAGTTGTTAAAAGACTATTAATAAGTTCTGGCTCTAGGCTAAATTGGATATCTCTAATCATTCTATGCGCCATGAGAGCCATAGAAAAGTTTTGATGATAAACTTGCTTGTGTTTTTTTAATTTTTCTCGGCTTTCAGCAGTATAAAAACTTTCTAAAACGACAACTTCTGTTTTTAGGTGATGTTTTTTTAGCTGATAATTAACCAGCAAGGCTGGAATATAAACTCCCAATGCCACACCAGATCCAAGAATTGTAATAGTAGTTTGTTCGGAATTAGGCATATTATTATCTCTGCTGAAAATCTTGTGTGTATCGGAATTAAATTTATGGCAATTAGCTAATTGTTCTTCATTCCTGTTAAAAATTTGCCAAACTTTTCAATTGATTGGAAATCAGAGAAATCTAAGTTTTCAAAGTTAATCTCTATAGCAAGCTGACTTTCTAGCTCTAGCATAAATTGCATCATCTCTAGAGAATCTAGCCCCACATCCTCAATGATATTAGCCGAATCTGCTAAACTTTGGGATAACCCAGGAACCCCTTTTACTTGCTCCAAAATATTTTTGATTTCTTGCAGCATAATTGTTGTTCTTTACTTTGATATATTTTATGAAAAAAAGTTAGGTTTAAAACCTCGCCCCTTGTGGGCGAAAGAATCATTGTTTCTCAAGGTAGGTAGAAACCCCACCCCTTGTGGGTGGCTTGATTTAATTGCGAATTGCGAATTGCGAATTGCGAATTGGTTCATCTATCTTTCTTAATTGCCATCCCAATTCCCATGTAAGGGCCAAGCCCTTCATACTGATCTATATATTCATAGCAAGTATATTCGGGTAACAACTTAACTTCATTCCATACTATTTCTACATCAGGGAAATCAATATTTAAAATATCATGAAAAACTACAATATTCGCTTTATCCTTGACAGACATAAATTCATTTCTACATTCAACCTCCTCATGATTCGCATCAATTAGTACTAAATCAAATTTTTGATATTCATCCAAAAATTCTTGAAATTGTTTGCTCTGAGTATTTAATTTAAAGAAATCAACTTTAGGATTAATCTTTTTATATTCAGCCATAGATGAACATGGTAATATGTCTATCCCAACTGCAAATTCTAATGGGTGAAACTTTTCTAAATATTCTACAGTTGTTACAAATGTTCCCCCATGACGAATTCCTACTTCTAGATAAGAGGTAATTTTTATTTTAGCTAAATCAGCTAGATATTTACTAAATTGAATAGGATACTGCCATATACGTAGCCCATGTCCACAATAAGAATGTAAACTTTCAGGAAATTCTTGTAAACCATCATCATTTAATCCTAGTTCTAGTATTAGTGATTTTATATTATCGGCACTAGATAGATATTCTAAATTTTTTTCCCGAATTAATTTAACTCTGTCTAGGTCAATAGATACTGGATGTAATCTTTTTAGTTTTCTCCAGCCTTTTTCTAACGTTTTTAGTGTCGTTAAGTCTAATCGATTAGAATTCATTTTTGCCTATATTTTATATTCAATTATTAAATACTTTATTGATGCAGTAGTCGTAATTCTTTATAGCTTATTTTCCCGGTTTGAGTTTTTGGTAAAATTTCCAAAATCTCAATATATTTAGGGATCATGTGTTTTTCCAAATGTAAAGCACAGTACTCACGAATATCATTTTCAGTTAAACTAGCACCATCTTTTAAAACTAAACATATTTTAATGATATATCCTAAAATTTCATGCTCTAATGCAAATACTGCTACTTCATTAACCTCTTCTATCTCGTACAAAATATTCTCGATTTCCTTGGTACTAACTCGCTCACCTCCAATTTTAATTACATCATCTTTCCGTGCCACGAAATAAAGATATCCTTCTTCATCCATTCTGAATAAGTCTCCTGTTCGTAAACTTTTTTCACCTGGATATATGCCTAGTTGTAAAAATTTGGCTGTTTCTTCGGGAAGGTTCCAGTATCCTTGCATTACATGGGAACCTCTAACTATTAGTTCTCCTATTTGTCCTGATTGGCTAATTTTATCACCATGTTGATTAACAATATATACCTCAGTATTAGGAATAGCTTTACCTACTGAAGTTGGTCTATTTAATAATTGTTCTGGCGGAAGATAAGATACTCTCTTACATTCCGTTAGCCCATACATAGAATAAATTTTAGCTTGAGGACATAATTTACTTAGTTCTAATATATGTTTTAAAGGCAATGATTGTCCGGTACTAGTGATATATCTGATTGGAGAAAAATTATATTTATCTAAGTTTTTAAACTGCAAAAGTATAGCAATAACTGTGGGGACAAGGGGTAATCCAGTTATTTTTTGTGTATTTATTAATTTAATAATTTGAAATGGATAAATAAATGTTTTTTCTAAAACTACTGTTCCTCCAAATTTGAAGGGCATTAATATATTATAAAGTCCGTAATCAAAAGATAAAGGCAAGCAATTAAGAATTATATCTTCAGCAGTATTTTCTAAATATTCAATAATAGAATTAGCCGCCGTCACCATATTTAGATGAGTTAGCATAACTCCTTTCGGGTTTCCGGTAGAACCAGAAGTATAAATCAAGCTACATAAATCAATATCAATACAAGTAATATTCGGTCTTTCAATAGAACATTGACTGATTAGGTTCCAAAATGAATAAATAGTTACTTGTTCAACTTTAGATACAATTTCTTGATTTGCATCGGTAATAAGTAGAGATTTTAGAGATGAAGAAATACCTTTGTAATTTAAAAGTAGTTGAGTATCAGTAATTAAAAATTTAACTTGACAATCTTCTAAAATATACTGTAATTTTTTCAGTTTAGTCTGGGGATTAATTATTAAAAATATTCCTCCTGCCTTGAGTATGCCAAAAATAGAAATTACTGACTCGATTGAATTTTCTAAATATATCGCCACCCGCTCTTGTTTATGTAATCCTAGTTCGAGCAAAGCATTACCAAGAGAGTTGGCAAAATTTTCAACCTTAATATATGTTAATTTTTTGTCTTGAAAAATTAGTGCATCCTGATTAGGGCTTCTCTCTGCAGTTTTCTCCAAAAAGCTATTTACCAGCATAATATGGCTCAGACTGTCATAATTTGAAATTTTGTAAAAATTTGAAATGTCAACAAATAAGCAAAAGCCTATTTAGGCTAAAAATGCATGAGCTATTAGTTATCAAACTACTAGCTCAAAGATTTTTTTGCTTGACTTACAACTTCTCTCAGATCCCACGAGAATATAAAAGGCTGCACTTTGAACATATAGGCATTAAACCACACTGCTCTATGGTTTCTCTAACCTTTGTAAATTTCTCGCCATGCCAGACATCAGAGACAGTATCATTTTTCAGATCCCCAACTGAAAATTCTGGGAAAAATTTACAAGATATTACCTCGCTATTGGGGAAAACATCCATACGAGTTTTAATGGCTAAACATTTTGTTTTATTTTGAGCAGGTTTGTCACTACCTAAAATAAATTCTTTTATATCATCGATATCTAATGCAGGGTTATAGCGAAGTTTGATTTTCCAGGTTCTTTCATTTACTCGATTAAGCTCTGCAATTAATTGTTCAACTTTTTCAGGATTCAACCCATATTTATATGCATACCAGCTAGGTCTGGTATTATTCTCACTGCATAGCCAGTTAAAATTATTTACATAATACTTATCCATCTTAGCGGAAGTTTCATTGGATAAATACCAAAGGAAACTTAAATAAACTGTATCAACACCTTTAGCTTCCCAAAATTCCATATATTTGTACAAATTGTTAACCATGTTCTCGGTGATTACACAGTTGAGTGAAATTTCTCCTTTATATTCTTTGGCTTTTTTCTTTTCTAACAATAGGTCTATTCCTTGCATTGTTCTTTCGTAAGTACCTTTTCCTCTAATTGCATCATGCTCATCCTTAAATCCTTCAACAGCTATAAATAATTCTAGATGTTTAGATATTTTGAGGATAGATGTCAATTTCTTCTCAATCAAAATACCGTTTGTACAAATAGATGTCCATCGTGGATCTCTTTCTAGCAAAGCAACTAATTTATCCCAGTCGCCATACACCAGAGGTTCACCACCCCATAAAAAAATATTTGATTTTAGCTCTTGTGTCGCTGCAAACACTTTCTCGATAATAGAAAAATCTAAATCTCGATTTTGTTCAGTTTTATCAAGATCATGATGGTGGCCATCTTCATTCCATTGATAACAATGCTGACAGCGGAGATTACAGCGATTGGTTAATTTGAAAGCAACTTCCTCTGGTAAGCTTCTTACATAGTATTCATTGCTTAACTCCTCTCTTTTAGATCCCAAAAAAGTAGGCATAATTCTTTTCATCTTTTCAAAAGCAATTTGATCAAACTTTATATCTGATTTTGGATTCATAGTAATGATTCCTTAATTATGTATGTTTACAACAGTCACAGATAAAATGCACTTGTTAACAAAGGAAAAGCTTGTTTTATCGCCTCGGACTTAGCTTTTAGTTATGTGATCATTACCCAAGAAAACTCAAATCCTGAAATCGGATCAAAAGTCAATACAATTATATATTCATCACAGTTACCATTTTTGTTGGAGATTGCCGAAGATTTTTAAGTTTTTGATAACACAAAGGAATCAGTAACCCGGAGTCAGCATAAATCTCTTAATAATTGCATTCTAACTTCTGAATTCTGACTTCGGAATTCTTACATAGCATTACCCCCAGTACTACAAAATCAGGAGATAACCATGAAACCAGCTTATTTAAATTAATTTTTTGAGTGTTTTATTTTAATTACTGATTTTTTATCACTATTACCAAGTCAAGTCAACTACTTTACCCAATATTCAATATGTGATTTTTTCTAACATATAATAGGTTTAAATATATGTATAAATATTTATAAACGAAAATTTATCCTTCGCAGAGATGTATTTTGTTCGCTTATTTAAAATTCGATATCTTGTGAAATTTTGTTTCATTCTTGACAAAAACGCAATTTTTTCTTCTAGCAGAAATAATTTTGTGATACATGATTGATTGAAAAATACATAATATAATTTTATATGTAAGCTGAGGATATTTATGGCCAAGCAACAATTAAGTTCATACAAGCTTTATATAATGCTGTAGCTTTTTTTCCACAGCCGTTAAGTACGGGCACTTCAGTTCTCCCAAGTGGTTCTAGAGTCCCAAGGGTTTAACTTGCTGTTCGCTTTATTGGCAGAATTTGGGAACCATTGGTTCCTAATCTTGCTTTCACTCTTTCAAAGGACACCTATGCATCATCTCCAGGGCGAACGCACGGCATTCCTGAAACTCCTGCAGGACAAGGATCTTGATAAAAAATAGCTTAAGCAATGAAGCGCCAAAAGCCTTGCTATTAAAGGATTCTTATACTTTAGATGCGTTTGCCCTGCCTGCCCCCTTGCCTTCTTCATCGCCGTCCACACCCACCTTTAATGAAAGTGGAGATAATAATTGGGGGGGTATGGACATAGATGAACAACTCAGTGATTCTTGGTGGGAGCGGGTTAAATATTACGCTCAGTTAGCAATAGAACGTGTAGAGAATGGGGTTGATGCAGTTAAAGAGTTACTCAGTACACTAACGAGCGATGAGCGGTGGGGCGTGATATTGGAGTTTGAAAAGGTAGAACCGCAGAAGTTTGGCCAGATGATTGCAGATGTCCACGATTGGGTGCAGTGGATGGGATAAGTTGTTGCATTGCTATGAAACGCTAGCTATCTTGAAAATTATTAGCTACTACTTTCTTCAAGTTACGATGGTTGAATCTTTACAAGGCTCTCTATTACTGATACCTAAAATTCATCTGGTTTAAGGGCTTTGAGCGCCCACATAGGTAGTTGATTTGCGAATTCCCAATCAAGGGGTAAGTGTCCTATTAAAAGCCGAAAATAAATCGGCCCGTAAAGAATATCGATCGCTACTTCTGGATCGAGATTGGGGTTAAACTCACCGCTTTTTATGCCCTGCTCAATGATAGCCTTAACCGCTGCACGGCGTGGATAAATAAAACGCTCGCGGTAATTAGCTAGAGCATCTGGATCGGACTGTCCCTCAGCAATAATTTGTGACACGATTCGGCCATATTCCCCAGAGAACGCTTGTACCAGAGAAGCCATTTGTACTTTTATTGCTTCTGTTGCCGATAAGCCTTCCCTAAAAGGCGTGACGGACAGCACGTTTTGTGCAAACGCATCCATGACAACTGCTACTTTATTAGGCCACCAACGGTAAATAGTTGTTTTGCCTACACCCGACTCACGAGCGATCGCCTCAATGGACAAATCTTTAAGTTTATTTGATGACATATTTCCTCATGCCTTATCTGACAAAGGCATTCCATAAATGGCTGTTTAAACCCTAAAAGAAATTAATCTCAGTAACAATTTGAGAGTGAATCTGCGTGGAGGACTTCAATTATGACTGAATCTTTAGTCAATCAAAATGTTGTAATTATTGGTGGGAGTTCGGGAATTGGACTAGCGGTTGCAAAACTAGTTGCTCATCAGGGTGCCAAGGTCACGATTGCCAGCCGATCTACTGAACGTTTAGAAAAAGCTGCAAAGGATATTGAAGGTGATATTCACTTTGGCATAGTTAATACGCTGGACGAAAACTCAGTCAAAGAATTTTTTGCGAATTTCGACCAGATAGATCATGTGCTTTGCTTTGCTGGTGACAGTATGGGGGGTGGTGTTCTTAATAGTGACATTGCAACAGCGCAAAATGCTATGCAAAGCAAGTTTTGGGGACAATTTTACGTAGGACGTTATGGCGGTCTCAAAATTAAGCCGACTGGCTCGCTGACGTTTACATCTGGCTCTGGACCAAGACCGCATCAAGCGATATCAACGGTTGCTGCTAATGCTGGTGTGAGCTTGCTAGCTGAATCCCTAGCCAAAGAACTAGCACCTGTGCGTGTCAATGTCGTTGCACCTTACTACACCGATACACCCATGTGGTCAGAAATGGCAACAGACGCACGTAAGGAATTGTTTGCAAGGCTGGCAAAACAGTTGCCGATTGGTTTTATTGCCAAAGCAGAAGATGTTGCGCCGACTTACTTGCATATTTTACAAAGCACTTATCTGACTGGAATTACCATTCCAGTGAATGGTGGTGCCTTACTACAAACAATCGAATAAGCCAAATTATTTAGTTTAAATAGGTATACCACAATGACCACGCTAATTACTGAACAAATAGAGAATCTAGAGGATCGCCAACAAGTTCAGCAGCTTACTCAACAGTGGGTAAAGCTGTGGAGTCCTAAAGACCAGCAATTTGGAGACGGCTTTGAGCAAATTTTTGCCACAGGCGACAACGACATTTTAGTATTTGATAATTTTGATAGCTCAGTCGTTGTTCTCCACAGTTTGCAAGAATATTTAAACACTTGGGTACGAGTCATGCAGCAGTTTACCTTCTGGGAGATTGCAATTGAGGACAACTTGGAGATTTCCATTGATGGCGATCTAGCGGTTACAACTTTTTCCTTCGCTGGCGGTGGACAGCATAAAGATGGACACAATTACAAACGGGAGCAACGCGATTTGGTGAGGTAGGATCAAAAACCAGCGATCGCTAACAA
>NZ_CAXTNE010000098.1:0-25326 GCF_964245445.1 uncultured Nostoc sp.
GGAATGGGGAATGGGGAGCAAGGGAGAAGAGTTTTCCCCTCAGCAAGAGCAGCACCCTACCCCTGTGCCTCTTTTCAATTCCCAATTCCCAATCTATCTATTTAGATAATTTTCGCTACTATTGTCACAAATATATCTAAAGTTAATTCCAGCAATCTACGTTTGAGGTACAGAGGCCATGACTCAAAACTCCCTGAATGATTCCGGTACTCAATCGTCTAAAACACCTGGGTTGAAACCAGCGCTAGCAGCAGCGCTAGCGAGTTTAGAGGTGCCGCTAGATCAAGAGTTAGCTCGATACCGACGCACGCGAACTGGTTTGATGGCATCAAAGCAGCCTCGTGTTGCAACTTACATGAGCAGTCAATCTCAGCCGTTAACTGCCATCCCTACAACATCGGGCACAACTCAGTCATCAGTTACGGTAATTAAACCTAACGTGTCACCTACATCTGTACCCGTGAATCTTCAGGGAACTTCAGCGCCAGCTACAGCAAAAATTGAGGTACCAACGACATCTTCTCTAGCTGTGAATCCTCAAAAGAACCCAGCGTCAGCTATGGCAAAAACTGAGGAACTAAATAATCTTAATGTGCCCTCCATCTCTGATTATGCTAAAACACAAACTCAACTTCCCCCGCCACCGCCCAACTTTAGTAGCAGCATCGTGCCAGCAATAATTAAAGATACTAAGAGCCAAAATCTCTTGCAGCCAGATGACACCCCTAAGCACCCAGATGACTATTTGGAATCTAGTGAAGCACTGCTGCGAAGTCTGACAGAAGAACAACTAGAAACCAAAAAACCAAACAATTCTAGCGATAGTCTGCTATCACCTATGGGTATCGGCTCGATGTTGCTGCTATTGTTAGCGAGTCTTACCTTGGGTTATGTAGTGTTCAATCCTAAAAGCTTGCCAGAATGGAATTTAGGCAAGTTGTTTAACGGAAACTCGTCTCCTGCACCAGAAAATACTCAGGAAGTTGGGAGTAATGTCCAACCTCAGATCCAACCACCAAGCACATCTATACCCAAGTATCCTAATCTAGCTGCCCAAGAGTTTCCTGAGGTGAGAGACCCTAATGATGTAGTTGGCTTAAAACCCAAAGTCCAACCAACCCTCGCAGTAGTGCCTAATCCAGTGGTTCCCCAAAAGCCCGCAAATCCTCAATCGGCATTGCCTGACCCCAACACAGCCCTAAAACCGACAAATCCGATCGCCTTAGCACCAGTACCGACAGTACAGCCCTTGCCTCCCCTGAATTTGCCTCCCACTTCGACGGCAAAAACCTCACCAAAGCCTGATGCAGAAATCAAACCAGCAACAGATGGGTTCTATCATGTAGTAATAGATAATAAAGATGCAGCTTTAGCATCAGCACGGCAAGTAATTCCCGATGCTTATTTATCACCCAACAAAGAATTGGTTTATTTGGGTGCTTTTAAGACTAAAAAGCAAGTAGAACAACATCTGAAATTGTTACAGGCAAAGGGAATCAAAGCACGAGTTCAGCAGCCATAAGTTGCAAAAATTTACGATACCATGAGATAACAGTCCTGAGTTATGAGCGCTGAGTCAATGAGTGCTGTTAGCGGTAGCTAACAGCACTCATTACTGGCTGGGTTTCGTGAATGGAGAGCCGACATGGCATTAATCAAGCGTATCCTGCGGGTGATTCGAGCTAATCTCAATAGTTTGATTGGTGGTGCAGAAGATCCAGAAAAGATTCTGGAGCAAACTGTCCTAGAAATGCAGGAAAATCTGGTGCGGTTGCGGCAGGGTGTAGCACAAGCGATCGCTACCCAAAAACGCACCGAACGGCAGGCCGCCGCCGCCCAGTCTCAAACAGAAGAATGGTATCGCCGCGCCCAATTGGCCCTGCAACAAGGCAGCGAACCTCTAGCACGGGAAGCTTTAACTAAGCGCCAAGCCTATAAAGAATCCGCCACAGCCCTCTTTTCCCAGATAGAGCAGCAAAACGAGATAGTCGCTAGGCTAAAAAAGGATATGCGATCGCTAGAGTTAAAAATTTCCGAGGCGAAAACAAAAAAAGATATGTATATTGCTCGCGCCCGTTCTGCCGAAGCGTCTTATCGCCTCCAGGAAATGCTCGGCGGAGTTTCTGCCACCAGCAGTCTGAATGCCTTTGAGCGCATGGAAGAAAAAGTTTTACAGATAGAAGCTAAATCAGAAGCAATAGCTCAACTCAGTAGCGACGACTTGGAAACACAATTTACTTCCTTGGAATCTACTAATAATGTAGATGCCGAATTGGCAGCGATGAAGGTGCAGGTCTTAAATGGGGCAGAAAACACACAGCACAGCAATTTCCTCGCCCAGGAGAGCCAGAAGACACACCTCCCCCAACAGCAGTTACCCAAAACTCAGGACTCTTGAAAAACAGGCAAGGGAGCAGGGAGCAGGGGGAAATGACCCCATCAAGAACTGTCGTGGAATGAGGGTGAGAACATGGGTCTGAATTTCCCACTCAAGCAAGTGTGGTTATCGTAAAGAGCGGGAAGCTAACGCAACAGGTGTGGGCGAATCCCAACTCTTTTCTATCTCCCCTGCCCCCTGCCCCCTGCCTCTTGGTTGAAGTTCGGCTAATTACCCCTCTTTGGAGATATCTTAACAATTAAGAGTTGTTAGAACATACTGATTCAAACCGGAAAGATTACATTGAAATAGGTAGCTATTAAAAAATAAAAAAGCTCACTGTCCAACAAAAAGCGTAAACCAAACAAGGAAAAACAAAGTTATGGGATTATTTGATCGCATTAAGCGAGTAGTTAGTTCTAACCTCAACGACCTGGTTAACAAAGCCGAAGACCCCGAAAAAATGCTAGAACAAGCCATCCTGGAAATGCAGGAAGACTTGGTGCAGCTGCGTCAGGGAGTAGCCCAGGCGATCGCCTCCCAAAAACGTAGTGAGAAACAGTATAATGATGCCCAAAATGAAATCAATAAGTGGCAACGCAATGCCCAACTGGCGCTGCAAAAAGGTGATGAAAACCTAGCACGACAAGCTCTAGAGCGCAAAAAGACTTATACGGACACCAGCGCCGCCCTCAAAGCTAGTTTAGATACCCAAAGCACTCAAGTTGAAACCCTCAAGCGCAACTTAATCCAGCTGGAAAGCAAGATTTCTGAAGCTAAAACCAAGAAAGAAATGCTTAAAGCTCGGATCACCACTGCCAAAGCCCAAGAGCAACTTCAAGGCATGGTGCGTGGGATGAATACCAGCAGTGCAATGGCTGCCTTCGAGCGCATGGAAGAAAAAGTCTTGATGCAAGAATCCCGGGCCCAGGCACTAGGAGAGTTAGCAGGTGCAGATTTAGAAACCCAATTTGCCCAGTTGGAAGGTGGTAGCGATGTTGATGATGAATTGGCAGCTTTAAAAGCGCAAATGTTACCACCCGCTACTCCAGTAACTCAAGCGCAACTGCCACCGCAACATGAAACTACTGCTCCAAAGTCTAATGAAGTGGTTGATGCCGAGTTAGATTCTCTACGCAAGCAATTGGATCAATTGTAAAATTGGCAGAAAACTTGTTTGAGCTAGTCCCACGCCTGTTGGTTGTGGGATTTTACATCATTAGTCAATAGTTAACAGTCAAAATAACTATGAATTATTGACTATAAACTATTGACTACTTTGGGATAAAGTATTGTGTGTGCCAACTTTGATCGCCACCTGATGGAGACTGCAATGAGTAAGGCTGTAATCACCATAACTGATGCTGAGTTTGAAACAGAAGTATTAAAAGCCGAACAGCCTGTATTAGTTTACTTTTGGGCTTCCTGGTGTGGGCCTTGTCAATTGATGTCCCCCCTGATTAACTCAGCTGCTACCAAATATAGCGATCGCCTCAAAGTCGTTAAAATGGAAATTGACCCCAACCCACTCACTGTTAAGCAGTACCAAGTGGAAGGTGTACCAGCCCTCAGACTATTTCAAGACCAGGAAGTTTTGATATCTACTGAGGGAGTCATCGGCAAAGATAAATTACTCGAACTTTTAGATACTCACTTAAATAATAATTAGTCATTGGTCATTGGTCATTGGTCATTGGTCACTTGTACTGAGCGTTGTCGTAAAGCCTGCGGCATAGCTATGCTTAGGGCGCAGCCTCTCCAAGAGTTTATTAGTCATTTGACAAAGGACAAAGGACAAAGGACAAAGGATAAATGACAAATGACAAAGGACAAGTGACTAACATGCAATTTGCAAAGCGTTTACAACCCCTGCAATCTAATGTATTTGCCGATATGGACAAAGCCAAGGCGATCGCTTTGGCCGCTGGGCAACAAATAATTGATTTGTCGCTGGGGTCTTCTGATTTACCCGCCCAGGCACATGTCATTGAGGCGATCACCCAATCTCTCCATGATCGCAGTACCCACGGCTATCTGTTGTTTAACGGAACTCTTGGGTTTCGTGAAGCCGCAGCCAACTGGTACGAACAAAAATTTGGTCTCAAAGTCGATCCTCAAACTGAGGTATTACCTCTAATTGGTTCTCAAGAAGGTACTGCCCATTTACCCCTAGCAATACTCAATCCAGGAGATTTTGCCCTATTGCTCGATCCAGGTTATCCCTCCCATGCGGGGGGAGTCTACCTAGCCAGTGGTCAAATTTACCCGATGCCACTACGGGCAGAAAACGCTTTTTTACCAGTGTTTGCTGATATTCCTGCACCAGTCTTGGCTCAGTCGCGGATGATGGTACTAAGTTATCCTCACAATCCCACAGCTGCGATCGCTCCTTTATCTTTCTTCCAAGAAGCTGTCGCCTTCTGTCAGCAACACAATCTCGTGCTGGTTCACGATTTCCCCTACGTAGATTTAATATTTCAGGAAACTGGAGAGTCGGCAGATTCTTCTGGCAATTCAAAATCCAAAATCCAAAATCCAAAATCCCTAGCCCCTTCAATTCTGCAAGCTGATCCAGAGAAAAGCGTCTCTATTGAATTTTTCACCCTTTCCAAGTCCTACAATATGGGCGGCTTCCGCATTGGCTACGCCATCGGTAATGCTCAGTTAATTAACGCCTTACGCCAGGTAAAAGCCGCCGTTGATTTTAATCAGTATCGGGGGATTTTGAATGGTGCGATCGCAGCTCTAACTGGCCCTCAACTTGGGGTAAAATCTGCTGTTGCTACCTTCCAGCAGCGCCGTGATGCTTTCATCACTGCTTTACACCGCATTGGCTGGAATGTTCCTATTCCCCAGGCCACAATGTACATCTGGGCAAAACTGCCCTCACATTGGAGTCAAAACTCTATCGAATTTTGTACCCAGCTAGTCAAGCAAACTGGTGTAGCAGCTTCCCCAGGTGCTGGCTTTGGCAAATCTGGAGAAGGATATGTCCGCTTTGCCTTGGTGCATGAGCCACTTTTGTTAGAAACTGCTGTGGAAAGAATTGCCCAGTTCCTTTATTGAATTTCTTCTCAAGCTCAACACCAAAGATTTTTTGCAGCAAAGTCTATGGATAGAACACGCCTAGAGGTAGTGGCGCACATTTTTGCGTCCCTACGAATAACAGTACTATACTGAATTTAAAATCATTATATTGTTGGTTTTAAATTATTAAAATTATTGGATTGCGTAATTATACGTAATATAATATCAAAATATTCGTCATTTTTTTATTGATAACAGCAGAAACTTTACCCAATCAGGTCTCCCCGTTTTTTAAACTTGGTTTGTACGCTCAGATACCAAAAATTCCTAACAATGCAGGTCGCGCTTTTAAGGAGTCGTATTGCCAAAAAGCCTGTAGTCAAGACAGCCCAAGCTTAGAAACGGCAGTAGTTTAAAACTTAACTTCCAAACTGACAGAGACTTGAAAAAATGAAAATAACTTTTCAGAAACTTTTAATTGGTGCCTCAATAGCTATTGGTGTGAGCGCTCTTGCCACTGTACCAGCACAGGCTGGAACCCTCACCGGTGCTACTATTGGTGGAACAGCAGCCAGTGATTATTTAGTCTATGATTCCAATGCTACAAATACCTTCACAGTAGCAAATACTAGTGAAAATGTACAAAAAGTTATAAGTGGTAACGCCGCAAGTCCCACTGGAAATGTGGAGCTAGCTGCTAGTAGTGAACAAGCTGGTTTTGATTTTACCAAAAACACCACCTTGACAGGTACAATCGGTGGGAAAACCCTGACTCTAAGCAGCCTCACTTCTGATGACTGGTTTGGAGTCGGCCAAACAACTACGACGTATGGGTTAAATAACTTAGCTAACATCTGGTTTAACCAGGCTCTAAGTTCTAATAGTACTTTACTCGCTACGTTCAACTCTAGTAAAGAGACTTTGTTTAACAGCTTTCTTATAAATGGCGGATTCCAACGCTTTAGTGACCCTAATATTTCCTATGTCAATCAAGATGACACTAGTGGTTTAATTAGTATTGGTTTAGCAGGTCACTTAAATGCCGCACCCCTTTTAGGACTGTCGTCTAGCGTATTTAAATTACAAGCAAGCGAAATCGTCAAATACACTTATGACGGCAAAACTGACTACCTATATAGCTTTAAAGCTACCGAATCTGGTTTACTTGAACTAAGCGATGGAATATCCCATAGTGGTAATTATGAAGTCACTATCAAAGGTGTACCTCCTGCAGCAGTCCCAGAACCATCCGTAATGCTTGGTCTGTTGGGTGTTGCTGGTGTGTTTGCTACCCAACGCAAGTTTAAAAAAGCATCTATTTAAGATTGCGGGTTCAAAACTACAAATAAGTAAGGGAGCTAACACCTCCCTTTTTTTTTGAATACTTCCTTTCAGTTATAAGATTATTTAAGCTTCTAGGTTATACTGTTTATAAAAATATTTGCATACAAATTAATCGGTTATAAGGGTTTACATCTATATGCCTCTACTAATGGATTTGTAATAGATATTTCGTTGAATGGTATGACTTACCATACCGTTAGTTATATTATTGCTTAAGTGGTTTTACCAATAAAATTTAGGCTATTCAATTTTTAAAATTAGCTGTTTATTTAAAATATGATTCAAAAAAAATGTAATAAAAGCTTATTTTTTTGATTGAATTCTACTATTTTTTAAGTATTAAAGTGTAGCTAAATTTTAATTTATTCATATCTTTGGTTAGATTACATAAGTCAAACTTCTATTGGTTTTACAGTTTAAATACACTAGGCTTCTCGTTTACGGTAATAATAGTTGGCTTTTACTTAATATAATCAGATAATAGGTAGCAATGACAGCACAATTATTTAATATAGATCAGCCATTGCGGTCACAGAAAGTTAGACGAGTTTTGCTAGTTGAAGACCATTATCTCAATAGGTTGTTACTGAGTGACTATCTAATTTACTGCGGGTACGATGTCGAAAGCTTATCAGAAGGCTCTACTTTTTTCTCGACGATAGAAAAATTTCAGCCAGATTTAATGTTATTAGACTTGAAATTGCCAGATATTGACGGTTATTCGCTCTTAAAACAAGTCCAGCAAAAACCTGATTTGTCAAAAATACCTATCATTGTAGTTTCAGCCTTTGCTTTTAAAGCCGATCAAGAACTAGCTCTGAGTTTGGGCGCACGCCGCTATTTTGTCAAACCTATAAAACTCAAGGATCTTATAATTACGATTGAAGAAGAGTTGAGTTGCTGCCACAAATAAACTTTTCTACTGGGCGTGGCATGCCTTTATTCAGCTTTTTGGTCTGCGATGAACTCTTCAACTTGCTCACTAATATGTTGCACAGAACTGCCAATTTTGGAAATTTTATGTTGTAATTGCGCTAACAACAAAACTGCTGTTTGCAGATCATTGAGCGTTTCAGCCATCGCTTCCCGGTATTGGCCTTCAAACTCTTGCAGATTCATAGTTCAACTATTGCCTGAAATTATTGTAATGGCTATATTTCTAATGATATTCGTAAATTTAACTTCCTAAATCCGTTAAATCGCTTAATATTATCAGTTCAAATAAAACCTAAAAATCTTGTTTAAGAATAAATTTTGTCTAATGTTGTCTAATATTTATATAAGCAATAGTCAAAAATTTAATTACTTTTAATAATAAAAATATAAATTTAGCAATATGAAGAAAAAAATAATTTTTATAAAAAATAATTTTGCAATAACAAATAACTGTTGATTTTAAAATGCTAATTATAAATTCAAAAAGCCAAGTTTTTATTCTGACAACTCTAAAAAGACGCAAAATTGGATTGGGTTTTGCCCCGCTACACTAACGTACCACTGCACTAATGCGTGTCTACAGGGTTTTGATGACAAACCAACTAATCAAATTTAACGACATGAACCACTATCAGTAGTGTTGTCTACCTTTAACAAGGGGATTTTGCCCCAAGTTTTGTTAATTGAGATGGTGCGCCCGCTATCGTCGGAAACTAAGCCACCCTGAAAGAAGCCGCAGAAGTGCCTACATACTTCTCTATGTGCAGACTAAAAGCCTAACTACTTTACATTTACTTGATAAATACTTTCTTAAATCGGCACGAAAAAATAATTTTTCTTAAAATAGAGATAGATTACCTAATTTTGTTTGTGACAATATCTACTCAAATATTACCACTGGTTAAAGAGCCAGAACGACTGGAAAATCGTCTAGCCGAAATTCCACCGGAACCGGGGGTTTATTTCATGCGGGACAGTAGCGATCGCATTATATATATAGGTAAATCACGTAAGTTGCGATCGCGTGTCCGTTCCTATTTCCGGGATGGCTACAACAAGAGTGAACGCATCGCTACGATGGTGAAGTTGGTGGCAGAAATTGAATTCATCGTCACTGATACCGAAGCCGAAGCGTTAGCCCTAGAAGCAAATTTGATCAAGCAGCACCAGCCATACTTTAACGTACTGCTCAAAGATGATAAAAAATATCCCTATCTCTGCATCACTTGGTCAGAAGATTATCCGCGAATTTTTATTACCCGTAAACGTCAATTCGGCAAAGAAAAGGATAAATTTTACGGGCCTTATACTGATGCTGGTCTTTTACGAGAAATTGTCCGCCTGTGTAAGCGCATCTTTCCACAGCGACAACGACCTCAACCACTTTTCAAAGACCGTCCTTGTTTAAATTATGATTTAGGGCGTTGTCCGGGTGTGTGTCAACAGATGATTTCACCAGAAGAATATCGCAAAATTGTGCAAAAAATAGCGATGGTCTTCCAAGGGCGAACTCAGGAACTGATTGATATTTTGACTCAACAGATGAACGCAGCAGCTGAAAACTTGAATTTTGAGTCAGCAGCGCGGATTCGTGACCAAATTTCTGGGTTAAAGTCCCTGACAGCCAATCAAAAAGTTTCCTTACCAGATGATACAGTTTCGCGGGATGCGATCGCACTGGCAGCCAACGAAGAATACGCCTGCATTCAACTATTCCAGATTCGCGCTGGACAATTGGTGGGCCGCTTGGCCTTTGTGGCGGATGCTCACGCAGAACCGGGAGCTATTTTACAACGAGCTTTAGAGGAACATTATCAAACTGCTGACTCAGTAGAAATACCTTTAGAAATTTTGGTACAGCATGATTTACCAGATAGCGAGATATTAGCGGATGTCTTAACTCAACGTAAAGGTAAAAAAGTCACAATCTTGACTCCTTTGCGGCAAACTAAGGCAGAATTAATTGAGATGGTAGAGCGAAATGCCCAGTATGAATTGCAAAGAATGCAAAAATTAGGCGATCGCAACGACCAGGCAATGCAAGATTTAGCAGCCATTCTTGATTTACCAGATGTACCCCACCGCATCGAAGGTTATGACATTTCCCATATTCAAGGATCAAATGCAGTAGCTTCGCAAGTTGTGTTTATCGACGGTTTACCCGCAAAACAGCATTATCGCCACTACAAAATTAAAAATCCCACGGTGACGGCGGGACATTCAGATGATTTTGCTAGTCTTGCTGAAGTTATTGGGCGACGGTTCCGTAAGTATGGCGACGATCCACAGTTGGCACGTTTGGGTAATCCAGATTGGCCTGATTTAATCATGATAGATGGTGGTAAAGGTCAATTATCATCAGTTGTCGCCGTTTTGCAAGAGATGAATTTATTAGAAGACTTGCGAGTTGTGAGTCTGGCGAAGCAGCGAGAAGAGATTTTTTTACCAGGAGAATCTAAACCCTTAACAACTGATTCAGAACAATCAGGGGTGCAGTTGTTGCGGCGGTTGCGGGATGAAGCGCACCGATTTGCAGTGACTTTTCATCGTCAGCAACGCAGTGATAAATTGAAGCGATCGCGTTTAGATGAAATTCCTGGCTTAGGACATCATCGACAAAAGCAGCTACTAGGGCATTTTCGCTCAGTTGATTATATTCGGCAAGCTGCACCCACACAACTTGCTGAGGTTCCAGGAATCGGCCCGCGTTTGGCTCAAGAAATTTACGATTATTTTCATCCTTCTTGATATGGCTGAAAAGCATCTGACATAAGTAGTTTAAATTTTCAATTAGTGAAGTTTTGAATTCCAAGGCAGCAGTATTACTCGGCATCTATGCTGTAATATCGATTCTCAAAGGTTGTCGAATTCTTCTGTGCTTCCTTAAAAAGCCAAAACATCAGGTAGATGCCAAAATATTGCTGTTTTTCTTTTTCGTCATAAGTCACAAATTTTTCAGCCTGTTGATATCGTTCTAACGCTTGCCGAAAGTTCTTTTTTGTAACTTTCTCTCCTAATGCTTGAGATAGCAATTGCCATAACGCAGACCCTACATCCTTCTTTATATAATCGAGGCAGTAGCCGTGATCGTTGGCAAACTGTTCGTATGTCTGATTTTCAGAAGATGCTTTTAACAAATCACTTTGTAAATCAGTCAAGTGTCTGCCAGATGATTTCGATACCACTTTATCCGCAATAGTTAATAACTCTTGAATGTTCATAGGTTAAACTAATCTGATAAATTTTATGCAGATGATTAATTATCATAAATTAAAGGGTTTAAGAACCCTTCTCCCAAAGGAAGCCACTGCGTTGTGGGGGTTTTAACCGCAGTTCCTTCTCCTGTCGGAAACGCTGTGCGAACAAGTCGGGCATTACCCGCCCAACGGACTGCCTCCCTGTTGTAACAAGTGGCATGAGAGGCTGCGACAAGGCGCACGGGAATTTTGAATTGTTAATAGTTGATATAGCAATCTGATTTGATTTATCAACTTACTCGTGAAGACAGGGAACACGAGAGAAGAGAGCTAAAGGAGTAGGACGTTTTTTCAAAAGCCAAATAGGAGTCATATAAAATTTATTAACTTGAGATGAGTTGAAATATTGTTTATCTAAGTATTTATAATGATACAAGGTATTAACTAGTTTAGGAACCAGTTTATTTTATCTTTAAAAAGATCGCTTCTATTGACTAAGTTTTCAAAAAGCTCAAATAAGCTTCATTTTATCTTTAAATTTTTATTATCATTGCTTTAAAAATTTGGCTTTTTCTCTTGTTCTTTAAAGCTCATCCTATATTCGCTCTATGAATATTAATCTTTGCCAATTTCCCACTTAATCCCACAAAACCCCCCTCGCGTCTTTTTTGGATTGTTGAGAATATTAATTCGTGATGGATAACGAACAGCAAAAGTTCAGAAACCTCAATACTTTCAAGAGTAAATCAAGTGGCGGATACTACAGATAGCAATGATGCTCGTTATTGTTTTAATGAGATAAAGCACCCAATTAGTAAATCAAGTAGGTCATCGTAAAAGTTTGTCGTTGGGATAAGGCAGAAGGTAGGAGGTAGGAGGCAGGAAGAAAGACAGTTTTACCTTAATTTATCTTTCTTAACAGAGTTTGGTTTTATTCTGCCAAGTTACTTAATCTATGACTCTTAACATCCTTCTTTTGCAATATCTAAAAAACTTCAAATGTTTAAAAAAGCTCTACGACTATTTACTAACCATTCCTTACTATGTCTACTTGGAGTAGTTAGCATAAATCTCGAAGCCCAAGCACAATCTGTTACTAACTCTGTTAATTCTCAATCTCAGCCTAATCAAGAGCAGACTCTTGATAATCAACAACGGAACTCTGCTGCAATTAATCAAACAGGAGTTTACAACCTTGGTGAATCGGCTACTTATAAGATTCAAGGAGTAGCTGGAATAAATGTTGTGTGTCCGCGACCATCTTTAATATTAGGGACTGCTTTGAGTTCCTATGACGGGATTAGTTTCTCTAACAACGCCTCTTATGCTGTGAATGCTGCTATAGTTTTCCCTTTGGGTGGAAGCTTAGAGAGTACTTGCAAACAAATGGCTGAAACTATTTCTCGTAAGACTCAATATGATGTAGAGATTATCAATGCTCGTGCCTGTGCTGAATTAATCAGCGCTGGTATCCAACTAAGCCCCGACAGCTTTCCTACTATTTCTGCTGTCTGTAAAGGGGTTGCTATAAACAGAACTAATACAAATGAACCTAACAAACTTCCCAGGTTCCAGTCTCAAGAATTACCTAAAAATGAGACTGAAAAAGACAACTAATTTACAACAAGGATAAACTCATGAAAAAAGTTCTTGGTTTGGCTCTTCTTGCTACCTTCTTAGCTACTCCTGCTTTTGCTGGTGAAACATTTGTGCGTGACGAAAATTCATGGAGTGACAGTATAACAAAGACCGATTTAAGACTTGATTCTAAGACTTTTTCCCAACGTAACGAAAAATATGATTCTTGGGCTGAAAAGGATTACGTCGATGGTAATATTAATATCAGCACACCTGCTGGTGGTACAGATATTTCCTTTGATAAATTTACCAATAATACAGCAGGTAGTGAGCTATATGGTAAATATAGTGAAACTAATTGGACTAATCTTGGTGGTACTATTAATACTAGAACTAACTCATATACTAATGCTCATGAAACCAGCGCAGGTGTTCGTTAATTCTTAATAGTGCTTAATGCAATTTTAAAATATTCTAGGGTGATTAATACACCCTAGCACTTCTTTTAGTTACTTTGACAAGATTAGTTTTTTTGACAAAGCTAACTAATTTATAATGAGGACAAAGTAATGAAGAAAGTTCTCGGTTTAGCTATTCTTGCTACTTTGTTTGCTAGCCCTGCTAAAGCAGGTGAGACTTTTGTTTTGAACCAGTGGACAATTCAGCAAAGCAGAACAGAGACTAATTTGAACATCGATAATGTAACCAATTCAACTCGCACCCAAGATTACAACTCTTCGTATAATAATATTTACATTGATGGTAAGGTTGAAACCGAATACAACAATGGTAAAGTCAGAAAAGTTTTTAAAGATTTTACTGTTCAGAATACTGGTGCTGAATTAAATGGTAGTTTTTATGAAGAGACGACAGCTAGAGTATGGGGTACGATCAATACTATTATGAATTCATATACCAGTACCCACGAAAGTAGTGCAGGGATTCGTTAGTTATTACCCTACTTGATATTATTGCAGAAAGTTGTAGGGTGGTTATACCACCCTTTTTTTATGAAATATTCAATATTCTTAGCTGTTGTTTTATTGGCATGGATTGCGTTTATCTATTCCCATAGAGTTTTTTATATTACTCAGATACCTACCTTCTTTCTAAACTCTATATTTAAAGTATTTAATCAAAATACTAATGAGACTATACAGATTAAACAGATAAGTTTATTATCTGAAATCAGGGAAAATTTATATAACTCTATATCTACAGGCATGTCGTATGATGAAGTTCGTTCCATTCTAGGCTGGGATGGTATCTTGATTTATGAAAACAATATTGATTCCCCTGATGGACAAATACGTGAAAAGATTTACCAGTGGAACAATCAAGATGTTTATTTGACTGATTACGAATCTCAAAGAAGAGATATCAATCCATACTGGAGTGTTACACTTAGATTTCAAAACAATATCCTCATCAATAAAGCATCCTTTAATCTACAAAATTAGAGGGGCGATCGCCAATCCCAACCGTATAAACACTTAGCGAGCGCTGATTGTATAGTAACCCAACTTGATAGTTATAAATTGGTGTCATGGAAAAAACCGAAAAACAGAAAATGCTCGCAGGCGAATTATATCTGGCGGATGATCCAGAATTGGCTGCCGAAAATAAGCGAGCTAGTCGTCTGTTGCGAAGTTACAATTCTACAACTGAGGAACAGCAAGAGCAACGGCAGCAAATTTTGCAAGAATTATTTGGAAAAATCGCTGACAAAATATCAATTGTGCCACCCTTTCACTGTGACTATGGCAGTAATATTTTCGCTGGTGACGGATTGTATATGAACTATGGCTGTGTAATTTTAGACTGCAATACAGTTCATATTGGTGAAAATGTCTTATGCGCTCCTTATGTGCAAATTTATACTGCTTATCACCCAACAGAGCCAGAAATTCGTCTTTCTGGAAGAGAATTAGCTGCCCCAATTAACATTGGTAATAATGTCTGGATTGGTGGCAGTGCAATTATTTGTCCAGGTGTAACTATTGGTGATAACACAACCATTGGTGCTGGCAGTGTAGTTGTCAAAGATATACCTGAGAATGTTGTCGCTGCTGGCAATCCCTGCCGCGTCATTCGATATTTATCCTAGAATTTAAAATTTATATCCTCTAGCAATCCAATAGAGCCAATCTGCGATCGCTTCTTGAGTCTCGCTGTCAGCATCAATGGCTGCTATTTCAGATAACTTTGCAGAATATACATCATCATCCTTACCATTAATGTAAGCCACTTCTACAAGCATATCTTTCAAGCACTCATCATCTGGGGCCATTCCCAGCACTTCCACTTGTTTCTCCTCAGTAGAACCTGATTTGCGTGCCTTCTTAGTCCATTTAGCTATAAAGGGAAAATTCAGAGCCTCTTCGAGGTAATAGTACCAACCCATGGCCCGGTCTTCTTTATCTTCAGCATCTACAATGATCTCTGTTTTAATGCGATGCTCTCGGTTTTCGTCGGCTTCAACACTAGGCATAAGATAACACTTTACGTATAATGCATTTTGATAATACTACCAAAGTCTTAGCTAAGAATAATTTTTCTAAAATTAAGTATATAAGACTTAGGTATCAGAGATACCCCAACACCCTTAAGAAGGCAGCTTTTAGGATTCTCCCCTTTCTAAAAGGGATTAGGGGATCTAGGTTTCAGTTTTCAGTGCGTAATTCCTTCTATATCTAAATTATACAAAAACCGCTTGTCATTGACAAACGGTTTTCTAATTATTGCCCTCAAAGGGTAACTTATTTGTTGCACCAAGATGCTAAGTTCTTTTTTCGCACTAAAGCGCGAAATTTTTTAGAAATTAAACAAGTCTTAAATCAGGATAATTTGCCAGTACATCATCAGATGTCAGGGTATCATTTTCAGCTTGCGGAGTCCAAAGAACTTCAATTGCCAGAAGTTTCTCACTGGGGATACTACCAATTTGCCGCAAAGCTTGACGCAAATCATCAGCACTGTTAATCGCTGTGGGGATTTCAAACTTACCTAGTGTCGCCGCCAGCAAGGTGACGATAATATATTCACCAGGGCCTTCGGTAAATAGGCGGGTGGGGTTGTCGAGTTCACCAGCCGGAGGTAAAGCATCTTTGGCAAGGGCTGCTCTTAACTGGTTGTTGACGTTAGAAATAGTTTCTTCGCTAAACTTGCTGCGTTCTGCCAGTGACAGCCGATTGAACTGACTTTCAGCTGAATTTAAACTGGCTTGTTGAGTGCCACCACCTGCATATACAAAGTATTCGGGATGGCGGAGTAAAGCTAGGCTGGCTTCTTGTAGAACTTCTGCTCTCCCCTGTGGTGTGTTAGTATCAGCAGTTTCAGCAATGTGGTTGAGTTCATTTTGCAATTCACGGGCTTGAGCTAACAAACCTACTTGCAAACGAGTCACAGAAACAGGAGAGTTACTGGTGTAATCTGCTTCTGGAGTTTCACCGCCAGAGACGCGGCGGAAAGTTTGCAATATAAAATTAGCGATCGCAAAGAAAATTAAGATGCTAAATAGACCACCAAATCCTCCCCCAATACCCCAAAAAGGAAGTAGGAAGGGAAAGCCAAAACCACCACCAAAACCACCACCAGGATAGTATCCGCCTCCGCCAGGAGGTGCATAAGTGCGCGGTGTATAGGTGCGACTGGAAGGTACTCTAAAGGAGCCACCACCGATTCGACCCCCACTGCGGGCCGCTAATGCTCCATCGGCGTGGCTAAGAGCCAAAGTTAGCACCAGTCCTAGCGCTAACAAGCTTTTTAACAGTGGTTTGATGGTTTGTTGTAGTTTTTTACGCATAATACAATCGCTTGGAAAACTGAATTATTTATGATTTCTCCCCATGCTGGTAGGAGTGTTTCAATCTGTCGCTAACGCCAGCCCGTAAAAGCTTGCTTTGTAGCATTCACGTAGCATTCACGAGTAAAGGCTACATATTCAATCTACCGCGTCTTCTGTTGGGTAGGCAGCGAGCGTAGGGGGGATTTCTCGACTGGGGAACCGTACCTTAAGATATGTTCACAATTACAGAAAGTATTGTTGCTAGGTTTTGGACTAGCACTTTTAGGCTACAGTCTGAAATTATACAGATACTTTTAATTTTTAATGATTATATTGACTAATTTTTTAATACTGCACCCTACTTATTTGATTGCAAGGTGGGAGGATATTTTCTGTCATAAGTAGTATTTATTACATATAATAACCTTGAATTTACTTCTATGCATTAAGCGAGAAAGTGTCCATGATGCTTATCATTAAATATAGCCAGACGAAAGATAACTCTCAAATACTTCTCCAAGTTTTTAGTATTGAACGTAGCTAAACTTCGTAATTTTCGCAACATTTGTTTACTGATCAACTTGGCTACATACAAGTGTTAGCTTTGATTTATTGTTCATCATGCACAGAAATTCTCAAGTAGTGAGAAATTTGGAGCAAAAATAAAATCAACACAATAAAAAAACAATCTTCCTGGCTAATTTTGTAAAATCGGCTTCAAATTTGTCTACCACATTCGTTTTAAAAGAAATAAAATAAGAATTAAGGCTTTGAAAATAATCCTAATTGTAAATAAATTAAAAATTATTTGAAGTAAAGTTATCAGCTTTATTATGGAACATATTTCTCAACTAACAGCCGAAATCAGAGACAAAGCTGCATACCCAGATATCCTAGTCATATCCCGGATTTTTCTGCCGAAAGAAGCTGTGATTGGGGAATATATCTATAATCGCTGTCTGCAAGATCCAGAACGAGTAATTGTGCTGGCGGCTAGTTGCTCAGGAGACAAAGTATTTGATCAAGGTCAACAGTTTCCCGTATATCGCTGGTTTTATCCTAGATACTGGCGTACTGGCTTTGTGGGAAGTATCCTGAAGCCTTTGCTGAATATCGTCTGCTCCTTTGTCTTAGCAATCAGACTTTATTTTCGCTATCACTACCGTTATATAGAGTGGGGCCACGGCTATGATTTCCCTTCGCTGTTGCTATTGAGTTATTTCTTACCGATTCGCTTTTTTATCTATCTGCACGGCAATGATCTTCATTGTACTTTACACAATCCCGTGCTGCGATCGCTATTTAAATTAACACTCAAACGCGCCGAAGGCATTGTTTGTAACAGTTCTTATACAAGAGACTACCTTAGAACTGCTTTCCGATTAGATACTCCTACCCATGTAATTAACCCAGTAATCAGACCAGAAAAATTTGGTAATAATGTAGCGAGTCCCAGTAGCCTGGATGATTTACGTGTTCATGTGCGTCAGGCGTACAATATTCCCGAATCAGCAATAGTTATTCTCTCCATCGGCAGGCTAGTAAAACATAAAGGCTTCGACCGAGTAATTGATAACATTCCACTATTGCTAACTTTTGGGGTCGATGTCCACTATATAATCTGCGGTCAAGGGTCAAGTGAATCGGAACTGAAATCTTTGGCGTATCGTTTGCGGGTAGATAAGCGCGTCCACTTTGCCGGATATGTGTCTGAGCGAGAATTAACAGGTTATTATGCTGCTTGCGATATATTTGCCATGTTAACTTTATTGGATACTAAAGCTAACAATATGGAAGGTTTTGGTATGGTTTATTTAGAAGCAAGTTACTTCGGTAAACCTGTAATTGCTCCTCGGTTAGGCGGTGTTCTAGACACAGTTCAGAATGAAGAGAATGGAATACTGGTTAATCCTAATTCTGGTTATGAAGTGTTTCAAGCTTTCAATCGGTTGTGTAAAGATCAGCAACTACGTGAGCAGCTTGGCCGCAAAGGTAAAGAATTAGCCAAGCGTAGAACCCTTCATCGATCGCTTTACAAATCAGAGGGATGAAACGCGGTTTTGTAAGATGAATTCACCTTGAGCGAACGCCAAAAGCTAATGTCACTGAAGTACATAGAGGGGGGAGGAGGCGAGCTTTGCTCACCTCCTCCCACAGCCCTGGGGAGAATGGGAAACGCTGCGCGAACAAGTGGTGAAACCGCAAGGGTGCAGTGGCTCCCTAACCTACGCCAATTTTAGAATTCAGGCCCTGATGGCGCGGTGGCAAGAGCGACAATTCCAATCAATAGCTTTGAAAATGAGCAAAATTGCAGTGTAAAATCTCGCTTGTGATTCCATTAAATATGCAATGAAAAATATCTTGTTTCGTATTTGGCAATCCCTTCGGCACTACGCAAAGCGCCAAATGCAATCACTTGTCTTTACAATTATTGGATGTCCTTGATATGGATAAAGCAGAGGACGCACCCGCCCACATCGAAATTACACGACGTAGCCTCAAGGATTTGGGCTTGCTGGCTCAAATTAACTAACCACCACCAACAATAGTTACCACTTCTAAGCGATCGCCTGGTTGCACTTTTGTTTCCGGCCAAAACTGGCGGTGTAAAATTTCGCCATTATACTCTACAGCCACCAAGCGGGGATTAAAACCCAACTGTTGGAGCAAGTCGGGTAAAGAAGTTTGAAACGAACAGCTATGGGTTTCCCCATTTACCTGAATGGTAATCTCATTAGACATAAATGTGGGGAGTGGGGAGTAGGCAATGGGGTATTAGGTATTGGTTACTTACTTTGGACAAATGACGAATGACAAATGACAAATGACTCTTTTAAAATTCTGGTTTAATGCGATTGAGTTGGGAGAGCAAATATTGTGTTACTAGGGTAGGTTGTTCGGCTTGCATGAGCGATCGCACCACTGCTACACGTTCGGCTCCGGCATCGATCACATCATTGATATTATTGGCATCTATTCCTCCAATGGCAAACCAGGGAATTGAGCAATTTTTGGCAGCATAGGTGACATATTCTAAACCTGTTGCTACCTTACCTAGTTTCGTAGGAGTTTCATAAACTGGCCCCACGCCAATGTAATCTACACCTTCAGCAATTGCTGCTTGCATTTCTTCTTTATTTGTGGTAGAAAGACCTATCAGACGCTGGGAACCGAGTAATTGCCGAGCAACAGCAATGGGCATATCTTGTTGTCCCAGATGCACCCCATCTGCATCGACAGCTAAAGCTACATCCACGCGATCATTAACAATGAACAAAGCACCGTAGATATGGCATAACTGCCGGAGTTTTCTGGCTTGTTCCAGACGCAAAGAATCATCGGCGGTTTTGTCACGATATTGTAAAAGCGTTAATCCACCTTTTAGTGCAGCTTCGACGTTGTTCAACAAAGCTTCATGTGGGGAAGTAACAAGATACAAACGTGATCGCCACAATAATTGATGGCGCTGATGACCCATTAAACTACTTTCTAGAGTATAAACCTGATAGCGCATCTGCTTACAAGCTTTAGCCATAGTTGGGCGATAAAGCTTGCCATATTCTTCCAATACCCGTAATGCTTCTTCTATCCGGCAAAAATTAGCTTGCAACACCGATTTGATACTAGCTCGTTGTTCTTCTTGAGGATGGGTTAACTCAGTCCCAGGATCGCCTGGTGTATCTCGCGCCGCCCGCAATTCTGGGGTATGCCACTTAGCTACCTCTTGTCGTAGCCGCTTGCATTCAAGAGCCAACTGGGCATTGTTCAAGCCAAAGCGACACCATTCCTCAATAATCCGCAAGCCCTCACGAGCGCGATCTAAATTGGCATCTAAAATGCGGTAAACAACTTGTTGTATTTGCTCTTTTTGGCTGTATGGCTCGACCATTACAACAACCCCGTTAGTGCTTTCATCAAAGTGTGAATTATCATATATCCTAGTAACCATAGTTAATTAATTTGCTTTTTTTTACTCAATTTTGGCAGAATATACGCAAAATAACGTAGTAATGAGGGTTACGGGAAATTATCCCATGTTCCTATAGGCAGTGATAAGGGTATGAGGCTACAGTTTCGCACTAAGGTTAGTCAAGTATTTTAAGGTAAACGACAAGCTTACAAAGGACTAGTACCGCAAGGCGGAAGTCAAAAGGAGCCAGTGGCGTTGGGCGGCTGTGCCGACTTGTACCCCTACGGGGAAGCAAGCTACGCTCTTAGCGTTCCCGCTCTTTAGCAACTGGCGTTTGAAAGTCAAAAGTCAAAAGTATTATGGAATCGGCTTTTTAGGGATTTTAAATGGTTGCTCTATTTATTACGCCGTGGCGTACTAGCCAGAGCCTATACACTGGAAAATCCACAATAGGCAAATTAAATTTGAGACTGCATGGATACTATTTATAGAGCATTTATAAAGTAAATTTTAACTTTGAAATAGAGCGTTTTATCGTCCAAGATATTATCCGAGCCGATTATTGAAACTCATTGTATATATCGCCTCACTGATAATTAACAAATTTTACAGTGAAGGTATTTTGGCGATCGCATAGTGTGTCCTTTAGGACAAGGTATTGGTGAACAGACACAATATCATTTATTACCCTGTCTTAAAAATCGCCACTCGGTCGATATGTGAGTAATATTATCGACATAATACTCTTAGAGAGTATAAGAGTATATGGTTACTTCCGAGGAGTTGTGTTAAATATGATTCACCATCGTATGTTTCCTAAGTACCATAGGGTAGATATTATGCTTGCAAAGCTGAAGGTTCTGAAATCAGCAAGGCTTTTATTTTTTAGTTTATCAGTATTATCTTTTACCGTAGACATGGGAGCGGCAAGTACGGCGTTCCTGGGTAGTCCGTTAATGGAGTTCGCCGTTGGCAAAGCCTCTCGTAGAGAAGGCATTGCTCAGATGCCATCGACACCAAATTCAGCGCCTCTGGTTGAGAAAACAAATTTTCAGGTTAACGTGCTGTTTGTCAACCCAAATGATGGAGATGACAAAGCAGGCAATGGCAGCGAATCCGCTCCTGTGAAAACGATTACTCAAGCGTTGCGATTAGCTAACGCCAATACTGTAATTATGCTCTCCACGGGCACTTATAGCGCCGAGACAGGAGAAGAATTTCCTTTAATATTGAAACCGGGTACCTCAATTCAAGGCAACCCTAGCAATCAAGGTAAAGATATTGTAATTCAGGGAGGTGGTGATTACCTAAGCCGGAGCTTTGCCGGTCAAAATGTCGCAATTGTTGGAGCAAACCAAACTTTGCTTACCGGGGTGACGGTGACGAACCCAAACCGCCGTGGTTACGGTTTATGGGTTGAATCAAGTAATCCGGTAATCGCAGAAAATACATTTACTGGCAGTACCCAAGATGGTATTTCTGTCTGTGGTAATGCTGCACCTACTATTAGTAAGAATTCTTTTGATCGCAATGGAGCTAATGGCATCACAATTGCTGGTAACTCCAGTCCCCAAGTGAAGGAAAATGTCTTTCACGAAACGGGTTTTGGCATCAATATTGCCCAAAATGCCGCACCTGTAGTCATAGGGAATCAAATTCAAAATAATAGATCGGGAATTGTGGTGCAAGCAAACGCCCGCCCGATTTTACGGAATAATATTATTCAAGACAATAAAGAAGATGGTTTAGTTGCGATCGCTCAAGCAATGCCAGATTTAGGTAGTGCATCCGAACCTGGGGGTAATCAATTTCAAAATAATGCCCGCTACGACATTAACGCCAGCGCTGCTAAACAGGTGATTTCTGCTGCTGGTAACAACCTTGTGAGCGATCGCATCACTGGCAAGGTAGATATGAACGGTACAACAGCACTTGCAACACAAAATTCTCAACCCACCCCTGTCCCCAACAATGTATTACGAGAAATACCACCAACCGGGGAAATCACCTTCTCGGCTCCCGAAATCTCTGAAAGTACTAATAGGCAAACCAGCAACAGCATTTCAGCGAATAGTCGTGTTCCTACAAAATTAAACAGTCAACTGCTGCCATTGTTGCCAGCCAATGTGCCGCTTTCTACGCCTATATCCAATCAACAGCAACCCACCTCTAAAGTTGCCGGTTTTCCTACTCCTAGCAGCTTGTCAGCTAAACAAAGACCAAACACTCAAGTTGCAACTCCCAATCCAGCACAGCCACCTGATACACCACAGTTGAATTATGTGCGGATTGAGCCTAAGACAATTGAGTTTACTGCTCCTGAGTACCCATCCAATTCAGTTGCACAGCCACCAGTTCCAAGTATGACGGATCAAACACAGCAGCCATTACCAATACAAGAAACTTCTGCCTCACCTGCTTTTGCACTTTTACCACTTCCCAATCGCAATATCCCTATTGCTAATAGTCGCAATATACGAACAAGTTCTGCAAGTATTCCCTATGGTAGTAACTCTGCGACACAGTTAGGTGTACGTTATCGCATAGTAGTTCCACTCTTCACTGATAAAGATCAAGATTTAGTGCGATTCCTTGCTCCTGGTGCATTTCCCACTGTTTGGCAAGGTCAAAGAGTTATGCAAGCAGGAGTATTTAGCAGTGAATATAACGCTAAAGAAATGCTCAAAACACTCTATAACAACGGTTTAAGAGCCATTATGGAGCCGTTGAATTAATTGGGCATTGGGCATAGGGCAAAAGGGGTGGAGGGGAAAGACTTACATCCCCTCCAGTCTTTTTCCTCAATTTTGAATTTTGATGTAAGGGAACTCCAAAAAATAAATTATCCAATTTCTGGACTTCACTACGACTTTCCCTCCTTCTATAGCGATGGTATCTTTTTTTATTTGGAAGTCCCTAAAGGCGATCGCTCTTTAACGGGTAAAGTAAACTGAAGACAGAAATACCACAAATCCAAGAATTGCCCCCATGAGCGTTCAAATCGAATTTCAGGTTACCGCTCCACCGTTTCGTTGGGATGAAGCTGGAGGTATTCGCATCGGTTAAAGCCGCGTTACTCTCGATAGCTTGTTAGCAACATACCATAACGGCTCTACACCTGAAGAAATTGCTGTTCAGTATCCCGTTCTCTGTTTAGGGGAGATATACGCAGCGATCGCATATTATCTCACCCATCGCCAAGAAATGGACAAGCCGAATCGTGATTTTGATAGGCGAAACCATCCAGGTAGAAATTCTTAGTAATGGGGAGAACATTATCCGAGGACAGACTATTTAACTCTTAATGAGCAATAATTAAGACAATATGTGATATCAAACCCCCAGGATGAGGAGGCATTTCAGCATTACCTCAGCATCATGAGAGCGAAACCGGGGATAGTGGTCAGCACTCCAGAACAATTAGAGGCTGAGTAAAAACGGCGTATTAATCAAGCTAGTTAACGATAGAACCCGTTACTGACATTCCAGTAACGGGGTTTTTTCAATTTAGCAGCTTGACTCAATGTGAATTTTAGGACTTGCCTTTATTCAGCAATGCCGATATTCCCGTGATCGCACACCCTTATATCTGCGCTGATTTGGCGACTTACGTCTGGATACAGCAGGCTGAGTTTTTTCCGTTTTACTAACTTTCGGTGATTGGCGAGCGGCTAATACCAATTCTCTAAAATAAGGCAACAGATGTAAGCAGGAATTACCTTGCTGCATCTAAATTTTTCAATTGCGAATTGCGTTAGCGAGTCTTGCCTACGGCACGCTGCGCGAACGAGCGTCATTGCGAATTGCGAATTGGTATAAGATATCCAGGGCAGACAAATGACGAAACTTGACGGAACAAGGGGTAGCGTTACTGTCAGTATGCCTGATTTTTTTTGTTTTACTAACATTCGGTTATTTGTTGGTATGTGTCTTTAAATATTTACTCAATCTCATCCTGATCATTCAAATTCTTTGACCACCAAGTATAGAAATGATTTCAATTTATCCTTTTACCATTTCCTTAACAAAAGAAAATTAAGACGTATATAAAATTCAGCTTACAATTCTTGATGTATTATGGTTAGGTTTGCATGGGATAATTTTAGCTGCCAGCACAAGTTATTCACTTAGCTGTGTAGTTCAAACTGTTACAAAGATTTAAAATGAAAACGGTGAAATCTTTAGCGACATTAACCCTTTGTCTTCTATCAGCATTTAGCACTTTAGTTGTTCTGGATACCCAAAGGGCAAAAGCAGGAAAAACATGCTCAAATAGAACTCTATATGGAACATATGTAAATCAAAGTGAAGGGTATATAAATTACACCCAACCGTATGCAATAACTAGTATAATTACTTATAATGGTGATGGGACAAGCGGGGGTACTGTTCTGGCTAATAGTGTTGCAGGAAATGTGACAACCAACGTTACCACTCGTGGTAAGTACAAGGTGAATAGTGATTGTAGCGTTACTATATCCGTTACTAGAGACAATGGGACGACTGCTAATTTTAGTGGTGTTATCTTTGATGACGGTAATAAATTTAATGTTACTCAAACTGACGCGGGTACTATTGTTAATCTCAAGGGTGAAAGGATTAGAAATTATACTCATCCTACTAATCGACCTAACCAATAGGTGAAGTTTTCAAATTATTACTGCGACACAAAAGGACATTAGCAATATCACCTTGTGTCGTAACGTCGTTTTACCGCAACTTTGCTATCCGTCTGCATCGCGGATGAGATTGTCCTAAAGCTTGACTAAGCGGGTGCAAGCCACAGGTTTGTTATCGCAAAAGTTAGTATGAAGTCTATTTTTTGACATTACCAACAATGGGTCATAAGTTGGTATTTGAGTTCTGACTGGATTATTTAGTAAATATGTACTAAAAAAGTGTCTGCTTGCGCGATTGCCTTTGTCGTAAGTTGAGTTAAGGAAACCCATCATCTAATACTCCGACACGATTTCAAAGTACCTCAACATGACTTGGAAGTACTCCAACACGATTTCAAAGTACCTCAACATGACTTGGAAGTACTCCAACACGATTTTAAAGTACCTCAACATGACTTGGAAGTACTCCAACACGATTTTAAAGTACCTCAACATGACTTGGAAGTACTCCAACACGATTCTAAAGTACCTCAACATGACTTGGAAGTACT
>NZ_CAXTNE010000099.1:0-25257 GCF_964245445.1 uncultured Nostoc sp.
TGGGTAGCGTGTTGTTTAAGCCAAGTTTTGGTATCGAGAGATTCTTGCCAGGTCGTTGCAATTGCTGTGACTGCTTGAGTGCGAATTTCCTTAATTAGCTTAGTTTCTTCTCCATATTGCTGGGGGTCGTAATAGTACCAGAGGTCATATTTAGTTAAGTCTTTGAGCGTGTCAAGTAATTTATTAGCCGTTGACGCGATCGCCGAGCGATTCTCCACCTCTACAAGACACTTAGCCGCTAAAAAAAGATTGAAAAACTTTTCCCCTTCGCCATCTTGTGCCATTAAATAATCAAGAATCTCCCCAACAAACTTTGGTTCAATCATTCCTGCAATTAGCAGCAAGACTTCATGCCAACTTTCATCTTGCCAGTGTTTGCCCAATCTTTAGCAGCATCTTTGGCTAAGTCTTCCAAAATGGGTTTAAAAATCAACCCGGCGGCCTGAGTTACACCCCAAATAGCTAACCAGTCCAGCATAATACTCGCTTCTGTTGAGAGTTTGACTACGAGTATATCCACTAGCTTGAATAATGTTTACAGATTTCAGGGTGATTGCAGAAATATCACAGGGATCTCAAGAACCTCTCTTCTATTTCTCTCTCCTTTTAGGAGAGAAACTTTGAACTTTCCCCCTTCCCGCATCAGGAAGGGGGTTAGGGGGTTAGGTTTCGTATTGGTTTTTTAGATCAATTGCTAACCGTGATGTCTACGACGGGCTGCCCCAACGCAATTTCCCCACTGCACGCTCACTTTTGCTACACCATGAACCGCCGCCAGTTATCCCAAGGATATGTGCCATCAATCACCCCAGTAATTTTACTAGATTCAACTCATTCTTTGAAAAAAACCAGGTCTTCAGCGTTGGTTTTTTCAAACACAAATTTGGCTTTGTGACCTAGAAGGAATGCTGTTAAGACACTCTACAATGGTTTTAGGCGTAGATCGTGTGGTGATAATTCCGTTAAGTGTGAGGAATTTTTTGGTTTGAAAGAGCGATCGCTCTGCCTTTGTTTGTAACTCTCGGTTCACCCATTTTTTGATGAGTTAAGAAAAATAAGAGTACATAAAGATATTTTAAGTATTTTAAAAAACTAGTACCCCTGAGTTAACTTTGTGCAAACTCCAGGTAAAATCGGCTAGCTGAGAGTTACGTGTAACATAAATCACTAAAAAGCTAGAGGGAAGTTTAAGATGGTTGCATTTGCTTTAAAACCAACACAGATACTTGGAGGCCTACTAGCCACATCGCTACTGAGTCTGATGTCCTTTGAGGTTCTTACCACCGCCGCGTTGGGCAACCCGCCCCCTGCGTCTGTTGAAACTAAGGTTAAAGTGCCTAGTACAATGACCTCTTGGCCCTTTAATACTAACCGTTCCTTAAAAGTGCCGCCCAATTTCTCCGCCTCTGTTTATGCTCGCATTAACAAAGCTCGCTTTATGGCAGTTGCTCCCAATGGGGATCTTCTAGTATCACAGCCGAGTACAGGTAAAGTGTTAATTGTCCGGGAAAATGGCAGCAAAGACCCAATTATTTCTGACTTCGTGACGGGTCTACGCAGACCACACGACATTGTGTTTCATCAGATTGACAACACCACATACGTTTATATCTCTGAGACTCATCAAATTAACCGCTTTATCTACAACTCTGGAGATAGAATCGCCAAAAATCGCCAAATCGTTGTAACTGGCTTACCAGACAGCAGCACATCGGAACTCAAAGGCTCTTATGGTCACGAGCTAAAAAATATCGCACTTGATGCCAATCACAAACTGTACGTGTCAATTGCCTCTACGTGCAATGCTTGCAAGGAAGATACTGTTAGTACCCCAAAGCGTGCTGCAATTTACCAATACAACGCTAATGGAACCAATCAGCGACTTTTTGCCCAAGGTTTACGTAATGCCGAAGGATTAGCATTCTTACCTGGCACAAATGACCTTTGGGTAATTGTTAATAATCGAGATAACATCGCCTATCCCTTCAACGATAGTAGTGGCAATTACGGTAAGGTTATCCTTTCTTACGTAGACAACCACCCGCCAGAAGAGCTTACGAAAGTCCGAGATGGCGGTAACTACGGTTGGCCATTCTGCAACCCCAATCCTGACACATCAACTGGCTTCAACAATATGCCATTTGACCGCGACTATCAGTTCAATGCTAATGGAAGTGTTAACTGCAATGCAATGGACAGGATTAGCAAGGGTATTCAAGCCCATTCGGCTCCCTTGGGACTAACATTTTTACAAAATACTAAGTTCCCCAGCCTGTACTCAAGTGGGGTAGTGGCGGGGCTACATGGTTCATGGAATCGGCAGAAGAAAACGGGCTACAAAATAGCTTACTTTCCCTGGAACAGTACGACAAAGACTCTAGGAGAGGAGATAGATTTAGTCAACGGTTGGCTAGTTCCAACAACGGAAGAAGTCTGGGGCCGACCGGTGGATATGGCAGTCGATCTGCAAGGTAATTTGTTAATTTCGGATGACTACAGTGGTACTATCTACAAGCTCTCTTACACGCCGCCAGGAGAAGTTAAGGTCTACAGAGATCCTAATTTGACTGGAGTTTCCCAGTCTTTTCCTACAAGTCCAGGAGTATACGAAGCGGTCAAAGGGGACTTAAATGTTGTAGGGAATGATGCTATTAGCTCATTAAGTGTACCACCGGGTACAGTGGTACGTGTCTGCCAAAATGAAACTGGTGGTCGATGCCGTGAGTTTAGTGCTGGTGATTATAAATCTATTGGAGCTGACTTCGATAACATAATATCCTTTATACAAGTCAAGTAGTACCACTCACCAAATTTTAGATTTTAAATTTTGGATTTTGGATTGAATAGCCTTAAATCCAAAATTTAAAAAAGTCCCAGAGCAAGCGAATTCAAACGCGAGAACAATTTTATTATCCAAAATCAAAAATTGAGTCACCTGTGCTGCTTTTGGCTTATTGTCCTCCAATCAACTAGAAACGGGAGCAACGCGAAAAAGTGAGATCATCGTGAAATGAGCTTTCTTGAGCAGGGGGAGTAGAGGGAGCAGAGGGAGAAAGATAAAGTTTTAGTAATTTTTACTACCTAAATAGCCCTGAATACACTTATTTCTTTCTCTCCCCCTGCCTCCCCTGCTTACCCATCTCACAAAATCGCATTGCTCCCACTAGAAACTAGAAACTGTGATGTCTAGACGAGCTGCGTCAACGCAATTTTTCCCACTGCACGCCCAGTTTCGCTATAAGCATGAGCCGCCGCTAGTTCTTGTAAGGGATATGTGCGATCAATCACCACACGAATGTTACCCGCTTCAATCAATTCTTTGAGAAAAAGCAAGTCTTTAGCGTTAGGTTTCTCAAAGAGAAATTTCGCTTTTTGACCGGGAAGGAACGCTGTTAAGACGCTCTCTAACAAGACTTCAGGGCTGGGTAATGTGGTGATATAAATTCCGTTGGGTTTGAGGACTCTTTTGGTTTGTGAGAGCGATCGCTTACCCACTGCATCAAAGATAATGTCATACTGCGCTGTATCTTCGGCAAAATCTTGCTGCGTATAATCAATTACGCGCTCTGCTCCCAAAGATTTTACCAAATCCAAATTTTTGGTACTGCTAACTCCCGTCACCTGTGCGCCTAAAGCCTTAACAATTTGCACTGCAAAAGTCCCTACACCGCCCGCAGCACCATTAATTAAGACATTTTGTCCTTTTTGAATATTTCCTTGATCTCGCAGGGCTTGCAAAGCCGTGAGCGCTGCTAAAGGCACAGCAGCAGCTTCTTCATAAGATAGATTCGTTGGTTTAAGCACCGCCAAGTTTTCTGGGATGGCTGCAAACTCCGCGTAACCTCCTCCAGGGAAGCTAGTACTACCATAAATAGCATCTCCTGGTTTAAAGCGCGTAACTTGAGAGCCAACCTCTACGACTTCTCCGGCCACATCAAACCCCAGAATCTTCGGAAATTTACTGCCGCTAATCAAGCTCAATATCCCCTGACGAATTTTCCAATCAATGGGATTAACGCTACTAGCACGAACTTTCACAAGTAACTGCGTTGGCTCAATTTTCGGCTGCTCCACCTCTTCATACTGCAACACTTCAGCCGCACCATACCGACGGATAACCACTGCTTTCATCGCATTCCTCCTGCTACCCTGTTTTCGTGAATGAACTTAGACAGCTTATGACTACAGTGTAGCGAGGACGGGCTACGCCGAAGCATGGGATTTAAGGAAGAACTAGTACAGGACGTGAATATGCTTCGCTACCCTATTCCTATGCGGATATTCAATCAGAAGTGGTGTTTGATCGAACCCGCGTTGGTGCAGCCTCTCCGAAGGAGACTCGCTATTTATGGATGGATATAGGTTGGGATAGCGAACGCCGCATTCACGGCTGTCTGGTTCATATTGACCTAATTGATGGTAAACTCTGGATTCTAACGGGATGGCACGGAAGAAGGCATTGCCGCCGATTTAGAACGGGCTGGAATTCCTAAAGAACACATCGTCTTTGGCTTTCGTCCACCGGAGTTAAGACCCTACACTGGCTATGCAGTTGCTTAAGGTGCGTAGGCGCAGCCCGTCGTAGACATCGCTCCTTAAAAGTTAACACGGAACATTCTCTTTATTCTTCAGTGGTAAATACAACACCTTCATACAGCAATTCAATCGGACACTCAAATTCAATGCTCGATAGAGTGACTATATCTCCAGCCGTGTAGGGATAGTAAAGCCACATCCTACCCTCACCCCGACAGTAACGCTCAACGGAGATTTGTTCCGAGTCAATCAAGATATACTCTTGCAAACTTTTCGTTAAGGTTTGTAGTGAGCAATTCAGAAAAATCATTGCGATCGCTCAATCATGTTAGATTATAGTTTGTTGTTTCTCTTAAACACAAAATCTGAGAGTTTCCTACCCATCTCCTCATTGTGGGAATGAAAAAAAGGGCAAAAAAGTTAATTTTTTTGAAAGTTATGTGCAGCAACACATTTATTTCCATTAGCTCATACGGCTTACCAGATAAGGTTTAAAGGCATAATTGAACATCATTTCCAAAGAAAAATTAAAAGAATATGAAGTGCATTTTTACCCTTAAAAAAATGATATGTTAGATACAGAATTGAATTTCGCACGTTTCTGGAGTAAAACAATATAGATTACTCCAGTTTTTCACCTTCAAAGCCTTGGCATTTATTGCTTTTGACGCAAATTGAGGGCAATCTGAGTACACATTTAAATAACCAAAACCCAGTTGTAAGTAGATTAAATTCTTTGCTGGGATTGGGTTGTAGCTGAGTACAAAGAAATCCTGAACCCCTATCTGTAAACACTAGAACCCCAACCAAAAAATACTAGAACCCTTACCCGAAAAAAACTTTTTTAATTCTTGTAATGCTTGAAGAATTAGGGTTTTTAATATTTGAGTACAAACGTAATAAATCCAATAAATTCTATCCTAGAGAGACGCACTGTTTGGCTAGGAGACGGCTGCTATAAATCTTATATCGCCAATCACCTAACGCTCTGAAACAAAACAAAGCGAAAAGTGAGTGGAGGGATGACATAGCACCATGCCTGAAGTGAAGTCGCGGCTGTAAGCACAAATTCTACCCAAGAACCAAACGTTGACACACACCAGCCGAACATCAGATATCTATCGCCTGCCTTACTTGAAAACAAGTCGCCCGAACCCAAGGGTTTGCAGGCAGTGTGGAAAGCGCGACTTCAATTCCTGGGCATAGAGAGTGGCAACAGCATCTCCCACAGTGGCAGCCAAGTCCACCGACCTTTTGCGAAACTCAATGACATCACCGTCTACACGACTCCTCAACTCCAACGCTACGGAATCGCCAACCCAAGCAAAATCAGGTGGTTGCGGCTGCGACAGCAACACCAGCGCCACCGTGGAAAGGGACGAAAAGCTCCAAGAACGCATTGCTAAACATCCCTGCTACAGCGAAGACGCTCATCACCACTATGCGCGGATGCACGTTGCAGTTGCTCCAGCCTGCAACATTCAATGCAACTATTGCAACCGCAAATATGATTGCGCTAACGAAAGCCGTCCTGGAGTTGTTAGTGAATTGCTAACACCAGAACAAGCAGCACACAAAGCTTTGGTCATTGGTGGTAAGATTCCCCAAATGACAGTTGTGGGAATTGCCGGCCCTGGTGACCCACTGGCTAACCCAGATAAGACTTTCCGCACATTTGAGTTGATTGCAGAGCAAGCACCAGACATCAAGCTGTGCTTATCAACCAATGGTTTAATGCTGCCCGACTACATTGATCGCATTAAACAATTAAATATAGATCACGTTACGATCACCATTAACATGGTAGATCCAGAGATCGGTGCTAAGATTTATCCTTGGGTTCACTACAAACGCAAGCGTTACAGAGGTCTTGAAGGCGCGAAAATTCTTCACGAAAGACAGATGGAAGGATTGCAAGCCTTAAAAGATGCTGACATCTTGTGCAAAGTCAACTCTGTAATGATTCCCGGAATTAATGACCAGCACCTAGTTGAAGTGAATCGAGTCATTCGGGAAAAAGGTGCATTCTTGCACAACATCATGCCATTGATTTCTGCACCAGAACATGGCACACACTTCGGTTTAATCGGTCAACGCGGTCCCACACCCAAAGAACTCAAAGAAGTTCAAGACAATTGCTCTGGTAACATGAAAATGATGCGTCACTGTCGCCAGTGCCGCGCCGATGCAGTCGGATTATTGGGAGAAGACCGCAGCCAGGAATTTTCCAAAGAGAAATTCTTGGAAATGACTCCAGAATACGACATGGACAAACGTCAAGAAGTTCACGACGGTATTGAGAAGTTTAAAGAAGAACTTAAAGTAGCCAAAGACAAGGCGCTTGCCGGCAAGAAATTTGCCAACAGTCCGAAAGTCCTAGTTGCAGTAGCAACCAAAGGCGGCGGATTGGTTAATCAACACTTCGGTCATGCGAAAGAATTCCAAATTTACGAAGTGGGTGGGGACGAAGTTCGCTTTGTCAGCCATCGCAAAATTGACCAATACTGCCAAGGTGGATACGGCGAAGAAGCTTCTTTTGAGCATATTATGAAAGCGATCGCAGATTGCAAAGCAGTTTTAACCTCCAAGATTGGTAACAGTCCTCAAGAAAAATTGCAAAAAGCTGGAATACAGACTGTTGAAGCTTACGACGTAATTGAAAAGGTTGCTTTGGAGTTTTACGAGCAATACGTTAAGGAATTAGAGAATAGGGAATAGGGAGTAGGGAATAGGGAGTAGGGAGTAGGGAATTTCAATATTCACCACTCCCCACTCACCACTTACCACTCACCACGGGCTAAACCTTAGCTATCCGCTAACACCACTCACCACTCCCCACTCCCCGCGCCCAAAAGGAGAATAAATCATGGCTTACAAAATCCTTACTAGCCAGTGTATTTCCTGCAATCTCTGTCTATCTGTATGTCCCACAAATGCAGTTAAAGTGGTTGACGGACAGCACTGGATTGACTCTGAACTTTGTACAAACTGTATTGGTAGCATTCATACCGTGCCTCAGTGTAAAGCTGGTTGTCCCACCTGTGACGGTTGCGTTAAGCAGCCTAGCGATTATTGGGAAGGCTGGTTTACCAATTACAATCACGTAGTTGCTAAATTAACAAATAAACAAGATTACTGGGAACGTTGGTTTAAAAGCTATTCCCAGAAATACTCTGAGCAGTTGCAAAAGCGTCAATCCCAAACAATGGGTTCTGAAGCTTAATTAAATAATTCCTAATTTGTAATTGAAGACAACAATGCAAAATAACTGCATCTATCTTGATAATAATGCTACCACTAAGGTAGACCCAGAAGTTATAGAGGTAATGCTACCTTACCTCACAGATTATTACGGCAATCCCTCCAGTATGCATACCTTTGGTGGGCAAGTCGGTAAAGCAGTGAGAACAGCAAGAGAACAACTTGCAGCCATCCTGGGAGCCGATGAGTCAGAAATTGTCTACACAAGTTGCGGTACTGAGGGAGATAACGCCGCCATTCGATCTGCACTATTGGCGCAACCAGAAAAGCGACATATTGTCACCACCCAAGTTGAACACCCAGCAGTACTCAATGTCTGCAAACAATTAGAAACCCAAGGTTATAGTGTTACCTATCTATCAGTAAATCATCAAGGGCAGCTGGATCTAGATGAACTAGAAGCTTCCTTGACGGGTAACACCGCCCTGGTGACAATTATGTATGCTAATAACGAAACCGGCACGGTTTTCCCGATTGAGCAAATTGGGTTGCGCGTAAAAGAATATGGTGCTATCTTCCATGTAGATGCGGTGCAAGCAGTGGGAAAAATCCCCTTGAATATGAAGACTAGCACCGTGGATATGTTAACCCTGTCTGGTCACAAGCTGCACGGGCCTAAAGGAATTGGTGCTTTATATATCCGGCGCGGAGTTCGGTTCCGTCCCTTATTGCTTGGGGGACACCAAGAACGCGGACGTAGAGCGGGAACAGAGAATGTTCCGGGAATTATTGCCTTGGGCAAAGCTGCGGAGCTAGAACTGTTACACTTAGAAGAAGCGACCACAAGAGAAAGAAGGCTGCGCGATCGCCTCGAACAAACTTTACTCGCTACAATTCCCGATTGTGTCGTTAACGGTGACGTTACGCAGAGACTGCCCAACACCACAAATATCGGCTTCAAGTATATTGAAGGTGAAGCTATCTTACTATCCTTGAATAAATACGGTATCTGTGCATCATCTGGTTCTGCTTGCACCTCCGGTTCACTGGAACCTTCCCATGTCCTTCGGGCAATGGGCCTACCTTACACAACTTTGCACGGTTCCATTCGCTTCAGTCTTTGTCGCTACACCACAGAAGCAGAAATCGATCGAGTAATAGAGGTAATGCCCAGTATTGTGGAACGTTTACGCGCCCTCTCACCCTTCAAAAATGATGACGCGGGTTGGCTGCAAGAACAGTCATTAGTCATTAGTCATTAGTCATTGGTCATTAGTCATTAGTCATTAGTTATTGGTCATTGGTCATTAGTTTTGGAAAAGTGACAAGTGACAAAGGACAAATGACAAAGGACAAAGGACAAATGACAAAAGACAAAGGACATGTGACAAAGGACAAATGACAAAGGACAAAGGACAAAAGTTATGTGGGACTACACTGATAAAGTATTAGAACTGTTTTACGATCCCAAAAATCAGGGAGCAATCGAAGAAACCAGCGAACCTGGAGTTAAGGTTGCAACGGGAGAAATCGGTAGCATTGCTTGCGGTGATGCTCTAAGATTGCACCTGAAAGTGGAAGTAGAATCTGATAAGATTCTAGATGCTCGTTTTCAAACCTTTGGTTGTACTAGTGCGATCGCATCTTCTAGTGCATTAACCGAAATGATCAAAGGTTTAACCCTAGATGAAGCCTTGAAAGTGTCCAACAAAGACATTGCAGATTACCTTGGTGGTTTACCAGAAGCAAAGATGCATTGCTCTGTCATGGGACAAGAAGCGCTAGAAGCCGCTATCTATAATTATCGTGGCATACCTCTAGCTAACCATGATGATGACGATGAAGGCGCGTTAGTTTGCAGTTGCTTTGGCATCAGCGAGTCTAAAATTCGTCGCGTGATTCTAGAAAATCATCTCACGGATGCCGAGCAAGTAACAAATTATGTAAAAGCTGGTGGCGGATGCGGTTCCTGTCTGGCGAATATTGATGATATTATTAGATCAGTTCAACAGGAATACGCCTCACCTGCTCTCAACAATTACGGCGTACAAGTTGCCACAGAAATTGTTACTTCAAAGCAACGATCGCTAACAAATGTGCAAAAGATTGCTCTAATTCAAAAGGTTCTCGATGAAGAAGTCAGACCCGTACTCATTGCAGACGGGGGAGATGTAGAACTCTATGATGTAGAAGGCGATCACGTTAAAGTTGTACTGCAAGGTGCTTGCGGTTCCTGTTCTAGTAGTACAGCAACTCTGAAAATTGCGATCGAAGCCAGATTACAAGATCGTGTCAGCAAGAGCCTTGTAGTCGAAGCAGTTTAGGAATTGCTGTAGGACTTAACGTACTCTACAAATACGCCCTAATATGCATTCAGCCAGGAACAGAAAGTAGGATTTGAATCATATAATTGTCTCCACATCAATGCTTCAATCCTACCGACAACCGATAGCTAAATTAGCTATGACGGCTAACAGCATATAGGCAAAGAGATTAAGTGCCTAAAAAGCAAATTTCATCATCCAACTCGCTTCAAAGGAACAGGATATGAGCACATTGTACGACAAACTTGGCGGACAACCAGCTATTGAACAAATAGTAGATGAACTCCACAAACGCATTGCCACAGACAGCATCCTCAACCCATTTTTTGCTGGTACAGATATGGCGAAGCAACGTAATCATCTAGTTGCTTTCTTATCTGAAATTTTTGAGGGGCCAAAGCAATACGGCGGTCGTCCAATGGACAAAACACACGCTGGAATGAATTTACAGCAACAACACTTCGATGAGATCGCCAAGCTCCTGGGTGAATCAATGGCTGTGCGTGGAGAGTCGCCAGAAGACACCAACGCTGCACTAGAACGTGTCACAAATTTCAAGGGCGCTATTTTGAACAAGTAATAGGACTTATGCATTGATTGTTGACAAATAACAACATCAAGCCCTATTGAATCTTGCAAGCTGAAACACATTATGACGTATTTGTAAATCGCGTAATTTTCTTTGTTCTTTGTCAAAACAATGACAAAGAACAAAGGACAAAAAGAAAAGAAATTTAACTAGGAAATATATGTACTTGCTTTCAATCATTTTAGCTGTGGAGCGATCGCCCCCAGCAGGCATTTATGCCAACGCTACCAACGATGCTCTACACGCGCTCACTACTGTCGCTCAACTGGCGTGAACGCAACTGACAAACGCGCATACCCACCAACCAACCAATTGCAGGGAAATACGAACCATGACAGACGAAAACATTAGACAGATAGCTTTCTATGGTAAGGGCGGTATCGGTAAATCTACCACTTCCCAAAACACCTTAGCAGCTATGGCAGAAATGGGTCAACGCATCCTCATCGTCGGTTGCGACCCTAAAGCTGACTCCACCCGTTTGATGCTGCACAGCAAGGCTCAAACAACCGTTCTTCACCTCGCCGCAGAACGTGGCGCAGTAGAAGATATCGAACTCGAAGAAGTGATGCTGACTGGTTTCCGCAACGTTCGTTGCGTAGAATCTGGTGGTCCAGAACCCGGAGTAGGTTGTGCAGGTCGTGGTATCATCACCGCCATCAACTTCTTAGAAGAAAACGGTGCTTACCAAGACTTAGACTTCGTATCTTACGACGTATTAGGTGACGTTGTGTGTGGTGGTTTCGCAATGCCTATCCGCGAAGGTAAGGCACAAGAAATCTACATCGTGACATCAGGTGAAATGATGGCGATGTACGCTGCTAACAACATTGCTCGTGGTGTTCTTAAGTATGCTCACACTGGTGGCGTGCGTTTGGGTGGTCTGATTTGTAACAGCCGTAAAACTGACCGGGAACACGAATTGATCGAAACCTTGGCAAAACGGTTGAACACCCAAATGATTCACTTTGTACCCCGTGACAACATCGTTCAACACGCAGAATTACGCCGCATGACTGTTAACGAGTACGCACCCGATAGCAACCAAGCTAACGAATATCGGACATTGGCTACAAAGATCATCGACAACAAAAATTTGGCTATTCCTACACCTATTGAAATGGAAGAACTAGAAGACTTGTTGATTGAATTCGGTATTCTCGAAAGCGAGGAAAATGCTGCAATGTTGGTTGGTAAGACTGCTGCTGAAGCTCCTGTAGTATAAATCGCTGCTAAGAAATAATGCTTTAGCACAAGGAAAAAGGATAAAAGGAAGAATCTCATATTTGACCTTTTACCTTTCCCTCTAATCTCCCCCCTAATCTTACAGGGGACTCCTAGTCCCCCTATGCCCCGATCCTTACGAATCACAGAGGCTAAGTATGACACCTCCAGAAAATCAAAACATCATTCAAGAAAGAAAAGAACTAATTAAAGAAGTTCTCAGTGCTTATCCTGAAAAAGCCGCTAAGAAGCGGGAAAAACACTTAAACGTATACGAAGAAGGTAAGTCCGATTGCGGCGTTAAGTCTAACATCAAATCCCTGCCTGGGGTAATGACCGCTCGTGGTTGTGCTTACGCCGGTTCTAAGGGTGTGGTTTGGGGTCCTATTAAGGATATGATCCACATTAGCCACGGACCTGTAGGTTGCGGTTACTGGTCTTGGTCTGGTCGTCGTAACTACTACATCGGCACCACAGGTATTGATACCTTTGGTACCATGCACTTCACCTCCGACTTCCAAGAACGAGATATCGTCTTTGGTGGTGACAAAAAACTCGTCAAGCTGATCGAAGAACTTGATGTACTTTTCCCCCTCAACCGTGGTGTTTCCATTCAATCTGAATGTCCCATCGGTCTAATTGGGGATGACATCGAAGCTGTTGCTCGCAAGACATCGAAAACAATTGGTAAGCCAGTTGTACCTGTGCGTTGCGAAGGCTTCCGGGGTGTTTCCCAATCTTTGGGACACCACATTGCTAACGACATGGTTCGTGACTGGGTATTCACCAGATCAGACCAAGCTAAGAAAGATGGTACACTTCAGTTTGAAGGTACTCCTTATGATGTAGCCATCATTGGTGACTACAACATCGGTGGTGATGCTTGGGCTAGCCGCATCCTGTTAGAAGAACTCGGCTTGCGCGTAGTCGCTCAGTGGTCAGGTGATGGCACCATCAACGAAATGTTGATGACCCCCAATGTGAAGATGAACCTCATCCACTGCTACCGGTCGATGAACTACATCAGCCGTCACATGGAAGAAGCTTACGGTATACCCTGTACGAAGTATGATTTAATGTTTCGTGATACCAAGATTTAGTCCACGTCTAACTTTGCTTAATTTAAACATTGTTCTAAATGGACTAAATTTTAAGACACATTTAAGACACAATGAAAAGCAAGGCACAGGACGTTTTTGAGGATTTCACTCCGCCAGCATCTACCGATGGCAGCTATCTAGGAATACAAAAACAAATGAAAGCTACTCGGCAGCATCTGGAACGCAAATTTGAGAAGGGCTTGGCAGACACTAAAGCTCGGCTGAAAGCCGCCAAGGTGAAAGTGGGCTTGGTCGTGGCACGGGAAACTATTCAGATGCAAGCATCCCTACCCATCAAACCAGGCGAACGCGACACAAAAGGACTTGGTTTTAAGCAGTACAAAATTTCGCTAAATATCCCTGCAAGCTTGGACGGGTTAAAAACAGCAGAGGAAGAGGCAAATGAACTAGGCAAGCTGATGGCCCGTAAACAGTTTGAATGGACTGATAAATATCTGGGTAAAACAGCTAGGGTCAGCAACAAACATCAAACTCTTGGTGAGGTTTTAGAAGAGTTTGAAACTGAATATTTCAAAACACACAAATTAACAGAAAAAAGTAAACACACCTTTTTCTATTACAAGGATTATTTACGGCGGTTGATTGGGGTAGACACTTTATTGACTCAATCAGAGATTGACAAAAAACTTGCAGAGTTGACGAAAGATTTTGCCAGATACAGTGCTGTTAAATCGTTGAAAGTTTTAAAATCAACTCTTAATTTAACTAGCTTCACTCTCGAACATTTCAAAGCCACACAACCCAAAAGTCAGGCTAGGGATATCCCCAGCGATCAGGATATCATCAAATGTCATGAATCTTTTCATCGGTATTCATTGACTAGAAGCTTGACAATTAAAAAGAATTGTTTAGACAGTTGGAAGATGTGGGAATGGGTATATGGGATGCTTGCTACTTATGGACTACGCCCCAGAGAACTGTTTGTAAATCCTGAAATTGATTGGTGGTTGAGTCCTGAAAATAAAGATAATACATGGAAAGTTCACCCAGATACTAAGACTGGTTACAGAGAAGCCTTACCGCTACATCCTGAATGGGTTTACTTGTTTGATTTAAAAAACGTAGAGTGTCTGGAACTGTTAAAAGCTCAAACTGCTAACAGAACTAGTTTTACAGATATCAACACTATTCGGGTTAATTGTTCATCATGGTTTAGACGCGTAAATATTCCGTTTACACCCTATGATTTGCGCCATGCTTGGGCGATTCGAGCGCATATTATGGGCATTCCAATTAAAGCTGCTGCTGATAATTTAGGGCATTCTGTTGAGATTCATACTGAGATTTATCAGAAGTGGTTCAGCTTGGAGAACCGGAAGAAGGTAATTAAACAGGCGGTAGATAAAAAAGATGGCATTGATGCGTTAATTGAAGAAAATGCACGATTAAGGGCTGAGGTGGAATATCTCAGGCAAGCTCTGGCACGGCATCAAATTAGCGAGGCGCTGTCTACTTAGTTCGCCATAGAATGCGGTTTATTAACAGAGGTGCATCTCTATCTATTTAGTCTTGAAACTGTTAAATTAGCGTTACTACCTTTTTAAGCAATGTATTAGAAAAAATGCCTATTTTTTAGTAATTTCTGTTAAAAATGGTACTAAAAATTTTGTCTACAGTTGCTAAAAACGTTATCCAGAGCGGTTTTTAGCCGTCTACAGCCCAAAATTTAACGCGGTTTTTCTGTAGACGCTGTAGACAGATTGTCTACAGATGACAGGTGAGGTAGTGAGTAACTTGTGTGCCACATATCTAGCTCATGGGTGGCACACGTGAGCTAGACGTGTGCCACCTATGGGCTACTTAAGTCAACTGTAGACAAGGTGTAGGCGCACTGTAGACGCACACGTGAGCTACTTAAGTCAGGTTATAGAGAGCCGATTGACCCACGCGTTAGCTCTTTAATAAAGGCTTCAATCGCCTTTCCTGCCGTTGATTGCTTGCCAACTTTTAGCTTGTTGAGTGTGCGATCGCAGGTTGCCTCATAGTCTGGTTGCACAGATAAACCTGCTGTCTGTAGCTGTTGCCTATCCGTCAAAGTGTCGTTCTCTCGCTTAACGTCAGCTAATTCCTTCGCTAGTTTTTCAAGTATCTGCTCTAACTCCTTCTCTTCCTTGCGGCAAATTTTGAGACTAGTTTCTAGGTTCATGACCTTCCCTTGCAATTGGTCGATGGTTTCACTGTTCGCTTTAAGGTTCTCCAGCAAAGTGACGTTGGTTTGGTTAGCGTCAGCCAATTCTTTCTCTAATTTTTCCTCTACTACCTCCATGTAATCCTCTAGGTTGTCTCTCTCTTTTTGGCAGGACTGAAGTCTATATTTTAGGTTCGTAATTTCATTTTCTAGATAGTCTAGATGGCTGAAGGGTTCGCTATCAGCTACAGTTGAATCTTCATTGCTTAATTGCCCGGTAGCGCTATTCTCCTCTGCTACCGGGCCTTCAATTTTCCCCGCAGTTCCTCCAGTTGCGCCTCTAGTTGCGATCGCACTTCAGTTAGCCCAATCTCTAACCGCTTGTCTATCAATTCTTCTATACTGTCTACGTTTGTAGACAGCATTGCAGACAAAGGATTGTTTCTTTTGACGAAATCAATAAAAAGCCTTTGAGCTGTTTGGTTGAGAGTTTCACTGTCTAACTGTGAGGACTCCACAAATTGAACAATTTCATCTGGCAAACGGAATGAAAACGATTTACTAGCCATAGATAACAAGTACACTGCATACATCTGTCTACAAGAATAACCTATCCGCATACATATTGCCTACAGATTGTTGACAGTTGAGTTATTGCTTTGTATACTAGTTGTATGCAAACCGTGGGCAGAGATATACAGGTAGCGAGTAAATCGTAGCGTCGTGTCGCTCCAAGTCACTACCCACATGGGATGGATAAATGAAGTCAGCGCTTGAATGCGCCCCAGAAAGAGAGTTGACACCTCTCCCCCTGGCACGACTTCCCCCTTACAAGTTGTGAGCCTACTAAGGAGGCAATAAGAATGATAGCGTCAGACGCGCCCACATTGGGCATTTTTCAGCAAGCGTCAAAGTTTTGGCGTTTGCGAGTGAGTAAAGAATTCAGCAAGCCCGAATATTACATTGGTCAAACCGTGCTGCACAAGACAAAAGTGAAGCAGGGTGAAATCTTGTACCCCGTAACAGTCCTGGGACTCTCCTGGACTGGCATGGACTGGCAGTACAACGTCTCGTTGCCAGAAGACCACCCTTGGTTTGAGGTAGATGACAATGAGCGGGAATGGGTTGATGACCAGGAGCTAGAGCCGATGTAATTAATAAAAATGCCTTGGCATGGGTGATCGTCATCGAGGTGATCACAAGGGATCGTGATCACCTGTGATCACCTATGGATCACCTTGGCGGATCACCTTCCTTCATAATTTACAACGCTTACAGAGCAATCATCCTGGGAATTGTGAAGAGAAGGTGATCCGATGAACATCGTTTTGGCGCGGTTTTTTTCAATTTCCAATTCTGTTTTTTTTTGCAGTTTTAGGCATACTTAGATGATCACCTTGCTTAACATTTGCGAAGAACTATTGCCCTGCATGGCTTGTAGAGCTTTACAGAGGTGATCATAAGAAGGTGATCCTAAGGTGATCATAAGGTGATCCATTGTTTTGATACACACCTTCAGCTTGAGCGCTTGATGGCTCCTGGCAAGCATTTGAATTGCTTTACAAAGGTGATCCACTGAGGCAAGTTGACACCCTGCTCTCCAGGGTGTCAAATCTCCAGGGTGTCAAATCCTGAAGTTGACACCGTGAAAAAGTTGTCAGTCAAATTGAAAAAGAAATCTGAAGCCTTACAAACAAACATTTTCAGAGCAACGAAGAATTTATATGTCACCAAGAGAGCAGTTCAACAAATTGGTACAAGACGCACTACGAGACGGCGGCTACATCAACGCTACCGAATGGTGCAAACATTTTGGCTATGACTTGAGCAACTGGAAGCGATTGCCAGAAACAAAAGCTAGACTAAAGTCCTTGAAGACTACAGAGTTAAATGTTGAACCCTGGATTGTTGAGCGCGTAGGTAAAACTTGGGTAACTTGGGTTCACCCAATCATGGCAGTTCACCTAGCCAGCTACCTTGATCCAGCCTTCGCCAACTATGTAGCCGAGATTATTGTCAGGTGCGATGCGGCTGACCCAACTCTCGCCTCTGATATTGCCTCACGCCAAAACACAGTAGAAGGGCTGGATATCATCAACGAGGCAGTTCAAAGGCAATGGCCGGTGTAATTAATAAAAATAATTTCCGCCGTGCAGTATTAGTGTCTGTGGACTAAAAAAAAAACAACCCCTGTTTAAGCCGGAGTTGTTTAACATTTTCAAAACAATGAGAAATTTATATGTCACAAATAGAACAGTTTAGCGATTTTGTGCGAGATGCACAACGAGATGATGAATACATCAATGCTACCAAGTGGTGTAAGCATTTTGGGTCTCGACTTGATAACTGGAAGCAGTTGCCAGAAACCAAAGCTAAATTAGAGTATTTGAAAACTACACAGTCAAATGTTGAACCCTGGATTGTTGAGCGCGTAGGTAAAACTTGGGTAACTTGGGTTCACCCAATCATGGCAGTTCACCTAGCCAGCTACCTTGATCCAGCCTTTGCCAGCTATGTAGCTGAGGCTTTTATCAGGTATGTCAAGGCTGACCCAACCCTCGCTGCTGATATCGCCTCACGCCAAAACACAATAGAAGGGCTGGATATTATCAACGAGGCAGTCCAGAAGCAATACAGCTTCATTCTTGGGCGCGATTGGAACCTTTTCATAAATCCAATCGCGTTTGATCACTTCAGAATTGAGTGTGGAGAGGAGTATTCTGAGTCGAATTTAGTGTCTCTTTTAAACAACAAGTTTGGATTGCCTTGCAAAAGGCTTGCTTTGTGTGTTCCACTCTATCAAAATACCTATGATTTGTTGGAAGACTTTTTGAAAGAGAAGCACCCTCATATTTACCAGAGCGCGTATGAACAAAGAAGCTTAGATAATATGTTGTCAGAGAAAGATATCGCTTTATTTAGCTATTTCATTCTAGAAATTAATGATTGGGTAAGAGAAAAAGGCGGCGCTTATAACTTTTGAGGTAGTGCCCGTGAACTATAAAAACGGACCCTGCTCAACGACCGGGAGAGTTAGCGATCACTCACCAAAAACAACGACAATTTCAAACCACGCTAAAACTTAAAGGAAATATAATATATCTCCGAAAAACAAACCACGCTAATATTTTTTCGGCAAGTATACTTCTCCGTGGTTTAATTCTTCGCAATATCAATGTTTTTGCTCCCGTTTAAATAAAGCGTGGAATGTCGGCTGTTTTCACCCATCACGCAGTTCGTGCAAAAAGCTAACTTGTCCGCTTCAGCATTTATCACACATGAGAGCCGCTCGTTTTCCAATCAATTTTTCCGAGAAAGTGAAGTTTGATTTTATACTCTATTCTCACTGGTCTAACACTTTCAGAAAACATTTCAAGCTTTCCGAAACCCTATAGGGTTTCCGGGTTATTGAACACATCGAACATAGAAGACAGGATTTACTTGCAAATTAGATGTATTAACAAGCACAGGCTTCTGATTATTGTTCCATGAATTAGCGTCTGCATGGTGAAATAATCCGCTTCTCAATAGGGTTTTTACCGCGCACTCATGCCGTTTTAAAGCGAGAGTGCAGCAGCGAGTTACTGCGTTGCATCCTCACGCAGACTGTACAGCAGTTCTCCCCAGCATCAAACTTTTGCAACGGTAGAGCGTGAGTAGCCCGAATCTTACGACCGCACAAAGTCAACCAAGTTTGCGATCGCGAATCTTCACTATCCATCAAGTGCAACCTATTATTTAGGCTCATCGGCCTTCCCAGTACTTCCATGCCAATACACTCGTGTTTTAAACAAGTGTATAAAGTTTGACAGATAACCTGCAAGCAGTTGCAAAAATTTGCCGGACTACATTATGTTATCCGGTTGCGAACTTTGACTTATGCAGCACTGTTGCATCTTTATTCGAGGGTTAAGGCTCGATTCCTAATTCTGTTGGGTATGCGTCCAAAACTTCACACCCCTTAAGCCACAATTTGCAAATCAAATTACCATTTCACTAGAGTTTTGGATGTTTAAATCGCAAGTTTTAAGACAAGAATAAGCTACAAAAGACGCAGATTTGTAAAACTATTGCTGTATATGGGTTATAGGCTTCAGCCTACCGTATACCCTGGTTGGAATACAACTTCTTCGGCCCCACCAAGATTGCTGAATCTTTACGGGAAATCGCTTCCAAGTTTGACGAGACAATCCAAGCAAACGCTGAGAAGGTAATCGCCAAGTATCAGCCTACAATGGATGTGATTCTTGACAAGTATCGCCCCCGCTTGGAAGGTAAGACCGTTGCCATCATGGTTGGTGGTCTGCGTCCTCGCCACGTTGTCCCAGCTTTCCAAGACTTGGGCATGAAGATGATTGGTACAGGTTATGAGTTCGCTCATAATGACGACTACAAACGTACTGCTGGCTACATCGAAAACGGCACCATCGTTTATGACGACGTTACCGCTTACGAATTCGAGGAATTTATCAAAGCGCTGAAGCCTGACCTAGTAGCTTCTGGTGTAAAAGAGAAGTACGTCTTCCAAAAGATGGGTCTACCTTTCCGTCAAATGCACTCTTGGGATTACTCCGAACCTAGCCATCGCTCCTCAACATCATATAATGCAAGGTTTTTTAGCGGCGGGAGAATAAAGAGTCTATTTCTAGCCTAAATGCAACTTCCAGGGTTATCCGATAATAATCTTTTTTGATGCTTCAGATAGTATAACTCTTATGCAGTCTCGTTTTTAGATTTTGCTCAAAGAACAACTGTAAAATAAAAGACTATTTTTAATGACGATTTTTTAGATTAATATGGTGCGTAGGCGTAGCCTGTCGTAGACATCGGTTAGAACGTTAGTGCGATCGCCTGCCTTAACCATGCCCAGCGTAAGTCTTCATTCCGTGTGCAAGCGCTTGTTAAACTATGATTATTAAAAATTTAAGATCGTAAATCATCTGAACAAGATTAAGCATTTAGTTTTCTGGAAGTAACCGATCTTACTGAAATATGAAGCCGCATTCAATTGAACATTTTTCACCTTTAGGAAAGCCATCTGCTAGAGCTTGATTTAACCGTTTTTCAGTTTTAGAATCAAAAACTCCATTTTCCAGAAGTTTATCTTCTGGATTATTCAAATTCCAAAGCTGTTGGAAAGACTTGATTGGAAGCTTACTAATATCGGAAACTCCTGATCTAAAAAAATCAAAGTGATCTGAATCAAATGCTCCAAACCATTTCCACCCTTCAGACTCTAAATAAGGCTGCCAGCCTTTATAATCTTCTATATCAATTGCCAAGCCTGTCTGATGAGTACTTTTTCTAGGTATACTGGTCAGTGGTAGACCACATTGTCCTTGCTTAAAATATTTGTATCGTAAATATTGCGAAGTAATTGATCGATAGACTGAACTAATTATTAATTTTTTGCCGCGCTTTTTGATAGCTTTTTCTAGAGCTTTCTTGGCAGCAATTTGTAGACATCAGCAGCTTGTGAGCAAGTGACTAAATCATATTTAATCGTTATAGCGATCGCCCCAACTCGACAAGATTTAGAGATTGTGTGTGAGATGCACAAGAAGTAACCCGTCGTAGCAATCAACATGACAGAGATTGTGTATGAGATGCACAAGAAGCAAACCGTTGTAGCGATGTCTGCGACGGTCACTGAGCGCAGTCGAAGTGCGGGCTTCGCCTACGCCCTCACTCGACAATAAACTAGGCGATCGCATTAAATAACAATCCGGGTACTTTGCCCAAATCCCGATGATTGCGCGTTAATAAAATTAATTTACGAGATAGTGCGATCGCCTTTAGGGATTATCTGTCAGCTAAACCATGCGATCGCACTTTAAGGAAGCTGGTATCCAATCCTTTAAAATCAATAACCTCTGCTAGTGAGTAAACGGGCGCTAGCTTCACCAATGACACTGCTTGCACCCGTAATTAAAACGACTCAATCAAATTCTTGGGTTTTAGTCTGGGAAAGCTAAACCAGTCATGGGGTCACGAATATATAACCCTAATGTGAGACTACGAATCGCTTCATCCCAAACGGGTGTTAATTGTTCTGCTTGATCTGCCCAATAATCGAATGTAATCAAGCACTGAATATTCGACCCCAAAGCAATGCAAGTCCGCGAAAAAGCTTCCCGTGGTTCTTCCTGAGTGTCAATGAACTTCATCTCTGTCCAGACAATTTTGGCGGTTTGGCGCTTGACGGTAATAATTTCTCCCTTAGCAATGATGTTGCGGCTGTCGTTTTCCAGGACTTTCTTCAAGGTAGATTTTAGCGGAAACTGGCTCCAATCATTGGGTGGCAGAGGATTGAAAGATACTTCCAGACAGCAATCATCGTTGGGGGGTTTTTTATCGAGGAACTTGAAGGATTTTTCTTGTGGCTCAAACACCCAATCCTGGGGAACATTGAAGCGAACAGCCCCGCGATTCGCAACAAATATTTTATAGCCTGCTGGAGATTCCCAATGATGGTCAGGCTTTAGTTCAAGGGTTTCTTTAATCCACTGGAGATTGCTTTTTTTACGCTTTGCCATAGTGTTTTTGCCAATCTGCTGAAGAGGGCGACGCCGATAGCGTAGCGTTAGCGACGCAGGAGCGTCATAGCCCGTCGTAGACACCGCCTAATTTGGGTCGTAAACAATCATCAACTTTGTTAATGTTATCAAATTGCTAGTATTTAGTAGCGCTCTTGTATTACTCTTACCAAATAAAAATTAGAAATCTTGATTTTTATTCATCGGCTTTATGAATCTATGGGTAAGTTAGGGAGCCACAGTCAACCCAGCAAGCTAAGACTCTCCTTTAGCTTGGACTGGCGTTGAAAGTTTGGGCAACCCTCAAGAAGCGGAGGACTTTACTCAGGATATTTTTTTGAACCAGCAAGCGATCGTTAAGAACCTATTTGGCAATTTTGACGGTAAAACTCAACCTTATGATTAAATTTTCAGCTTTCAGCATTAAAATCTTAGCCGCAGTGTTCATGGTTATGGATCATGTGTGCTATTTGCTAATGCCAGATTTTTTGATATTACACTTTATTGGGCGATTGAGCTTTCCCCTCTTTGCATGGCTTCTGGCTAAAGGCGAAAAACACACCCAAAATGTGTACCGCTATGGAGGCAGGCTATTAATTACAGCAATTATATCTCAGCCAATCTATACTGTTGTTTTTCAAAAGTTCTCATTTAATATTCTCTTCACGCTTCTTCTTGGACTTGTGATGTTGCGCTTAGTAAAGCTTTGTCCGCAATTATGGCAGCAATTAATAATTATTGGATTGTGTGCAGCAGTTTCTGAGGTCTTAGGCTTTGAGTATGGCGGATATGGGATTGCAGTAATTTTATTGATGTCTTTAATAGACAAACTCAATCCCAGAGTATGGTTGCTCTACTGGTGCATCTTGCACTTGATTTTAGTAATTCTATCTATAAATTATATATTTCAAATTTGGGCAGTTTTTGCAGGATTGATTGTTTTTCAATTCAATGGTAGACAAGGTTCACGGGCTAGATGGTTTTATGTGTTCTACCCGGCTCATTTAATAATTTTAGGTGTAATCAATTATTTAATACAGTCCAGGTAGTATTGGCGATATACAAGCTTTTCTATACCTCAACAGAGGATTTACGGCTATTAGGATGGTAATGGTGATGTTCCGCTTGTGTTGGATATTTGGAATGTTTGAGATCATGATGCGTTACTACAACGCACCCTACTTGAGAGGTGCGGTCATACTTGAAGCTAAAATAATGAACTCATGTTATGCAAAAAGATTGAGCCAGAACTATCCCCTAACTAAAGGGCGATCGCAACAAATTTGTAACTTACATTTTACTAATAAATGAACCGAGGGTTTGCATTAGACAGACTTCACTTATTTAGCTCAACCTACGGCTAAACATAAATCTACTGCAATCCATACAGTAATTAAAAAAACTAATTTAAGCAATTACCAAATTCTATTTTTCTTGCCGAAAAAGTTCAAAGATTAGATATATTTATCTACAAAGATAGATGCTATATGGTTACATATCTTCCTTTAGAAGGATATAATTTTTTAAAAATTATTTTTCTTAGACCATAAATTGAAAATAAATAGTAGATATACATTTCATTCAATGATATTCATCAGATAAATCTTATAAATCTTAGTCTTTTGTTAATGTTTACCAGCTATGATGCCAGAGTAGTGAATAATAATTCGGATTTAAATATCTAGGGATAATTGTGTCATCCAGGAAAAATGCCATAGATTTATCCCTCAAACTGCAAAATGTAGCCGAAAGCAACTACTGAATAGGTAAATCTTTAAGGTAATAACCATGAGTTATACTATCGAATCCGCACGGAATATTTTTTCTAGCACTCAAGTGGCAGATGCTGTTCCAGCCACTACAGCAAAGTTTGCTGAACTCAGCATTGACGATCAGTTGGCATTTCTCTGGTATGCCTACGCTGAACTAGGTCGTACAATTACTCCAGCTGCTCCCGGAAAAGCAAATCTCCAATTAATGGAAGGTATATTCAACGACATTAAGCAGATGTCTCATGAAGAACAAACGCAATTAATGAGAGATTTAGCGAGTAATGCAGATACTTCTATCAGCCGTTCTTATGCATACTTTGGTGTCAACGCCAAGCTGGGATTCTGGTGGCAGTTAGGAGAGTGGATGAAACAGGGTATCGTCGCTCCTATGCCAGCAGGCTATCAAATGTCAACCCAAGTTAAAGCAGTGCTAGAAGCTGTTCAGAGAATCGATCAGAGTCAGCAAATTACTGTACTACGCAATACTGTAGTAAATATGGGGTTTGATCCGTCTCTGGCTGATAACAAACAGGCAGAAGTCATAAACTTTAAGTTCCCGCGTGCATCCCTAAGTCCCCAATTTACTATTGAGGGAGTTACAGAACCAACAGTGCTGAAATACATTGAAGCTATGAATGCAGATAACTTTGAAGCTGCTGTAGCTTTATTTGCTAACAATGGTGCGCTGCAACCACCGTTCCAAAAACCAATTGTTGGTCGAGAAGCGATCACTTCCTACCTACGAGATGAGGGACAAGGGTTAGTGATGAAGCCAACCAAAGGTGTTTCAGAAACTATAGAAGATGGTTATACCCAGCATAAAGTTACTGGTACAGTCGAAACTCCTTGGTTTGGAGGTAATGTTGGGATGAACATTGCTTGGCGATTTTTACTCGATCCTCAAGGTCAAATTTACTTCGTGGCTATTGACTTACTTGCTTCTCCCAAAGAACTGCTTAACCTAACTCGCAAGTAAAATTTCTTTGTCTTAATACAAAAGAAATTGCGCTTGTTGAAGATGATGTTTTAAAAGATTTTTTGCTCTCATAGTTAGCAAATCATTGCATATTAGTACATAGCTAAAACATTGGTTTGGCTTTGTATTTAGCCCAGGCAGAACTGCGAAATTATAACTTTCGGGGCTTTTAAAACATCTTCTAAGTGTCATGATAATCAAGAAATAAAATCTCAACGAAGAGGCTGGGAGAAGGGGGCTCTTCGCTAGGGGAAATGACCCCAACCGAGAGCCGTGGAGCAGAGCGGAACATGTTCTTACGTCCCCCACTTCTATTAAGTGGCTCAAGTGAGGGTGGGGTCGAATCCCTTTCTGTTCTATCCCCCTTGCTCCCTGCTCCCTGCTCCCTGCTCCCTGCTCCCCTGCTTCTTCATCAATCAATGCTCGGTTCTAGGTGAACCGAGTTTTATTTATTGGCTATGGTCTCCAAAGTTTTTGAGCTAATTCTTTTTTTCTAGTAGCTAACCTGATACCCAGCTGCATTTACAGAAGATTTCAACTTGGTGGAGTACATAAACTAAGCTTTAAAGCCAGACATAAAGCCTGTTTTACTTCTGAATTATGAATAATGACTCCTAAATTTTGCTCTAAGCGTCATGCTTTGCGATCGCACTACCATCACGATAATCATAACTGGTCATTACAGCCGAGAAATATGGATAAAGTCGAATTTAGTAAGCAAAATGGCATTTGACTTACTCAAAATGCCATTTGACTTACTCATTTCAGTGTTTTCCGCAAGTAAAATGAGCTTTCACTTTCTCAAACCCCAGTTTGCTTTCTCATTTTGGTGTTTTCCGCAAGCAAAAGC